>DATGHS010000289.1:0-10553 GCA_035307785.1 Gemmataceae bacterium
CAGATTCTGTCCCCGGGCGGCCGTGAAGATGAACACGGCTTCCCGCCACCAGGCTTGCTGTGCGAGCAAGTCAAACCATTCGCCGAGTTTTTCATCCAAATCCTCGACAACAGCAGCATAGGTTCGTTGCAAGCGCGCGAACGAGATATCATCGGCCGGATTGAGCCAACCAGGCTCCGGATCGGGCCAGGGTGGGGGCTCTTCCTCAAATTCCCAGTCTTCGCATTGCTTGGCGAAGCGATCCGGGGAAACTTCCCAGGGCGGGAAGATGTCAGTCTGAAGCCAAACGAGTGCGTTTTCAAATTCGTCCAATGGCCGCAGGTGACCTTGCAGATCGTCGGCACCGAGTACCGAGCAGGGAGTACTGATCGGCTCGACCTCAGGCGAAGATGAGTTCTGCCGGCCTTGGTGCACAACATGACATATCACATTCCGACTCGACAACAACTCCAGTATGGTTTGGCCTGCTTTGACATCATGCTTGCCTTCGATCAGCGGAAAGCAAGTTTTGCCGCCGTACAGGGCGCGCGCAATGCCTTCCGCCGATGGCACGCCGACAAAGTGCTGATCGAAGACTACGGAGCTTGCGGCGAGCATATCGAGGTGCGGCGTATCCACCCACACGTTGCCGTAGGCGCCGAGTGCCGCGAGTTGCAGGCCGTCAACTTGAATCACAATGACTTTCATCTCTGCAACATTGTAGGCAAACGCTCGCCCTTGCTTGGGCGAACCCGTACCTTGATCTGTGCGTAAACAAGAACAATGATGCTGACAGTGGCGAGCCGAGCCGCGTAAGCGGCCGGGTGGAGCAAGCGCCCCAGACCCGGCCGCTTACGCGGCTCGGCTCGCCCGTTCTTGAAATCCGGAAAGCGGTTGCATGCTGGGTCCGATTTTCACGCGCGAGTTTCAGACCGTGCCGCGGCGGGGCGGCCATTATCTTGCCCGCACGTTATCGCTCGGCCTTCTCTGGGTGCTGGGGCTCACCGCGTGGCAGGCCGCCGTAGGATGGCAACAGAATGCCATGCTCGGCCAAACCGCCCGCTTCGGCCTGCTCCTGTTTCAGATTTACACCTATGTGCTCTTAACGCTGCTGCTTTTCTTTGCCGCGCTGTCGGCGGCCAGCGCCGTAGCTCAGGAAAAAGATCGCCGTACGTTTATTCTCTTGTTGATCACGGACATGCGCGATTACGAAATCGTGCTCGGCAAGCTGCTCGGGGCCTTGTTGCCCATCGGCTTGTTGCTGGCAGGTTCGGTTCCGGTGCTGGCGATGTTGTTGCTTTTGGGCGGCATTGATCCCGAGCAAGTCGTACAAGCGGTCTTGATACTCGTCGCCACCGGCTTCGCGGCCGGATCGCTCGGCGGACTGGTCGCACTCTGGCGGGACCGCACCTTCCAGTCGCTGGCCTTATCGGTCTTGTTTCTGGTCTTGTATCTGTGCCTGGTGCGCGGTCTGGCATTTGTGCCGTTCTGGAGTGTCGGGCAAGTTGCGACCATCCAGAGCTGGCTCGATCCCTATCTCGCGCTGCAAAGCGTGCTGGAACCTCCCATCGCGGGCGGTGGATTCCACGCCGCCTACGGTTACTTCCTCACGATGCTGATCGCTAGTGTTGTGTTGAATGCGGTCGGCATCATTCGCCTGCGGAAATGGAACCCGCGCGGCGAGCCCATCATGCAACGCGAACGAAAAGAAGACGACGAAGACAAGGATCGGGCGCGAGCCCATGCCGCGCCGGGGGCGGTGCGTAAGGTTTGGCAAAACCCGGTCCTCTGGCGCGAAGTGCGCACGCTGGCCTACGGCCGTAAACCGCTGCTCATCAAGCTGGCCTATTTCGTCGTCCTGGCGATGATTTGCATTTTTGCGTTCAGCAACATCGGCTTGAACCGGCCGAATGGGCACCAGCCGTTTGCTTCGGCCCTTGGCATCGTGCCGATCGGCGTTCTCAGCTTGCTTTTAGTGAGCGCCCAGGCCGTGACGGCGATCACGTCGGAACGCGACGGCGGCGCGCTGGAACTATTGCTGGTTACGGATCTTACCCCACGGGAGTTTATTTTCGGTAAACTTTGGGGCATTGCCTGGAACGTGAAGGAGTTCCTGCTGCCGCCCCTCATTCTCGCCATCGTTTATGGGGTGCTGCAAGTGCTGGCGACGCCGCCGCGCGGCCAGGAATACCTGCGCACCAGCATGAACGTCGGTGCGGTGTTGTGCGTACTTGGCACGCTGGTGATCCTGTTGGCGTTTGCCGGTGTGCTCGGCGTCCACGTGGCCCTGCGTAACACCAGCAGTCGGCTGGGCATTACTCATACCCTCGGGACCATTTTCTTCCTCTCGGTCGGCACCCTCATCAGCATCTACCTGATTCTCGTGAGTGGCAGCTTCGAATACCAGTGGGCCAGCTTCATTATGTTCCTGGCGACGGGCATTGGCGGCTTGTGGTGGGTGCTGAGCGGCACGCGGCCTTCGACTGCATTGACTGTCGCGGCCATCGCCTGTCCGCTGGCGGTGTACTACTGCGTGATCAATGTTATCGTGTCGAAGCCAGGCAGCGACGAATCCACCGACCCGCTGCTGCCGTTCCTCGTGATTGGCGGGGCATTTGGTTTCACAATCGCGGCGATGCTGGTGCCGTTATTGAGCGAATTTGATGTGGCACTCGGGCGAACGACGGCACAGGAGGAGTAATGTTCGTAGTACCGCCTTTAGGCGGTCTTTCCGATTCCTCTCAATGAACATTGACTTATTTGCGACTGGCTCTTACGCCGAAGGCGTTACATATCATAGCCCAGGGTTGCCGCGCTTCGCGGCTACCCTGGGTTCGACGAATCGCTCTAGCCACCAACCCTGAAAGGGTTGCAGCAGATCCCGCCCAACGTCTATTTCTTCAACCCTTTCAGGGTTAGTGCAATGTTGTAACGTCGTTTCCCAGGGTTGCCGCTGGCGCGGCAACCCTGGGCTATGATATCGAACCCCTTCGGGGTTCCCCGAGGGGTTGCACGCGACGGAAATCATCCGGTTATCCTGTCAAAGAGCATTACCGAAGTCGAAGAACCACAGTAAAGGCGGTACTGCGGACATTGCACCTGAAGCTTGCACGGGTGGGTTGCGCCGCGCTCCACCCCCCTACAAGTTTAGACCTGCAATACTCCCGTCCTGAACTCCAACCCCGAATCAAAGCGCGTCGCTACTTCAAGTGCCACGAGTAGCGCCGAACGCGTCTCTTCCGGCTGAATAATACGGTCCACCCACAGCCTCGCAGCTGCGTAGCGGATGTCGGTCTGTTCGTCGTAGCTGGCTTTGATCTTTTCCTGCAATTCCTGCAATTCCTTCGCATCGGGTTCGTGACCGGTGCGCTTGAGGGCTTGCACGGTAATGTCCAGCAACGTGCCGGCGGCCTGGTCGCCGCCCATGACGGCGTACTTGGCGCTCGGCCAGGCGAACATGAAGCGCGGATCGAATGCCTTGCCGCACAGGGCATAATTTCCGGCGCCGAACGAGCCGCCCAGGATCACCGTGATCTTCGGCACCACGCTGTTGGAAATCACATTGACGAGCTTGGCTCCCGCTTTAATGATGCCGGCCTGCTCCGAGTCCTTGCCGACCATGAAGCCGTTCACGTCTTGCAGGAAAATGATCGGCACGCGCGCCTGGTTGCAATCCATGACGAAGCGGGCGGCCTTCTCGGCGCTGTCGACGTAGATCACGCCGCCGTATTGGATCGGGCCTTTTGCGGGCTTGCAGCGCTTGTGCTGATTGGCGACAATGCCAACCGAAAGGCCGCCGAGCTTGGCAAAACCGCAGACGAGAGTCTGCCCGAACTCGGACTTGTATTCATCGAACGGGCCGGTGTCGAGAATATGGGGAAGCAGATCGCGGATGTCGTATTCTTCGTGGGTGGCGTGACCAGGACGAGCCGGAAGCGTAAGCGACGGATGGGCTGGCCCGTCGCTTACGCTTCCGGCTCGTAGCGCCCGATCAGCCGGCAGCGCTTCCACCAGGCGCCGCAGGCGCTGCAGGCAGGCTTCATCATTCGCCTCACGAAAGTCAATCGTGCCGCTGATGGTCGCGTGCATGGCCGCGCCGCCGAGATCCTCATGGCTGACCGTCTGGCCGATGGCGGCCTTCACCAGCGCCGGCCCGGCAAGGTACAGGCCGCTGCCTTCGGTCATCAGCAACTGGTCGCACAGCACCGGCAGGTAGCCGCCGCCGGCGACACAGTTGCCCATGATGGCAGCGAATTGCGGAATGCCCACGGCCGAGATGACGGCATTGTTGCGAAAGATGCGGCCGAAGTCGTCTTCATCGGGAAAGACTTCGTCCTGCAACGGAAGAAAGACGCCGGCGCTATCGACGAGGTAAATGAGCGGCAGGCGGTTTTCGAGCGCGATGCGCTGCGCACGCAGCACCTTCTTGCAGGTCATCGGGAAAAACGCGCCGGCCTTCACCGTCGCATCGTTGGCAATGATCATCGTGAGCCGGTTGCTCACGCGGCCAATGCCGGTTACCACGCCGGCAGCCGGTGCGCCGCCCCAATCCTGGTACATATTCCAGGCGGCCCAGAGGCCTAACTCGAAAAACTCGGTATTCGGATCGCAGAGCAGGGCAATGCGCTCGCGGGCGGTCTTCCGGCCTTTGGCGTGCTGTCGTTCAATGGCCTTCGGCCCGCCGCCTAAGCGGATTTGGTCTTCTTGGGGAAACATGGAATTGATTGTACCAAGGGTAAGGCGAGATGTGATGGCTACCACTGCGCCCGCAGCCCCCGAAGGGGGCGACCGACGGTAGCCAGGGGTGGAGCGCTAGCGCAACCCCTGGAAACGATGGGCATTGCATTGGCTTAGCCCTGAAAGGGCGTAAGAGTCGCGCCATCAATCCCACAAGTACTTCTCATCAAATTCAATTTCGTGCTTGATTAAAAACGTGCGGAATTCGTCTTGATAACTTAGCTTCCGGTGGTGTTCTTCCTGCTTGGCGATATAGATTTTGACCACATCTAACCCCGAATGGCTCACCGTGAAGGCCCCATAACCCGTCTGCCAGGCAAAGCCCGCAAGATGCGGAAAAGTGTCGTGAATCCAACCCGAAGCGCCGGCCTTCAGTGCGCGCATGAAATCCGAAAGGGCGCGGTCTTGCCGGAGCGTCACCAATAAGTGTACATGGTCAGTAGTTCCGCCAATCTGAATGGATATTCCGCCTGCATTACGGATAATGCCGCCAAGATATTCCCATAACCGACTTTGAATTTCCGGAGTAATGGAGGGGACGCGACCTTTGGTGCTGAATATGAGATGATAGTGCAAACACGTGAATGATTGAGGCATGCCGCGCTCCACGGTTGAGACGAGTCATTGCGTTGAATGGTTTCTTTCGCCCTTCCAGGGCTCAACATAATGGAGGCGAGTCAGCTTACCAGGGGTTGCGCTAGCGCTCCACCCCTGGCTACCATCGGTCGCCCCCTCCGGGGGCTGCAAGCAGGAATGATCGCCGTTGTTTTTCCTGAATTCGGTTGCCGCTCTGCGGCCAAAAAATTAGAGGGCGCGCTCATGCCTGCCATGATCCCGTGCTTCCCTGGCCTTACGGCTGGGATTCGCCATCGTCGCTCCCGCTTACTTCCTCCACCGCGAGGATCATCTGCGCGATTTCGACAAGTTTTTGTCGCTTGGAGCTGGCGAGTTTCTGCATGCGCCGGAAAGCGTCGTGTTCGCCAATATGGGCTCGTTTCATCAACACGCCCTTGGCGCGCTCGATGAGCTTGCGGTCTTCGAGTGCCTGGCGCAGGTCGCTCGCTTCCTTGCGCAGCGCTTGCAATTGCTCGAAGCGCTTCATGGCCAGGCCGATGGCCGGGTTGAGGTCCGTTTCCTTGATCGGCTTGACCAGATAAGCGAACACATAATCGTTATCGGCGCGAGCGATCAGTTCCGGTTCGCTGTGCGCGGAAAGCAAAATCACCGGCACCGGGCGCTCCTGAAAAATGGTTCTGGCCGCGTCGATGCCATCAATGTCCGGCATTTTGATGTCCGATATGATCAAGTCCGGCTTGGCGGTCCGGCATTTCTCCACCAGCTCGCGGCCGTTCTTCGCAGAAACGACCACCTGGTGGCCGAGTAGGGGAAGCGTCTTTTCCAGGTATTCCCGCATGTCGGGTTCGTCTTCCGCGAACGCGATTCGAATCGGATTCTTCATGGCGAGCTCCGTGAACAGATCCTATTTGGTACGTGTGGGGCAGGACACGGGATCCACCATTCGCGGTGCTTTGACCTCGGCCTTTTGGACTCTACATGCTTGTCTAACGGCTTCCCGTCCGTTTTGTAGGGTGGGTGGAGCGCAGCGCAACCCACCGGCGTGGCCATGGTGGGTTGCGCTGCGCTCCACCCACCCTACTCGATGGTCCAGGCTAAAACGGTGGGTTAGCCCGAAGCGCGAGCGAGGGCGTTTTCTCGTTCCCTCGCTCGCGCTTCGGGCTAACTCTATTTGCTTGTCTAGCGGCTTCCCGTCGTTTTTGTAGGGTGGGTGGAGCGCAGCGCAACCCACCGGCGTGGCCTTTCGCCCTTCCAGGGCTCACATCATCACATCCCTCTTGGCAGCGTCACCAATATCTCCACTCCCTCTTTCATATTCGGGTTGGCCTCGATGCGGCCACCGTGCGCTTCGACAATGCGGCGGGCGATGGTGAGGCCAAGGCCCGTGCCATGCGTTTTGGTCGTGAAGAATTCTTCGAACATTTGCTGCAATTCTTGCGGCGTAAGGGCCGGGCCGTTGTTGTGGATGGCCATTTGCACGGCGGGTTCGCCTTTCAGATTGGCCTCCGACCACGACACATCGATCTTGCATGGGTCGGGGCTAGCCTGGAGTGCGTTTTCCAGCGTATTACGCACCACTTGCTCAATCTGGGCCGCATCCACCTCGCACTTCACGTCGAGCTTGCCCGGTTTGGAAGTCAACTTCGCTTTGCGGCCTTTGCGGACTTCGCTCAAGCTGTCCCAGGCGCTGCGGACCACCTCACTTAGGTCGGTCAGCCGGCGGTTCAAGTTAATCGGCGCAGCGAAGGAGCGGGTTTCTTCGTACAGCTGGAGGAGGCGGTTTTGCGCGTCCTGAATACGGTCTAATAGTTCAACGGCCTTGCCCTGGTCCTTAATTTCGCGGCGGAGCATTTCCACACAAGCGTGCGCGCGCTGGAGAGCATTGCGACTTTCGTGGGCCAGGCCGGCGCTCATCTTTCCGATGCTGGCCAGGCGTTCGGCCTGGAGCATGCGCTCCTGTGCCTGTTTTAGTTGGGAAACATCACGCACAATGGCGGTGTAGAGCGTTTTCCCGTCGCTGACCTCGCTTACATGGACGTCGAGGGTGACCGTCGAACCGTTCTTGTGCCGGCCTTCGAGCTCGCGGCGTGCGCCGACGATTTTGGTGAGGTAGCCACTGCGCTCGCCGGCCTTCAAGCCGCCTAACAGAATATTGGCATTTTTGCCGATGATCTCTTCCGCCGCGTAGCCGAAAATCGTCTCGGCGGCGTGGTTGAAATCCTGAATCGTGCCTTGGTCGTCCATGATGATGATGCCTTCGGCCGCGGTATCGAGAATGGCGCGCAGCCGCGCCTCCGCTGCCCGAAAGCGCTCTTCGCTGGTCTTGAGCAGATCGATATCCACCATCGTGATAACGGCGCCGTCAATCTGGTTTGTGGAAGTCTTGTACGGCCGAATGGCCAGTTGATGCCAGCGGCCATCCACGTCTTGAACGTCGCGTTCCAGGCACTGCAGCGAATCAATCACCCTGTTAACGAGTTCCTCGAAGTCGGAAACAACGAGGCGCGGCTTGATGTTGCCGATCGGCCGTCCCACGTCGGTCGGAATCAAGTTCAGCAACCGGGCCGCACTGGGAGTGAAGCGGCGGATATTCAGGCTCCGCCCCAGCATGACGATGGGTATCTGGATGCTCTCCAGCAAGACACGCAGATCATCATTGAGCCGGCTTGCCTCTTCATTACGATGCCGCAGTTCGTCATTGACGGTGCCCAGCTCCTCGTTGGTGGCTTGCAATTCCTCCTTGGCGGTTTGCAGTTCCTCATTGGTGCTGCGCAATTCTTCATTGCTGGAAACGATTTCCTCGTTGGCGGCCTTGAGTTCCTCGTTGCTGGCTTCGCGCTCTTCAATGATCGAGTTCAAGTAAGCGCGCGTCCCGCTCTGTTCCTCGGCCAGACGTTCGAATTCCTTTGCTTGTTCGCGGGCCGGCTCCGGTTTGGGTTTGACGGTTTCGGACGGCCGCGATTCGGGAGCTGGCGGCGTATGCTGCAGTTGCGGGTCTTCGAACAAAACCACAAACAGGCGTGCCTTGGAGGTTACCGGCTTGAACGGCGACACCACCAGGTTGATCTCGCGGTAGCCGCCGTTGCACTTCACGCGCACGTTGCCTTGGCGAACAGGATGCTTGGCCTGTTTCGCTTGATCCATCAGACTGCGCAACGGCAGCAGGAGCCCTTCCCGGCCCATCTTCAAGAGATTGAAGGCGGCGGCGCCGGGCGCCGGTTCGAGATAGGCGCCTGTCTGGCCGCGGAACTGAAGAATATCGAAGTTTTCGGTCACCACCACGCCGGCCGGAGCGTATTTCGAGAGGACGAGGCGGTCCGCTTCTCGTTGAATCTCCAGTGCGGTCAATTCATGCACGCCCGCCGAACCAGCCGAATGCGCTTCGCCGGCGTGCAGGTCCGGCGTGTCGAAATAAAAGGCTGTCCGTTGCGCGGTTTCCTTGCGCGCATAAATCCGGTGCTTGGGTTCTACCGGGCGAAAGAGATCGTTAAAGCCGCCAATGGTTTCCGAAGTCCCCAGCAACAGATAGCCGCCCGATTTCAGCGCGTAGTGGAAAATCGGCAGCACGCGCTTCTGGAGGACTGGTCCCAAATAAATCAAGACGTTGCGGCAACTGATCAAGTCGAGGCTGGAAAAGGGCGGGTCGCGAGTTACATCCTGGCGGGCAAAGACGCACAGGTCGCGAATGCTCTTGCTAATCTGGTAGCCGCCGTCCACCCGGCTAAAAAAGCGCCGCAGCCGCTCGGGCGAGATGTCGGTGGCGATGTTCTCCAGGTACTTGCCCTGGCGGGCCTGATTAACGGCATTGTCGTCGATATCGGTGGCGAAAATCTTGATCGGCATATTGTTCGGGTTGTCGCCCAGGCACTCCAACAGCGCAATCGCCGTGGAATAAACCTCCTCGCCGCTGGAACAGCCAGGCACCCAAATGCGAACAGGGGAAGCGGGATCGCGCTCTTTCAGCAATGGCGGAAATACGAACTTTTTCAGCCCCTCGAAAACCTCCGGCTCGCGGAAAAAGCTGGTGACCTGGATGAGCATATCGTGATAGAGCGACTCAGCTTCGGTTTTATTGTCGCGCAGCAATTTCACGTAGTCGTTCAGCTTCTCCAGGCGGTGGACGACCATGCGGCGCTGAATGCGCCGTTGGAGCGTGCCGTGCTTATAGTTGGAGAAGTCCACGCCGCTGGCTTTCTTCAGAATGTGGAAGAGTTCCAGCATCCCGTCTTCCGGCCGTTGCCCGTCGGCCTCATGCGGCGGCGCATGGTTGAGGTAGGGATGAGCGCCGATTTGCACCAGCGCCTCGGCAATCTCCCGGGGCGGTTGCACAAAATCCACGCAGCCCGACAGAATGGCGCTGGTAGGCATGCCGTCATACTTTGCGCTCTTATCTTGTGCGAACGTGATGCCGCCTTCGGCCTTGATGGCCCGCAAACCGAGCGTACCGTCGCTGCCGGTGCCCGAGAGGATGACGCCGATGGCCTGGCTCTTGCGGTCTTCAGCGAGCGAGCGCAGAAAATAGTCCACCGGCATGTGCGGGACGGCGCGCTCCAAGCGCGGCGAAAGTTGCAAGAGGTTTTGGCGGATGACCAAATCGGAATTGGGAGGAATCACGTAAACGTGGTTGACTTGCACCTGGGTGCCGCTGGTCACTTGCCGGACCGGCATCTTGCTCGATTTCGCCAACAATTCGGTCAGGCTGCTGGCGTGCTTGGGATCGAGGTGTTGCACCAGCACGAAGGCCATCTCGGGTTCGGCCGGAAGGTTTTCAAGTAGTTGCGCGAAGGCTTCATAGCCGCCGGCCGACGCGCCGATGCCCACGACGGGGAACGAATGCTCGGCGCCGTCAGCGTCCGACGGCGCAGGCGTGCTGCGCTGGGCTTGGCCATCATCTATGGATTTGGGCGAATCAGCGATCATGGTGCGTCCTGGGATCTGGCGGCGGCGCGAGGGCGATTGACGCGGTCATTCTATTAAATCTCGCATCATGTTTTGACGAGGAGGCGCGACGAATATGGATGACGTCGCCGCGACCCCGGCAGTGGTCGCAGCGATTGCGGACGAGGCAGGATGCTGCGACCCCTATCGGGGTCGATGAATATGGACGACCCGCGGACCGGTGGTATCGCTGCGCTCAACCACCGGCTAATGGCTGGCATCCCTCCGGGATGCTGAAGGCGTGGCATCGCTCCGGGATGCCAATTCGCGCAAAACAATCCGGGGGGCTCGAGCGCCGTGTGCGACCCCGGCAGGGGTCGCAG
>DATGHS010000290.1:0-2547 GCA_035307785.1 Gemmataceae bacterium
GATTGAGGGCCGGCCGATTCTACCGCAGGAGGCGCTTTCGGGTCTAGGGGGATATGGGGAAATGAGCCGGTCGGCGGGGTGCCGGCTAAGCGGCAAGCGGCCCCAATAGCACTTCCAAATGCGCCTGCACACATTCCGCCAACACTTGGATATTATAACCGCCCTCCAGGCAACTCACGACGCGGCCGTGGCAGTGGACGTTGGCCACTTCCAGCACGCGCTTCGTTAATTCGGCAAAGTCCTCAACTTCCAGGCCCAGCCGGCCGATGGGGTCGAGGCGGTGGGCATCGAAGCCGGCGCTGATCAGCACCAACTCGGGCCGAATCTGGCTGGCACTGCGTTCCAAGGCTCTTGTGAAAGCGTCAAAATATTGTGGACGGGGCGTCGCGGCCGGGAGCGGCACATTGCAAGTGTGACCGAGTCCTTTGGCGGTGCCAGTCTCATCCGCGGCGCCGGTGCCGGGGTAGAAGCCGTGGCCGTAGCGATGAATGCTCAAAAACTGCACGCGCGGATCGGCATAGAAAATATCCTGCGTCCCGTTGCCGTGATGCACGTCCCAGTCGACGATCAAGATTCGATTGAGTTGATGCTGCGTCAAAGCGTGATGGGCGGCCAGGGCAATATTGTTGATGAGGCAAAAGCCCAGGCTATGGTCCGGCGTGGCATGGTGGCCCGGCGGGCGGATCAGGCACAGGGCATTGTTCGCCTGCTTTAAAATCACGGTATCGACCGCCGCCGTCGCAGCGCCGGCGGCCAGCTTTGCCCCTTCCAGCGACTGCGCACTGAGCACGGTGTCACCGTCGACCCAGCCACCGCCCTGGGCGGTGATCGCCTTTAACAAGGCGAGCACTCCCGGCTCATGCACAGCGAGAATCTCGTCCTCGCCAATTGGTTCCCAGGTTTGCGTGCTGCATTTCGTCGCCAGGCCGCTTTGTTGCAGCCGGTCCGTTATGGCCACGAGCCGAGCAGGCGTTTCGACATGCCGGCCGGTGTCGTGCAGCAGGAAACGAGGATCGGAAAGTAAGAGCGTCATGACTTGGTCATTGTATGCCCTCCGGCGCCGTCCTCACCGGAATCAAAATGAGCCGGGAGCGCCAGCGACCGGATGTTGGACGCCCAACATCCGGTCGCTGGCGCTCCCGGCTTGCAAACACCGCCCGCGCGGTCCTCAATCCGGAATGTTGATCACATTTCCGTCATTGCGCCAGAACAGATAGAGCAGCATCTTATTGTCGATCTTCTTCGGAATCCGATGCGCGGAGCCATCGGCGAAGCCGGTCAGGAAGGAAGCCGCATCCGGATCGATCAGGCCCTTTTTCGGATCCTTCAGGTCAATTTCCAGATCATCCGGCTTCGTCCAGATGACGGCATTCGCCTCGGCCGCTTCCACCAGCATAATGGTGTTTGCTGTCCCATCGGGGAAATCGCCGGGCATTATCAATCCTTCGCCACTCGGCTCGAAAGCCATGTTCTTGCCGACAGGGCCCACGATTCGCGTTTTGCCTTCCATTGAGAGCTTGGCGTTGTCGCTTTGATAGACCGGCGGGATCTGAGCGATGAACTTCTTGTTGTGCTCGCTATCCCACGGCTCGTCGAGATGGAATTGCTGAAACAGATTGCCTTGCTCGACGAACGGAAGCAAGTAGACGCGCCAGCTTAACAGCGGCTTCTTGCCGAATTCGAGCTTGGCTTCTTTCCCACCGAAGCCTGCGCGACCTGGGAGATGGCCGCCATGAGTGTCGGCATAATTGTGCATGGCGAGGACAACTTGCTTCAGGTTATTGACGTGTTGCTTCCGTTCCGCTTCTTCCTGAACGCGCACGGCCAGTTTCGCGCCGAAGTCGAATATCAGTTCATCATTGAGTTGCAGCACCAGCCGGTCGTTCTCGACCTCCGGTGTCAACGCCTTGCGAATACGGTTGAAGTCAGCGCCCAAGTGCTCCGACAGCGGCTTATCATCGGCCATCGGAATCTTTCCCAACAAGAGCATACCCATGCCGATCAGGCCCTGAACGCCGGCGGCCGCTTTCGCATCGGACGATTGAATCACGACCTTCACGCTCACCTTCGGTTCCAGCACCGCACTCACTGCCAGCCATTGCACGCCATCGGTAATGCGTTTGGCAGGCAGGCCGCCCATTTCCTTGGGCAGTTTCGGCATCATCTCCTCAATCACGCGGCGCTGCTCCATGCTGGGCAGCAACACCACCTGGATCGGGGCGTCACCAACGGCGGTGACGGCCGCCGCCAGTTGCGGCCGATCCGTAGGGTGACCGTGCTTCAGCGCTTCGATCATGATCGGGCTGCCGATCAGCAGTTGTTTGCCGGAGCGCAGCGGCTTCACCTCCGGGTCGTGCCAGAGCTTGTCGAACAGTTCGGCCAGGATTTTGTCCTTGCCCGTGTCTTCCACCGGGACGATAATCGCGACTGGCCGGCGCAAATCGGCCAGCTTGGCGATAATGTACACGTCTTTACCGCCGGCCTTTTGGAATTCGTCTTTCCAGATTTGCACATTTTTTTTCAGTTCCTTCGCGCGCGCTTCGTCCC
>DATGHS010000291.1:0-3992 GCA_035307785.1 Gemmataceae bacterium
CCACCGGCTAATGGCTGGCATCCCTCCGGGATGCTGAAGGCGTGGCATCGCTCCGGGATGCCAATTCGCGCAAAACAATCCGGGGGGCTCGAGCGCCGTGTGCGACCCCGGCAGGGGTCGCAGCCATTAGCCGGGGGTTGAGCGCAGCGATACCCCCGGTGCCCGGAGGTTCCAATAATGAACGCGACCCCGGCAGGGGTCGCAGCGACCCGCTGATAGGCCGCGACGTCAAATGCTGCGCTAACCCACCGGCTAATGGCTGGCATCCCTCCGGGATGCTGAAGGCGTGGCATCGCTCCGGGATGCCAATTCGCGCAAAACAATCCGGGGGGCTCGAGCGCCGTGTGCGACCCCGGCAGGGGTCGCAGCCATTGGCCGGGGGTTGAGCGCAGCGATACCCCCGGTGCCCGGAGATCCAATAATGAACGCGACCCCGGCAGGGGTCGCAGCGACCCGCTGATAGGCTGCGACGTCAAATGCGCTTTCCGGCTAGTTCAATTATTCCGCCGCAAAAAAATTCGAATTTCTGGGCGGCTACTTGACGGTGCGATTTTCATCATTATCATTACTCCTGACCTACCCAAAACGGCTAGGCCACTCCAACTAAGAAAGTTCGATAGCTGATTCGGTTCAAAGTTAGTGCCTCCACGTTCGACGGTCGCACGTGAGAGCACGGAAGCGGCGATGACGGAATCATCGCAACGAACACTCGCGTGTGGCCAAGTTCGCCATCTCCTAGTATGCCGCGTGGCCCAGTAGCCACAACCAAACGAATGATTACTGATTGATGCCATGGACGGGCAAGGTACCCTTGTTTCCGTGGCGCCTTCACGCGCGGAAACGGGGCTAATCTCGACAAGGTTGTGCTCATATGCCCCTGCGCGTTCTCTTGGCCGACCGCGATTCCAAATTCCTCGAGCTAGTCGGTGCGCACCTGGCTCGGGAACGGATCGCCGCGTCGCAGGCATCGACCGGACTCGAATGCCTGGCCAGACTACGCGCTTTCGGCCCAGACGTACTCGTACTGGATCCCAATTTACTCTGGGGCGGCGGCAGGGGAGTGCTGGCCGCGATGAGCGAAGATCCTGACCTTGCCGCGATTCCCGTAATCCTCGTTTGCAACCAAGAAGACACTGGAAGTTTTTCCAAGCTGGAAGCCCCGCAAGTCCGGGAGTACTTGACCAAGCCCCTGTCGCCGACCGCTTTGACGCGCGCGATCCGCAAGGTAGCCGCCTCGTCCAAAAAGCTCGTGTTGGCCGACAGCAGCGTGTGGCTTGGCTCGGAATCCGTCGACGCGGGCCGCCGGCCACGCGGCTAGCGGCTCCTCCTTCCCGAATGGAGAGGGAGCACAAGGGGAAAAGCAGAAACGTGGAATCTGTGAGGAGGAGCCTTCTCAATGCACAAGTTGGACCTTGTCCCGACCGCGCATCATCCCTCACCGGAAGTCGTGCACCAGCTGGAAAGCAACGTGAAGCGGCATTTATATGGCCGGCTCCGTGACTTCCGCCTGGTCGTACAAGACAACGGTGTGATTCTGCACGGGCGGACCACCAGCTACTACGCCAAACAGCTCGCCCAGGAAGCAGTGCGGGCAGCCACCAAGCTACCCATCCTGGCCAATGTGATCTCCGTCGGCAGCGATTCGTATGTGGCAGACGCCGGCGGACTGGCAGATTCTGACGAACTTTTGGACGAATCTTTTTTGGAGGAACAAGAATGTTAGTACTTACGCGTCGTGTCGGTGAAGAAATCGTCATCGCCGGTGAAATTCGCATCACCGTGGTCTCCGTCCGCGGCGATCGCGTGCGCATCGGCATCGAAGCGCCGCGCTCGATCAGCGTGGAGCGCCACGAAGTCTATGCCCGCCGCATGGCCCAGATGGGCGAACCGCTGAACGGCCACAGCGGCGAGCTTGTCGAAAGCCATCAGCAGGCGAGCTAAAGCAATGAAATCCCCTCCCCCTTTGTGGGGGAGGGTTAGGGTGGGGGTGAGAGAGCCCAACACCCCCACCCCAACCCTCCCCCACAAAGGGGGAGGGCTTTCGAGTCCCTGGGCTTTTCGCAACGAATATTTCAAGCAAATTCGAAGCATCGTGCCGTGTCGTGTGGAGTTCTCGTTCGGAAGTCGGCGGTCTGGGCGGTCCACGGTGGGCCAACTTCAGCCGCTTTGTTTTCCACCAACAGGAGAAGATCCCATGATCCGATTTTCGGCTCTGTTTCTCGGCCTTGCCGCGCTGGTGCTCTGCTTTGGTCTGGCCCTGCCCGCCCATGCGGAAGAAACCAAAGGCAAAGTGAAGACTGTGAACGGGGATAAGAACGAATTCGTGATGACGGACACTGCCGGTAAGGACTTTACCATTCACTGCGATCGGACTTGCAAGGTGCTCATCAACAACAAGGAAGGCAAACTCTCCGACCTCCAGGCCGGCGAGGATGTGACGGTGACCTATCAGCTCAAGGACAACAAGCTGACGGCTAGCGAGATACGTGCTACCAAAAAATAGCGATGGTTGAATTGGAACACGGCACGAGAAGAGGCCGCTGTCAGCGTCTTGTTCCCCCTCGGCGCTGGCGGCGGCGGTTTTGTTTATGCGGTTTTGCACGTAGAACGGAATTTATTCCGTTCGAGCTCGAACGGAATAAATTCCGTTCTACAGTTCTACATTTGGGTGAGCCTCGACCTTGACAGCCCCGCCCCATTTTGCGACCTTTTCCGCCAGGAGGGTCGGCCATGCAAGGAAGCGTGGGCCAGAAATGGTCGCTGTCGCTGGTGATACCGGCATACAACGAGGAAGCGGGCATCGCCCGGGCCGTTGCCGAAGCCGATGAAGCGCTTCAGGCGCTGGCCGGCGATTATGAAATTCTTGTAGTGGATGACGGCAGCTGCGATCAAACCTTTTCCATCGCCCAGCAACAAGCGCAACACTTTCCGAAAGTCCGCGTCCTTCAGCACGAGCGCAACCGGGGCTACGGCGCGGCGCTGCGCAGCGGCTTTGAAGCCGCCCGCTTTGACCGCATCGCATTTACCGACGCCGATTGCCAATTCGATTTGCGTGATCTCGATAAGCTTGTGCCGTTGGCCGAGCAAGCGCCCATCGTGGTCGGCTATCGGCAGAACCGGCAAGACCCGTGGCGGCGGAAGTTCCTATCGCGTGGCTACAACTTCCTGGCGCGGCGATTGCTCGGCACGCGCGTGCGTGATTGCGATTGTGCGTTGAAGGTATTTCGCCGTGACGCGCTCGCGCACCTCTTGCCCGAATCAGCGAATTTCTTCGTGAACACGGAGATGCTGGCGCGAGCACGGCAGCAAGGCTTCGGTGTGATCGAAGCGCCAGTGCGACATCGGCCGCGTGAGCGCGGGGCCAGCAAAGTGTCGCTGACCGATGTGCCGAAAACGCTGGCGACGCTGTTGCCCTTCTGGTGGACACGGGTGCTGTTTCCACAGGCGTCGCCCTCTCCCCTGGGGGGAGAAGGCCGGGGTGAGGGGAAGGAGCGGCCGGCTAGCGCCCGTCCCCTCTCCCCCTCACCCTCGTCCCCTCTCCCCCCAGTGGAGAGGGGGAATATTAGGCGGGTCTGCGAATTCGTCGCGCTGCTTGCGCTCGCGGCCATGTTTTTCTTCTGCCGGCTGCACACGCCGTTGTTGGAGCCGGAGGAAGGGCGCTATGCCGAGATTCCCCGCCAGATGCTCGTTGAGAATCATTGGCTGGTGCCCACTTTGCATGGTCAGCCGTATCTCGATAAACCGCCATTGCTCTATTGGCTGGTGATGACCAGCTATTCGCTCTTCGGTGTGCACGACTGGTCGGCCCGCCTGGTTCCAGGGTTGGCCGGTTTTCTTACCATCGCCGTTTCCTATTTCTGGGCCCGTAAGACGGTTGGCCATCGCGCCGCGATTCTGGGCAGCGGCATGCTCTGTCTGGCGGCGGAGTTCGTTTACTACGGCCGCATGCTGACGATGAACGGTCCGTTGGCCCTGTTCGTTACCGCTGCACT
>DATGHS010000292.1:0-7357 GCA_035307785.1 Gemmataceae bacterium
ACGGTCTGCTGAAATAGTTTGGCGATCTCAAGAGCCCTGGGCAGAAGTGGCACGGCGGCGAACAGAGGTGGAAGCTCGCGCAGGCATTGCCGGAAGAAGAGATCGGTCTCGCCCGGCTTGATCTTCCGGGAGCGCTCCAGAATCATGAGGACGTTGCACATCTCGGTGGGGAGGACCGGCACGATCAGCTGATGCACGCCTTGAAGATACTCATTCCGGAGCCGGATGGCTTTGCCGGAGTCCTGCTCCTGGACGTACGTTTTGATGTCCACGGACGTGTCGATGACGTAGTTCATCGGCTATTGCGGGACTGGCGGACGGCGTCCAGGGTGACGTCCTGAATGCCAAAGAGCCTGGCGTTCTCCTCACGCATGCGGTCAATTTGGGCTGCGGCCGCTCTCCGCTGCTCCATTGTCGGAAAGATGCCCCTGGCGAGCCGGTCGCATGCCTCCTGCATCTCGGCCTTAATGGCGGGATCCATGCCAGTGTATTCAGTAGTGCTTTTCATATTCATTCTCTTCACATTCTACTTACGGCGTTCCACGCATGGAAGGCCAGGCTGCCGGCAAGGCAGCCGTTAAGCATAAATGAGGTCAGAAACAGCTTCCAACGGACCGAATGGCCGGGGCAATCCATTTTTGTTCGCATAACTCGTCCGTCTTTGACATTTCCCAAACCGGTTCGTATCATTCGGCGGCATGGATTGCGCGCGGCAACGGCTCTGGCACGAAGCACGAGCGCGGGTTTTCACTTCCTTATTCGCCAACTCATTCTCCGCCATGCTCACTATTCACCATACTTGTGACCAGCACAGTCAGCGAAACCGAAACTGTAACTGTCACCAGAAACCTAACTTCTATCAATTTGTATTAATGTCTGTGAAGGCGCGATGCGCACTCCGTAAGAAGCAACAGTTCAAGAGCTTACGGCGAGACCCACAGTCGCGCACTTTGTCATCTGGTTACAAAAGGATACAGTTGCAGCTCCTGTTCGCCGATCGCTGCGCAACGGGGCGTCCAGCGGTGGGTTTCTCGGGAGTTGTCTATAAAATGGCACTACGCATTTCCGACGACCGAATCGTCCCCAAAAATGTGCTCCGCAAGACTCTCACGACAGGAGGATTCGCGGTGTCGAATCAAGCGCAACGCATGGCGCCGAGCTCGCCGGGAAAAGTTCTATCCCGCGACGACTTTCTTCAGAATCTCCGCCAGAGCGGCCTCTTTGCCGACGAGGAAATCGCCAAACTGCAGGAGAGTTACCCTGCCAGCTCGGAGGTGCCCGATGGCGCTGCCTTGGCCGGGGTGCTGGTGCTGGCCGGGCGCTTGACCCCGTACCAGGCCGAAGCGCTGCGGGCGAGCCGGCCGGCAGACGTTCTCATGGGCAACTATGAGGTGTTGGCTCGCCTGGGGGCCGGCGGCATGGGCACCGTTCTCAAAGCTCGTCACCGTCGGATGAAGCGCATCGTCGCCATCAAGCGACTGTCGCCGGAGGTGGCTCAAAAGTCGGCCTTCGTGCAGCGCTTTCAGCGCGAAGTCGAAACGCTGGCGCAGTTGACGCATCCAAACATTGTCATGGCCTTCGATGCCGACGAGGATGACACGGGGCCGTTTTTGGTGATGGAATTCGTGAATGGCCGCGATCTGGTTTCCGATGTGGAAGAGAATGGCCCTTTGTCGGTGGCCGATGCCGTCCAGTGCATTCGCCAGGCCGCAACGGGCCTGGCCTTTGCGCATGCTTATGGAATTACGCATCGCGACATCAAACCGGCCAACTTGATGCGCGACGTTAGCGGGGTCATCAAAGTCACCGACCTTGGCTTGGCGCGACTGAATAAGGGTGATGGAAACGCTGCCCAAAGCGCTCTCACCATGGCGGGCGGGATTGTAGGAACCGTCGATTACATGCCGCCGGAACAGGCCATCGATTCCACCACGATCGATCATCGGGCCGATGTTTACAGTCTCGGCGGCACGCTCTTCTTCCTGTTGGCGGGCCGGCCGCCATTTCAAGGCAATTCCTTCATGGCGCTCCTGTTGCAACACCGCGAAGCGCCGGTGCCTTCGCTTCGGAGCCTGCGGCCGGAAATCCCAGCCGAGTTGGATGCGATCTGTCAGCGAATGCTAGCCAAGAGGCCGGAAGAGCGCTTCGCCAGCATGGCCGAAGTCATCCGGGCGCTCGAAGCGGTTCAACCCCTGGTCGCGCCGCTCACGCGCCGGCCACCGAAGACGCATCCGCCAACCCCTGCCGACACACCGCAGCAGGTTGCCACGGTCGCGGCCGATTCCAAAGATCAATTAGATGGAAACACAATCGTGCGGCCTCCATCGCTATCGCTGGCCGAACCAGCGGCAACGGCGAAGGGCTCACCGCCCCGGCTGACGGTGGTGCTGGCCGAGCCGTCGCGCACGCAAGCCGCGATCGTTCGCAAGTACCTTCAGGAATTGAATAGCGGCGACGTTCATAGCGCCGGCTCCGGTAACGAAGCGCTCACCCTGGCGAAGGAACTCAAGGCGCAAGTCGTCATTAGCACCATGCACTTGCAAGACATGACCGGCGTGAAACTGGTCAATGCTCTGCACGCGGATCCGAGCAGTGCCAACGTCGGCTTTATCCTGATGACCAGCGCCGGCGAGTCGGCCGAAATCGGGGCCGCGGCAAACGGCTTCATCAAGTATTCATTGGCGCCAGCACTTGTGGAATGGCATAGCGGTCGCCGCCGCTGGTGACAATGAGCGCAGGTATGATGGCCAACGTTAGGGGAATGCGCATCTTGATCGACGTGCCTTGGCCTAATTTGCTCTCGATGGCCACGGTGCCGCCGATCTTTTCGATGTTGGTTTTCACAACATCGAGACCGACGCCCCGGCCGGAAAACTGCGTCACCTTATCCGCCGTGGAAAAACCCGGGAGGAAAACGAGGTTCAGCAGTTCCTGCTCGTTGAGCCGGTCGGCCTGCTCCGCGGTCAACAAATTCGCGCGCAGCGCCTTGTCACGCACCCGGCGCGGGTCGATGCCTCCGCCATCGTCGCTGATCTCGATAACAATCTTGCCGCTTTGGTGTGCGGCATGGAGCCGCAAGCGGCCTTCGGACGGTTTGCCCCGCGCCACTCGCTCGGCAGGCAATTCGATGCCATGATCTACGGCATTGCGAACCAGGTGCGTCAGTGGGTCGCGGATGGCTTCCACGATGGTTTTGTCCAGCTCCGTTTCTTGCCCGTCTAATTCCAGATGCACTTGCTTGCCGCACGCGACCGACATGTCGCGCACCACGCGCGAAAACTTGTTCCAGATGTTGCCAATGGGTTGCATGCGCGTCTTCATGACGTTGGTCTGCAATTCGCCGGTGAGCAGGTTGAGCCGTTGCACCGAAGCTTGAAACCCGGCATCTTCCATGGCGCCGCTGAACTGTTTGATTTGGTTGCGAGCCAACACCAGTTCCCCGACCAGCGTCATGAGCTTGTCGAGCAGACCCACATCCACGCGGATGGCGCTGTCCGAGACCGAGACGGATCGCGCCTCGCCGGGTTCGGCAGTTGGGCTCAGGTTTGATGGCTGGATGACCAGCGCTGGAGTGGGATGCTGTTGGTTCCCGGATGCAATACTGGCCGCCGCGGCATGCTGAATGGTCGGCTGGTCGTTCTTGAGCGGGGGTTCTTCAACCAGCGTCTTCGCCGGCGTCGCTGGGGGAGTCACTGGCGGCTTGGCACCGCAACCTCCCTTGGTCAATCGCTCGAGCGCTTGAATTTGTGCGGAATAGTTGTCGCTGCCTTCGCTCTCGCCGCCGGATTTCTCCAACTGGTCGAGCATGCGCCGGATCGCGTCGACCGACCCCAGCAGGCCGCCGGCGATTTCAGGATTAAAAACGAGTTCGCCGGCCCGCAACCGGCTGAGGAGATTCTCGGCAGCATGCGCCACGGCTTGCAGCTTGGGAAGCCCGAGAAACCCGGCCGTACCTTTCACGGTGTGCAGCGTGCGGAAGACGCGCGCCAGCGTCTCGCTCTCCGCCGGGTCTTTCTCCAGCGTGAGCAGGTCTAAATCCAACTGGGCCAGGTTTTCGTGCGTCTCCAGCAGGAATTCGCGCACGACTTCGTTCATGGAACTGTACCCCGCAATCGTGACGGGCGCCGGGACTTGCCGAATTACTGCGAGGCAGACATTCCTTGACGTGTCCAACCATGCGTGGTTTCACGGCCTGGCCTTGCGAAGCTTTGCCTTCTCTGTTCACAGCAACCGACTCGAGTTCTGCAAAAAGGCGCTGCAGATCAGCATGAAATTAGGATAATTCGGGAAACAAAAAAGGCAACAGGCAGCCATCCCAACTGCAGGATCCTAACGCCAGCCAGGCAATCGGATCCTGCTTTGACTCAAAAACCGACGATTTAGGGTGTTGACGGCGCGATGCCACTCTTCGGCTGCTTCATCCGCACCAGCATCATCTGGGTGGTACTCTCGCTGCCCACGTGCAACAGACACGGGCATTCCGGTTGCGAGAGATTGTAAACGCCGGCCTCGAACACGCGGTCCTTTTTCTTGCCGATGGTCCAGGCCGCGCGCTGCGTGGTCTTGTCCACCGAGCCATACACTTCGGTGTTCGTGTCCATCAGGCCGTCGTAATAGTTGCCGCGAATAACGCCGGCCTTGTTCACGGCAAGCTGGAAGATGTAGTTCGACGTCTTGTCGTCGCCCTGCACCAGCGCGAAAATGCCGAGCGGCTTCCAGTCGTCAGTCGGCGGAGCGTCGGCCGTTTGACCTTGGGAGGCAATCGTGCTGGCCTGCTCGGCGAATTGCTGGGTGGTCCCGGCGGGCTGACCATTCATGTAGACGTTGTCGCCCTGAAAAACGACGCTGCTGCCGTAGTCGTAGTCCGGCGAAGCGGCGGCCGATACTCCACAGTAGTTAGCCACGCTTGCGTACGACGGCGCCGCCCATGCTGCTCCAGCGCCCCAGCCGGCAGCGGCCCAGCAACCGGGGTGCGATGTGTAATAGGCTGGTTGAAACGTGTTGTAATAACCAAAACCCGAGCGAACGGCGCTGCCGGTCGTCCCCATGTAGCCGCTGGACCAATATGCGGTGCTGTGCGCGCCGTTGGCGCCGTACACGCTGGCATAATGGTCCATGTTGCCGGAATAACGGTTGCCGGAATAAGCGGACTGCCAACTGGCACTGCCGCCGGGACCGCTCACGGTTCCTTCGCGGGAACCGCTGGCAGACCCGGTGTAGCGATTCCCGCTGTAGCTGCCTTCCCGGCTGCCGGAATAAGTTTGGCCGCCGGCGGTGGTCATCGTGGTATCGCGCGAGCCGCTGGCGCTGTAGCCGCCATACCGGTTTTCGCTTGCACTTCGCGACCCGGAAGTCGAGACGCTGCCGCCGGCTGCGTCGGTCCAGGTGTGATCGTAAGTGCTGCTGCCGCTGCGGCCGCCGTAGCCATAGGACGACTCGGTGGAGCGGGAGCCGGAATAGCTGCCGCCGTAACGGCCTTCGCCGCTCGAGCTGGCGCTGCCGCTGCTGTAACCGTGGCCCCAACCCTCGGATCCGCTATGGCTGTAGCTGCCTTCGAAGCTGCCACCGCCATAACTGTGACCTTCGAAGCTGCCGCCCCGATAGCCGCCGCCGTAACCGCGGCCGTTCACGTTGCTGCCGAGGATGCACAAACAAATACTTGTAAATACAAACAAAAATGCGCGCTTCATGGCCTTTCCTCATAGAGAATTATTCTTTGATTCGTGGCGGCGCAGTGCGCCAGAACCACGATGGATTGAATGTTTATTATCCACCAACAAAAACGGTGACCCTTACTGTTTGGGCGCTGCCAAGCGGGTAAGCCGCATCGGCGTGGTATCGGGTAACTTGTCATTTCCCGCAACCCGATCAATGGATCGCCACGTGATGGCATCGGCGCCCGCGCGTTGCAAAATGATCCGCTCGCCGGCTGGGGTGCCATCCGGCAGGACTCCCTTGGCGTCGAGAATCCAACTCTTACCGTCGCAGCTCCACAACGATTGCGAGTGGGTGCCGTCGTCTTCGAAGCCCCACGAGCGAATGCGGCCGGTCTCCGGGTCGAGGGCAATGCGGATCGATCCGCTAATGGGTTGCTTACCTGCCGGAATGCGGGTAAACGTGCCGGTGATAAATGCCTTCTTCGGATCGCGCGTGAACGAGAATTTCACGGTTTGGTCTTTGATCGTAGTTCCCCAGTCGCCGAGCAGCCAGTCGAGGTCTTCCAAATAATACTGGCCCACGCCGCCTTCGGCCGAAAGCGCCATTTTCCATTGGCCGCCTTCCCGGCTATGCACGACCACATAATGGGTGGACCGGGGCAGATCTTTGGGGCTGATGGTCACACGGGCGAGCCCTTCCTCGACGGCCATGTCTTTGGCTGGGAACCGGATCGATTGGATTAGCACGTCAATCTTCGCGACCGGATTGGCTTTGAAGAACTCGGCGTAGGCTTTTTCGATTCCTGCCCGGCCCACAACGGTTCGCCCGTCGGCCTCGCGGTTTTCTGCATTCTCCGTGAACAGCGCGGCGACCGCCTTCGCATCCCCCTTGTTAAAGGCCTCGGTAAACTCGACAGCCGACTGCCGAATCGCTGTTGCGTCGGCTTCGCGCGCTTTGTCGGCAGGCTTGTCATCCGCCGGCCGTGCCCGCAGCTGCGCCCAGCCAACGAATACAAGCACGGCCGCTGGGATCAAAGCGAAACGGAGCCATTTGCACTTCCCGTCTCTCATGGGAAAAACCCTCCCGGTTAGTGGAACCATTCAGTTGCTTTCATCTCAATTCCGGTTGTTTTCCAGCTGCGCCAGCGCGCTTTTCAGTGGCGCGCTGGGAACCTGAATCAAGCCGTCAAAAGGTCTATCCAGTTCCAGAATCAGAAAGACCGCACTGGAAACGGTGAGCGCACAGATTAACAGCGTCGCCACCACAATCGGCTTGGGCGGCGCAAACAGGCTGAAGCTGCCAAGGATGAGAGTTACCCAAGCAATTAACACGACCAGGAACGCCAGGGGAATCGAACTCCCCTTCTGCGCGAACAGCTCCCAGCGAGATTGCGCAATGTCGCTGGCAGTTTTTAACGCTTGAGCTTGAAGAGAGCGCTGAGCATCATTCTTCGGCGATAGCTCTTGAATTTTCTCGTAAATGCCTTCGTATTTCCCCTCCGTGTGGGCCATCGTTCTATGACGCCCCAATTCCAGGCCTTCGTTTGGCCAGGTTCGTTGCAGCATATCGGCCACGGAAGCGCGAAGTTGTTCGCGGATCTCTTTCGTTTCCGGCCCGTAATGCGCCAGCACACGGTCGAGGAAAATGAGATCGCCCGCCATGTGCGACAATCCGTTCCTCTGGTTGTCGAAGGAACTCT
>DATGHS010000293.1:0-12812 GCA_035307785.1 Gemmataceae bacterium
AGGGCGCGGGACAGTTAAGGCTGCGCTTGCCAGCCTCGCTGAAACCGGAACAGATAGAAGAAATCCAAGTGACCGTGCAGAGCCGCGACGGTGTGGTCGCTTGTATGCGCAGCCTCAAGGCCGAAGTGACGGTTCCCATCGGTGAATATCGCATCAGCTCGGTGCTGCTGACACTCAAGGACTCTGCCGGCGGCTTGCCATGGGGCTTTGTCTTTAACGACAACGGCGGCAAGGACTATCGCTGGCAGTCGCTTGGTAAGGACGCGCTGCTGACGTTCGAGTCCGTGGGCAAGCTCGATTTCACATTGGATGCTGGCGATGGCAAGAGTTGTGAGCCGGGGTCAATGTTGCGGGTACAGCCGGCGCTTTATACCGGCGACGGGCTGCTGATCGAGCGCGCATCTCGCGGCGCTTTCCAGTCCAGTCCGTTCGATAGCGGTTGCCACGGCCGCATTATTCTGCTGGACACGCAAGATAAAGTTCTCGATTCCGCGCAAACCGGCTTCGCCTGAGGCACTTTTTGCGGGGCCTCCGTGCGAGTGCCCGAAAAACAGACCGGCTCGGTGATCGTTCGCGTCGAATTCGACAGCGGCCCGTTGGCGGGATTGATGCGGGCACAGCGAGTGATGCCTGTCGAGAGAAAATGACAGCCGGGCGCTGCATTGCATTTGGCTGCCCAAGCGCGGGGCCATAGACGATCTGGAGAGCCGCGCGACGGTGCGCAGAATCTGGGGTGTTCTCAAATAAAGAGAGCAACTTTGAGCGCAAGCCCGCGCTTGGGGCCTGCGAAGTCTTCCGGCGAAATGGGCCATCCCGAATTCCTTCGGTAATGCTGTTCGGCTTTTCCACTTATCCGCCGATCTTTTTGCATTACCGTCCGCCTTGGATACGGTTAGAATGACTCCATGAAAACCCTTGACGCGCCTATCCTCGACCGGCTCCTGGATCCTCTTGGCGAAATTCTCACTCCTGAAGTGGCACGAAAACTCGTTCACTACCGTTTTGACGCCAAAGTCCAGGCCCATATCGACAAACTGGCCCGCAAATCAAATGAAGGCGAACTTTCCGAACAGGAACGCCGTGAATACGAGACGTACGTCTACACGATCGACTTCATCGCGATCCTGCAGGCCAAGGCGCGAGCGCTTCTCAAACGATCGGCCAATGCTGGATGACACCCGCGCTACGTCAACTGGTTCGGGAGCGGGCCGGCCTTCGGTGCGAGTATTGCCATCTTCCCGAGTTCGCGGCCGCCGCCGCAATTTTTCACGTCGAGCACATCATTGCCAAAAAACACCGCGGCAGCGAGTTGTCACCGGTGCAATTTGCACAAGGGTTCGAATCTCAGCGGTCGTGATCCCGTGACGGAAAGGATTGTACGGCTATTCGATCCGCGCCGCCAATCGTGGACGCGGCACTTCGAATGGTACGGGGCCATTCTCGTGGGCCGCACGCAGATTGGTCGCGCGACGGTTGCGGTCCTGAATATTAACGACCCGCAGCGCGTCGAACTGCGCCGCGCAGTGATGGACCAGCGAGAATGGCCCGATGATTGACCTCGCGAAAACCTCTCGTGGTCATCGTCTTTTCCTACCCGGCTTCGTTCCGAGCAGTCGGCGGTTCCAGAAGAAAGGGACAGCGCTAGTTCTCCATCAAGACAGGCACCGTTGACGAAAATCGATGGGTGAGGTAGCGTGACCGTATGAAACCGCTTACCGTGGATCAGCGCCTGGCTGTCTTGGAGCATGAGCTTTCGGAATTAAAGGCCCTGCGCGGCCAGGGCCACGTCAAGGATTGGCGGCGGACCATCGGTATCTTCACCGACAATCCGGGGATGAAGGAACTTTTTGCCGAGGCCATGAAGTTACGTGAGGCCGACCGCCGGAAAGCGCGTCGCCGCCAATCAAGAAAGCGGCCGACCACGTCATGATCCTGCTTGATACGGATCATCTCTCTGTCCTGACGGACAGCCGGGTGGCTGGCAATGCCGCCCTGGTTCAGCGGCTGAAGCTGGCTGCCGAACCGTTGGCCATTCCAATCGTTGCCGTTGAAGAGCAGTGCAAAGGGTGGCTCGCCAAGATCGCGCACACCCGCGATATTCACCAGCAGATTTTGCCTTACCAGCACCTCGCCGTACTCTTCAATTTTCTCGCTGAATGGAACATTACTTCTTTGAGCGAAGCAGCCGCAGACCTTTTTTCCCAGTTGCGCCGGCAGAAAATCCGCATCGGTTCGCAGGATCTGAAAATTGCCGCGATCGCGCTGACCGAAAATGCATTGTTGTTATCTGCCAATCTGCGCGATTTCCACAAGGTGCCGGGATTGCGAGTGGAGAATTGGCTGCCGGGGTGAAGTCGGCCGCCTTTCGGCCCCCACGACGTCTCCCGCAGTCTCGGCGTCATCGTCGTCTTTTCCCGCGCGGCTTGATTTCGCGCAATCGGCCACACTCGGAGCGCACCAAAGCAGCGCTAAATGAATCCTACTGATGCCGCCCATCGCCTGAAGTCGTAAGACTTCGGCAATCCCGCGCAATCTCTTTCCTCGCTGACACATTGGAATCGGCCGCCATGATTGCTCTTGCTCCTCTGCTTGCGGCCGAATTTGATTCCTGGCCGAAACTTATTGCTGCCGGCGCGATTACCATCACCGCGGCGATTATTGGCCCCGTTGTTGCCTGGGCGCTGCGGCGCTATCGCCGGCTAGAACACGAGCGCGATAGCCTTCGCCGAGAACTCCATGAAATGGAATTGCAATTGCAACAAATGCGCAATCGCACCGATCCGGCGCGCGAACAATTGGAAGATGATCTCAAGGAATCGCAATACGAAAAAGAGCGCCTCGAAAAGCTGTTCCAAAGGGTGAATCAAAAACTACGGCTTGCCCAACAAATGAAGGGACTTACCTGGACGGCTCCGCCCACGGGCTCGCCGGCGAGGTTTGTTCCGCTGCGCGAGCGCCGGATGCCCGTCGTTGCCGTGCTGAACCTGAAAGGCGGCGTCGGCAAAACGACGCTCACGGCGAACCTGGGCGCGGCCTACGCCCGCGGCGGCTGGCGCGTGCTGCTGGTCGATCTTGACCTGCAAGCGTCACTCACCAGCCTGTACCTGCCGGGCGAGCAAATCCAGCAATTCTCGGACACAAAGCGTCTCGTGCAGGATTATTTCGAAAAGTGCACCGGAGGCGGTGAAGTGCGGTTTGCGGATTACGTGCATTCCTCTTCGGAAGAACGGGCCTCGATCATTGGGAGTGCCGACACGCTGGCCTACGTGGAATTGAACCTGACCGTCCACTGGCTGCTTCGGCCGGAAAAGAAAGACGTCCGCTTGCTGCTGCGCGAACTCTTGCATGAAGCGAAGTTAGCGAGCCGATTCGATCTCGTGCTGATCGATTGCCCGCCGTTGTTGAATGTTTCCTGCGTCAACGCCCTGGCTGCCGCGGATTATGTGTTGATCCCGGTCATGCCGAGCAAGCTCGTTACCGACCGCGTGCCGGCCATGATCGCCTGGCTGCAAATGCTGCGACAAAGTCTCAACGCCGACTTGAAAATCATCGGAGTGGTCGCGAATCGTACGCAGCGTTCCACAGGTCCCACGGCCGAAGAGCGGAACCTTTGGGCGGCGATTCTCGACCAAAGCCACAATGCGTGGGGCGAACGCGTCCGCTTATGCGCGACGATGATTCCTCAACGAGTCGAGGTACGCAATGCCGAAAATGACCGGCGGCCGCTGAATCCTGGCGACGAAGCCTTTACCTTCTTCCAGCAGTTGGCAGTCGAGCTTTCCGAGCAATTGCCGCAAGCTAGCCACCCGGCGAATCGCCGCACAACCTCAGGAGCCCCATCATGACTGTCGGCGACTTGAAGCAGCATCTTGCGGATTTGGCGAAACTTCTGGATGCCTCCGGCGGAAAGCAGGTTGCAAAGGATTTCGCCATCATGGCGGATGGACTGGCGCCATTCGCGGCGCAATCGCCAGCAGAATTCGCGCGCTTCCTGGCGGTGGCGCACGAGTATCACACAACCGGGAAGCTCACTGCGCCGGAAAAAGCGCCGCGAGCGGCCAAGCCGCGGCAACCCAAGGCCGATGCGGGCGAATTGGCCACCGCGATTCGCCAGCTGTACGACCAGGCCAGCGACCTGTCGCTGCCGATGGAGCGGGTCGATTCCGAACTGGCCAAGCTAGCGCCGTTGACCAAAGACGGCCTGCTCACGGTTTGCGAGGCCATGGAGTTATTTGGCATGAAGAGCAAGAAGAAAGACGAGATTGCCGCCGCGATTCGGCAGAAAGTCCTCGACCGCCGCAGCGCCGCGCAACGCGCGGCGATGATCCAGAACCCGCCGGGCGCGCAGGGGTGATTTGTTCTCCTCGGGGGAAATGCCTGTGACCATTCTTCGTATCGTTCGACTCTTGCCCCCAGCGCTTCTTCTCGCCCTGCTACCGTTGCCGGCGCGAGCGGCGGAGCCGATTCGATTGCATCCCGACAATCCGCATTATCTTCTCTTCCGGGGCAAGCCGACGATATTGCTGACCTCGGGCGAGCATTATGGGTCGGTGCTCAATCGCGATTTCGACTATGTTCGTTACCTCGATGCGCTTCAGGCATCCGGGTTCAATCTTACGCGCACCTTCGCGGGCAATTATCGGGAAGTGCCGGGTTCTTTCGGCATCATCGACAACACGCTTGCGCCCAAGTCGGAATCCTATGTTTGTCCGTGGCCGCGGACTGGCGGATCCAAGGCCGGCGATGGCCTGGCGAAGTTCGATTTGAGATCTTTTGACCCAGCGTACCTCGATCGGCTCAAAGACTTTGTCGCGCAAGCAGGGAAGCGCGGCATTGTGGTCGAATTAGTTCTGTTTTGCACCGTCTACGACGACAAGCTTTGGAACGTGAACCCAATGAAGGCAAGCAACAATGAGCAGGGAAACGGTAAGGTAGATCGGCTGGAGATCTACACGCTCAAAGACAAGGAATTGACGGCCGTGCAAGAGGCCCTCGTCCGCAAGATCGCGGCAGCCCTGAAGGATTGCGACAATGTTTACTACGAAGTGTGCAACGAGCCGTACTTTGGCGGCGTGACGCGCGAATGGACCGACCACATGGTCGCCGTTCTGGTGGATGCCGAAAAGGACTTCCCTTACCGGCACCTGATCGCCCAGAACATTGCCAACGGCTCAGCCAAAATCGAGCGGCCCAATGCCAACGTATCAATTTTCAATTTCCACTATGCCACGCCGCCGGATGCGGTGGGCGTGAACTACGGCTTGAACCGTGTGATTGCCGACGACGAGACCGGTTTTCGCGGCAAAGAGGATCGGCCTTATCGCACCGGGGCCTGGGACTTCTTCGTGGCCAGCGGCGGCATCTTCAGCAACCTCGACTACTCGTATTCATGCCAGCACCCCGATGGCACAGCGGTGGTCACGACTTCACCGGGCGGCGGCGGGCCGGAACTGCGCCGGCAATTGAAGATCCTCAAAGAGTTCATGGAGAGCTTCGATCTGGTCAAGATGCGGCCGGACAACGGCGTGATTCGAGGCGGCTCGGCCAGCGCGCCCATTGTCGGCAACCCGCCCGAAGCGCGCATGAGTGCCCGGGTGTTGGCCGAACCCGGCCGAGCGTATGCGATTTATCTTAAGGGCGGGACGCAGGCGGAATTGAGTTTGAATCTGCCGGCGGGCAATTACAAGGCGGAATGGATCAACACAAAGACCGGCAAGGTCGAAAAGCCGGAGGTTATCGACCATACCGGCGGCGAGCGGAAGATTTCTTCACCGCCATATAGCGAAGATATTGCCCTGCGCATCCGGTGGTCGCCGTGAGCAATTGGAACCGCGAACGCTGCGTCGCCAAAGCCGTGAAGGCTCCGGCGGATGGCCAGCGCGAGTGGGCTTAATCTAGGCACCGCTACGCTGCACTATCCTCGACTTTTTGCCAGCGTTCTCCAATTCTCCTATTCGCTGTTTGGTGCTGAACAGAAGCAAGTCGAGCTGACCATCGATGCCAATTAACCGGGAACGGAAGCTCCTGCCCGGTACCCGTGTTGACCTTTCCGCCTTTGTCGCCTGTAACGCGCGCGCCGAATTTGCGGATTGTAATGCGGGAAATCTTCAGAAACTGCCTAACTCTTGCCGATAACACTATTCGACAACGGCCCAAAGGGGGACAAACCGCCTATTGGCGGGCTTGCTTTGGCCGACGGTGCGGAGGGTCTGCCCATGAAACCAGGCAGTTGGCGGCATACTGCGCGAAACGTGGCTTTGCTGGCCGGGCTTTGCCTGGGTGGGTTGGGCTGCTATGCCGGGCCGCCGGTCGGGCCAAGAGCTCAGATGCCGATGCCCGCGGCCACGCTCGAAGTTCCGCGTGAATTAAGCAAGCAAGCGCTGCCGAGTTACCAGATCGAACCGCCCGACGTATTGCTCATTCAGGTGGTCCGGTGGTCGGTGGATGAAAAGACGGGCGAAATCCTGAAAATGAAGCCGGCGAACCAGCTGTTGCCGCAAGCGATTGATGGCCCGCACTTGGTTCGACCCGATGGCACAGTGAGCCTCGGCGTGTACGGCTCGGTGCAGATGGCCGGGCTGACGCTCGACCAGGCTCGCGACAATATCAAGGGCTTCCTCGGCCAATGGTTCGGCCAATCACCTGAAGCTTTTGCCGTCATCGTCGATGTGGCGGCCTACAACAGCAAGTCGTACTACGTTATCACCGACGGCGGCGGCTATGGCGAGCAAGTTTTCCGCTTCCCGGTCACCGGCAACGAGACGGTGCTCGATGCGATTAGCCAGATTCAAGGTCTGCCGGCCGTTGCCTCCAAGCGCGATATTTGGGTCGCTCGCCGCGGACCGAATTGCGGTCCGGAACAGGTAATGTGCGTAGACTGGATTTGCATCACGCAGTTTGGCGACACGCGAACAAACTACCAGATCATGCCCGGCGACCGAGTTTATGTGATGGCACAACGCATTATCCGGGCTGATTCGATCCTGGCAAAGGCTTTCGCCCCCATCGAACGGCTATTCGGCATAACCTTACTTGGCAGCCAGACAGTGAATTCGATCAGGGGAATTCCCTAATACGGCGGCATGAATCTGGAACGGTCGATGGGCTAGCAGAGTAGAATTTAGTAGGCCCGGCTGTTCCGCCCGACTTGGACACAAGAGCGAGACCACCATGCGAAAACTAACTCTGAGTTTATTTGTTTTGCTACTGGCGGCCGGCGTGGGTTCGGCCCAATATCCATACAGCCCATACGGCGGACCCGGATTCGGCGGAGGCAATGGATATGGAGGATACGGCGGCCTACTGAACGGCTATGGAGCGTACAACTACGGTGGCTACTCCGGCATGTCGCGTCCGCCGTTGAGTCCGTACCTGAATATGCTCAGCGGCACTGGCACCAATGCTGGTGTCAATTATTACAACTTCGTGCGGCCGTACACGGTGGGGGCCGGGCGAGGACCGGCGGGGATGGGTAACTTCGGCGGCTACAACGCGTTGCGGGGCCAGTACTTTCCAACGTTGAATCAGCTCGATGAAGACTTCCCGACGCAGGTACCGGAGTTATCGAAGAAGATTGAGACCGACAAGGAAACATTGATTCCCGTGCAAATGTCGCCGACCGGCCACCAGGCCGGCTTCGCCAATACGCTGGGCTACTTTGGGCCCATGATGGCGGCCCAGGGCGGCATGGGCAGCCGGGGACAGGGGACGATGCCGCAACAACAGCGGCGGTAAAAAGGCCAGAACCGCGGGGCTCGAAGACTCGCCCCGCGGCTTGGATTCCCCATGAGGACGGGGAAACGGTTCGACGGGGGACGGGTTTACCCTCCCAGAATGGACTCGAAGGGGGAGCCAAGACGTGGAGCGCAAACCTCGCTGTACGCTGCGTCGAGCAGGGATGCTGGCCGTTGCGGTTGCCGCAGCCGGTTTCGCGGTCCCTCTCTGGGCCCAGGAGCAACTTCCGCCCCCGGATGCGCCGCCGAATGCGCTGCGGTCGACGGGGACCACGTATCAACAGATCAACAACGCCACTCCAGACGGCAACAACCCGGGCTCGCCTCCGGTTTGGAACGTAAGTCCGGTATCTCGCGGCGGAGCCGGCCCAAGCCTGGGCGCCAATCAACAGTCCTACGGATTGCAGCCGAACAGCGCCAGCAATCAGCCGTTCTGGGGGAATCAATCGGGCACCGTCAATTCGACTCCGAAATATCAGTACACGCCGCCGGAACAACCGCGTTTTGGGATGCGCTTGCGAAAACTTTTCGGCGGTTCGCCCGCGCCAACTTCTCCGACAACGACACCGACACCAGCTTCCCTACCGCCTTCTACTGCCATGACGCCGTCTGGCAGCATGATCGCGCCAACCGCGTCGTCCAATAATATTGGCCTGCCTTCGGCAAAACCGATTAAGCCGGCAGTCTCCAACACCGGTGCTGTGATGACAGCCTCGGCGCCCGCCGCCGTGTTGACGGCCCCGCGCATTATGCAGGCCGGCGCCCGGCCCGATTGGGGCTGGCAGGGCTACGACAATTTCAACCAGTTAAGTCCGATTAGCCGCCAGCCGATCGTTCAAGCCGATAGCCGGTCGAGCAACGCAAATTCCAATCCGGACATGGGCCCGTACATGAAGTATGCCCATTTGTGGCGGCCCTCGAACGGCTCGGCCGCAATTACGAATCCGGCTCTGGCGCAACAACGGCCCAGCGCCACTCCCGCTGCGGACGAAGGATTCTCCGTGGCGAAGGAACCAGCGCCGAATGGCAGCAGCTCCGCGACTCACGGCCCCATTCATACTTTGCCACTGGCAGAACAAGATGGGCCGATTTTGAATCCGGAGTCGGAGCCGGCGCATTTGCAACCGGCCAACTATGGTTCGGCTGTAACTGAACCAGCCCATCACAGAGCGGAATCGACACAACCCATGGATTCGCTTACCGTCTGGCCGGTGGCGAACCACGCTCCCGAGGCGCAGCCCAATGCTCGTCCGGCGGCGTCCAGCTCGCCGCCGCATGTGCAACCGGCGCCGATCAACCCGCCGCCGCCTGCCCCAACGGGCTCTGGCTTGCCCTTGACGGTGCGCGAAAAAATCGGCGAAGTGTGCAAAGTCAAGGCCCGAAACCTGGTGGTGGAGCAGATTTCGCCGCTGCATTTGCGCGTAGGCTTCATGTGCAAGACGCAGGCCGATGCTGACGGTGTCACGAACCACCTGGCGGGCTTGCGGGAACTGGCCCCCTACAATCTCGATTACGAAATCCAGATCGGTCAGTAGTGGCGGCACGGTCGCTCCACTTGGAATCATGCAACGAGTCGTGTAAGCTACTGGGAGCGGCAATCCGAAATCACAAGTCCGAAATCCGAAGTCCAAGATGTCGTCGGAAAGCGACCGGCTGCTGATTCAGGACATTCGCAACGGCGACCCCGGCGCGTGGGAGCGGCTCATTGCCCGCTACGAGGGCCGGCTGCTCGCCTTTGCCCGCCAGCGGCTGCACGATAAAGACAGCGCCGACGACGTGGTGCAGGAAACATTCGTCGGCTTCATCACCAGCCTGCCGAATTTCGACGACCGCCGCGAGCTGCAAACATACCTCTTCACGATTTGCGCCCACAAGATTACCGACGTGCTGCGGCGCAGCAGTCGCCGGCCGCATCACACCGGCACCAGTGAATCCGACGACCTGCTCGCCAATCAGCTTGATGTGCATCAGCATACGGCCTCCAGCGCTGCCCGTAGCCAGGAGCAGCGCGACCTGGAAAGCACGGCCATCGCCCGCGGCCTGGGCCAAATCATCCGTCGCTGGCAAGCCGATGCGGAGTATGAGCGGCTAAAAGTGCTGGAGTTGCTGCTGGTTCGCGGCATGGCCAACCGTGACGTGGCCAAGTTCCTGCGCATCAGCGAGCAGCAGGTGGCGAACATCCGCTTCGCCGCGATGAAGAAACTCGCCGACCACGTCCGCGCTGCGGGCCTGCCGGCGGATGTATTTCCGGAATTGCAAGAGTTGGAAGAGAAGTAGCCGCCGCCTGCGGCGCCGGCGGGATCAACCTTGAGTTGCTCGCGCTTGCAACCGCGCCACAAAATCCGCGTGCTCAGGACTTTGCACTCCTCGTTGCGCCACTTCAAACACGCGCGGCATGTCTCGCCGAATCATTGCCGCCACATCGAGCCACAACCCCGGAAATACCTCACTGCGATAGATGCCATCGGCGACTAGCGGTAGGCGCTCCAACTTTTCGCCACGGAGAACGAACCAATCGATGGCTTCGTCCCGTACACGCCAAACGACGTATTCGCGCACGTGGTTTTGTTGATACGCGGTCAGTTTGTCATGCAAGTCGTAACTGACGCTGCTGGCCGCAATCTCGCCGATCCATTCGGGTGCAGCCAATACATAGCCTTTCGCATCGACGCGCGACTGTCCGCCGTGGGATTGATAAATCCGGAGAAATGCATCTGGCTGCGGTCGATTCGCACCGACCTCCAGTTTCAGAGAAGAATTGTCGCCCCCGTTGATGCCCGTTGTAAAAGCGCGATAGACCCCCAGCCAGGTTATTAAATCAAAATGGGGCGAGCCATGGTCTTCTAACGATACAGGCGAGGGCATGTACACGACTCCATTAATAAGTTCCGCCTTATTGATTTCGGGCATCGCTGCATATCTACGTTCGAATTCCTCTGCCGTCAGCCGGTCGCCCGTTTGCAGCGGTGGAACTCGTTCGTCTTCGTTTTTCTTCGTCGGCAGAACTCGTGTTGGAGCGGCCATGGATAGCTTCTCCTGCCTAAAGAGTGTATGATCTTGATTATACCCCATTTGCCGCTTGCGGCTTCGCCGGAGTTCAGACGATGCTCTTTCTCGGCCGCCAACGCCAGCGAACTTGCTCGGGCCTTAGCCGGCGTTCGTTCCTACAAATTGGCGGCAGTACCATCCTGGGCCTGACGCTGGCGGATTTGCTTCGGTTGCGTGCAAGCGGCGCGACGCCGGCGAGCGGCTCGGCCAAGTCGGTCATCCTTCTCTGGCTCTGGGGTGGACCTTCGCAGCTTGATACCTTCGACCCGAAGCCGAATGCGCCCATCGAGTACCGCGGCCCATTCTCGACGATCCCGACCAAAACAACCGGCGTTCGGGTTACCGAATTCTTCCCGAAAATTGCGGCGCTGAGTGACCAGTTCACCTTGATCCGCTCGATGAATACGCAATCGAACGATCACGGCGTGGCTGGCACCATCGGCCTGACGGGCAGCATGACCGGCGCCGTCAATCTGGGCGGAACGATGTCGGGCGGCGCTGTGCGCCCTGCTACCGGCGCAATCGTGGCCAAAGCCCGCCTGGCGAGCGGGGGCAGCAATGCCCCCGGTGACAACAAGCTGCCTCCTTTCATGGTCATTGGAGGCAAACTCCACCAGGGCAAGAAAGCCATCACCGGTGAAGGCGGTGGCACGCTTGGCCCGCTCTACGACCCATTCCGCCTGGAATACGATCCCCTCAAAGGCACGAAGATTCCCGGTCTGCAACTAACCAGCGACCTTACCCCGGATCGACTCCAAGACCGCAAACAATTGATGAGTGAGTTCGAGAAGCTGGGCCAGTTGCCGGATCATTTGCGCTCGGTGCAAGCCATCGACGAATATCGCTGGCAAGCGTTCTCCATGCTCACTGCCCCGGAAGCGCGGAAGATGTTTGATCTTTCGCAGGAATCTCAAACGACCATCGATCGCTATGGCCGCACGCGCTTCGGCCAATCATGCCTGCTTGCCCGGCGGCTGGTCGAAAACCGTGTCCCGTTCGTGCAGGTGAACTGGAGCGACCACGTGGAAGCGGAAGAGGATTCCGGCGACGGCGGTTGGGATCATCATTACCGCAATTTCCAGATCATGCAGGATCGCCATGCGCCGTGGCTCGATCAAGCGCTTTCCGCGTTGCTGATTGACCTGAAAGAGCGTGGCCTGCTTTCCTCCACGCTCGTGGTGGCCGTCGGCGAGTTTGGCCGCAGCCCGAAGATCAACGACAAGGCCGGCCGCGAACACTGGGAAAAGTGCTACTGCTCCCTGCTGGCCGGCGGCGGCGTGGCCGGCGGCCGCGTCGTCGGCTCCAGCAACGCCAAGGCCGAATTTCCGCACGACCGCCCCGTCACGCCGGCGGATTTGGCCGCAACCATCCACCACTGCGCCGGCATTACCACAGAGCAAGCGGTAATCCTCGGCATCGCGCCAGGCGGGAAAGTGGTGGAGGAGCTGTTTTGACCCCGCGCGGCTTGAAGACTCGCCTCGCGGCTTGCATCGTTTCCAAGCCCACAGGCGCGTCTTCGAGCCTGCGGGGGCTCAGTGACCATGAACATTCAACGCCTTACCACCGATGGCTCCTTCAAGCAGCATCTGCGCTGGTCGCCGGATGGTAAGATATTTCTCTTCACCCGCATTTACGAAGGCAAGATGGCGCTGTGGACCGTGAATGCCGATGGCAGCGACATGAAGCGGCTCATGCCGAATCTCGATACGCCGCATTTCGATGGCGATTGGTCGCCTGATAGCAAGACAATTCTATATGTGCACGACATCTTGCAGGGCACCGATGGCAAGCTGCACATTCATCGCGTGAATGCCGACGGCAGCGAGTCCAAGGTCGTGATTCCGAATAAAGCGTTCGAAGAGACGCCGCGCTGGGCGCCGGACGGCAAGTCCTTCCTCTTCGTGAGCACCCGTGACGGCAACCAGGAGATTTACCGGGCCGATGCCGACGGCTCCAATATCAAACGGCTCACCAACGAAATTGCGGCCGACAATAACCCGTGCTGGTCGCCCGACGGCAAACGCATCGCCT
>DATGHS010000294.1:0-26249 GCA_035307785.1 Gemmataceae bacterium
ATCCCCTCTCCCCCGAAGCGGGGGAGAGGGGAGCAAGATTGCTCCCGAAGCGAGCAGTTTGTTGTGTGACGGCACCGGCCGCTTCGCCATTGAGCGCACGCTGGCTTCCGGCCTGAAGGAGCAGATCCTTTGCGACGGCCAGACGCTGCTGCACCTGTATCCGGAAATTGGCATCGGGGCGAAGCGCGGCTTCAGCCGGTTCCACTTTGCCGAGTTGCAGGCGCTCATCCCCTGGCTGCTGCCGGCGGCCGACAATTTGGCCCGCAATGCCGACGTGCTGGCTTACGGTTCCAATACTGTGGCCATTGTGCCGCACGGCAAAGGCGCGCACATCGAAACGCATCTCGTCTTCAACGACGACGGCAATTTGCAGGAACGCCGCTGGGTGGTGATGCCGTACAAGCTCGTGCTGGCCCGGCAGAAGTTCACGGCCAAGAGCTACGGCGAGCCGGCCACCGAGCCGAATCTGAAACCGGACTTGTCGAAGCTCGTGGTGCTGCCGTTGCCGTACCGCACGGTGAAGGAAGTGACGGAAAAACAACAACGGCAATCGTGGTGGCAGCGAGCATTCAACGATCCGCTGGAACTGGCGGCGGCGTATTACAGCGACCCGGCCGCCGGTCTGAATGGAAGCTGGCTCATCGAAAACGTCGTGAAGAAAGGCGACACACGGCCCGGTTGGTTCACGCTCATTCGGGCTCAAAATGCGAACGTGATGCCGTTCGTCCCGAAAGACAGCCAGGAGCCGGTGCTGAAGTATCTGGATAGCCGCAACGCCACGGTTGGCGCGCCGAATTCGTTTCTCCAGCGGATGATGGACCTGTACTTTTTCGTGGATGCCCGCAGCACCCAGCCGTCAGTTGGTAAGCTCCTGCAATGGGCGCTGGCCGCTCACGGCACCATTGAGCGCAATCGCCATGAACTCGGCGCTGCCGCCTTGCTGCTGCTCGAACAGCGCGGTGGATTATCGGCTGAAGATTGGAAGCTGGTCGCCGAGTTGTGGAAGCAGTTCGAAGACCTGCCCGGCTTCTGGTACACGTCGCGCTACGAGCGCATGCGCTGCCTCATGGCGGCCGGCCAGGAAACGCAGGCCCGACTGGAATTCGACCAGCTTTATGGCGAAACACTGGCGGCCGGCGTCATTCCGCCGCTCGATTCGCTGTACGCGCAATTGCCGGGCAACTCAGCGCAGCTTTTGAAGAACGCAGCCCACGAGCGCGCGGCACAGCATCCGGAAGACGTGCTCGCTTTGGCCTGGCAGACCGCGTGGCTGGGGCCGCAGGGAAGCACGCAAGAGATCATGGCAGAGCTGCGGCCCAGCACGAAGTGGCCGGGGGTCACGCTGTCGGCCGTACTGCTCTGGCAGCAGCTTGGCCAATGGGCCCCCGCCCAGGAATGGCTCGACGAATTGCTGGGCGATCCGCAACTGGCGAAACAAGCCGGCCTCTGGCGGCTCGGCGCCGACCTCGCCGGGGTACGCAATCAGCCGGCCCGGCAGCGCGAGTGCCTGGAGAGAGCGCTCGACCTGGAGTTCGCCCATTTGCCGGAGACGGTCGACGTGCAACAACTGCGCGAAGATTACGGCGCGCTGCTTCGTGGCTTCGGCCAGATCATCAACGATTACTGGCAGAAGGACACTCCGATGCCCGCGAACTTGGCCGCGCGGATCGTGAAGGCCGCCGACCGCTGGCGCTCCATCGACCCCGAGGCCAACGATGCCTGCATGCAAGCTTCGGACTTGCTCAGCGATCTGAATGAGCCGAAGCTGGCCTGGCAGTATCTCACCAGCGTGGTGGCCCTGCATCCGAATGAGGCGACCCCCTACCGACAGATGGCCCAGCACCTGGCCGAGCGCAACGACTGGAGGCTGGCGGAAAAAGCCTACGCCGCTGCCTTCGCCGCCGAGCCGACCGATGCGCAGTTGCTCTACGACCGCGCCATGGCGCTGGAGAAGGGCGGCCGGCGTGGCGAAGCGGCAGCGCTGATGAAACAAGTGGCCGATGGCCAATGGCAACCGCGCTTTGACAATGTGAAGTGGCAAGCGCGGCAGTGGTTATCGAAGTGATCGCGATCAGTCAGAGCCGCGCACGAAGTAAGCGGCGAGGCGCGCCTCGCCGCTTACTTCGTGCGCGGCTCTGACGGTTTTGCGTGAGCGCCAAGCCGCAAGCGGCATTGCCGCATTTCCCTCTTCTGTGTTACCATTGCCGATCTTCTCCAGACTCTCGCGGCGAAAGGAATCGCCATGAAGATCGTGCTTATCCGGCCGCCGGCCGTTATCAGCGATTCGGAATTGCGGCCGGGGGCCAGCCCGCCTTTGGGCCTGGCCTACATTGCTGCCAGTCTTCAAGCTGCTTCACATGATATTGTGGTCGTGGACATGGTCGGCGAAGCGCTCGCGCGCTTCAGCAAAGTGGAAAGCACGCCCGGAATTCTGCGCCAGGGCCTTTCCGATAGCGAAGCGATTGCCCGCATTCCGGCAGATGCCGAAATCATTGGCGTCTCGTGCATGTTCTCTACGGAATGGCTCGTCACGCGGTCGCTCATTACGAAGATCCGCGAGCATTTTCCGAATGCGATCATCATCGCCGGCGGCGAGCATGTAACGGCTTGCCCGGAGTTTTGCCTGGAGACGTGTCCCGCGCTCGATTGTTGCGGGCTTGGCGAGGGGGACGAGTTGTTCGTGGATTTTGCGCGGGCGGTGGAAGAGGGCGGGGATTGGAAAAATACTACGGGGTTGGTCTTACGGGACCGCGATACCCGCTGCGAAATACGAGCCGGAAGCGTAAGCGACGGTGCGGGACCGTCGTTTACGCGTCCGGCTCGTATTTCGCAGCGGACTTGCGATCCGGCGATTTTCCGTACTACCGCCCGCAAGCGCGTGCGCGAGGTCGATCGCTTCCCGTTGCCGGCCTGGGGGCTTTTCCCCATTCGCAATTACATCGACCATGCCGCCATGCCGGGCGTGGATATGGGCCGGTCGATGCCGATCCTCGCCAGCCGGGGTTGCCCGTACAAGTGCACGTTTTGTTCGAACCCGCAAATGTGGGGGCAACTTTGGAAGGCCCGCAAGCCCGAAAGCGTGCTGGCCGAGATGATCCACTGGGTGACGGAATACCAGGTCACTAACTTCGATTTCTACGATCTCACCGCCATCGTCCAGAAGGAATGGACCATCCGCATGGCGCAGCTGATCATCGACAACAAACTCGGCATCACCTGGCAATTGCCATCCGGAACGCGCTCCGAGGCGCTCGATGATCAGGTCGTGAAATTGCTCTATCAATCTGGCTGCCGGAACATCATTTATGCCCCGGAGCACGGCTCAACGCACATGCTCGATCTCATCAAAAAGCGCATCAACAAGAAGCACATGCTCCGCTCGGTGCGCTCCGCCTATTTGGCGAACATCAAGACCAAGGCGAACTTCATCATCGGCTTTCCGGATGAAACCATTGGGCACACACTATCTAGCTACTGGTTCGCCCTGCGGCTCAGCATGGTGGGGCTCGACGATGTGTCGTTCTTTCCGTTTTCGCCGTACCCCGGCTCGGAGCTGTTCGAGCGCGTGCGGCAGGAAGGGAAGATCGATATGTCGGATGCGTATTTCACGGATCTCGTGCGCAATCCGAAGTCGTTCTCGCAGCATATTCCCGACTGGCTGATGCCGATTTTGGGCCTGATCGGCACGGCGATGTTTTATGTGTTGAGCTTTTCGCTGCGGCCGCAGCGGTTTGTGGAGTTGCTGCGAGCGCTGTGGACGAAACGGCCACAAACACGATTGCATTCGGCGCTGTTGCGCGTGCTGCGAGCGAAAACCCGCGAGGCTCGAAGACTCGCCTCGCGGCTTGGTGTGTAAGCAGACGAGGCTCGAAGACTCGCCTCGCGGCTTGGTGTGTAAGCAGACGAGGCTCGAAGACTTGCCTCGCGGCTTGGGGTATAGGCATGGAACTCGCTGTCGAATGGATTCGGCAATCGCGGCGGCAGCGCATTTGGACGCGCCTGCGCAATTCCGAGATCCTCTTCTGCACACTGTTGGCCACATTTCTGGTGCTCACGCGCGTCGTCGCCTTCGACGGCCGGATGTTCTTCGGTCTTCGCTACATTCCCAATCACGACATGGTGGCCGGCTTGCCGTTTTTTGCCACTAATGTGCATGCCTACCGCACCACCGGCGACATTGCCTGGTGGAACCCCGTCTCGAACCACGGGCTCGGTTATGCACAGTACTATCAATCGTTCCTCTCGCCCGTCGCTCCGACCAGCAGCCAAGTGCTCTTTGTGCTCTGGATGCAAGGAATCAAGGTGCTGTCGTGGGTCGGCATTACGATTCCCGAGTATTACCAGTACTTGATCTTCACCTACATTCTGTCGCCCTTCGCGGCGTTCTTTTCTTTCAACTTGTTCCTGTGCCGGCTGTTCCGCAGCCGTTGGGCCATCCTGCTCGCGGCCACGGCGTTTGCTTTTTCCACCGTGGGGCTATGGTTCTCGGCCTTCCTTTATTTTCAGGAAACGGGCACGCTGTTTTTCCTGCTGGCCGCGTGGCTCGGCGTCGTGCAGCGGCCCACTCTTTCGCGCGCAATGGTGCTGCTCGCCGCAATCCTGACGCAGATTTCGTCGATCAATTACTGGACGATTTACAATTCCTGGTTTCTGCTGCTGGTGGTTGGCAGCCATGGCTGGATCCATCGCAACCAGCTAGAGCGCGCCTGGAGGCGGTTTGCCGAATTCAGTCGCCGGCATCGCAGGCTGATTGCCGGTATGGGAGTGGGATTCGCCTGCCTGGCCGGCGCCTGGCTGTACCTGATTAGCACGGTTGTTCATGAGCAAAAGGAACTCTATCTTCGGCCAGGGCGGCATTACAGTATTGAAGAACTTCTCCTCCGCTTGGAAGACACGCGCTGGTACACGGTGGAACCGTTCAACCCGAAGTTGGAGCGGGCGACGGCTTCCTACGAAGTTCTGAATGCGATGCATAGTGCGCGCTACATCGGCGTGGCGTTCTTACCGCTGCTCCTGCTTGTACCGTTCTACCGCTGGCGGCGAAAGGAATATTGGCTCCTTAGCGCTGCCGTCGGCGTCTTTTGCATCTGCCTCGCGTCGCCGTGGTTCTTGCAGGCGTGGAAATGGACGCCGGGAATGGACCACGTTTGGCATTTCTTTTACCTCTACCCGCATTACCTCATGCTGTTGCTGATCCTGCTGGGCACGGCTGCTTTCGAGAAGGTTGTGCACCCGCTGCCGATGGGGTTGCAGCGGTGGTTGCACGGGGTGCTGATCGCTGCGCTGGGTCTGGCAGTGCTCGTTCTGCTCGGCGTCGGGTTCATGTCGGACCATTTTCCAACCCATAACCCGGGGTTCGAGGGTTTGACGCGCTTTGGCGGACTATTCTTCCTGAGCGCGCTTCTTTTGCATGAAATGGTGCGCCGGCCGCAGCGGCGCGCGCTGCTGGCCGGCCTGTTCCTGCTGGTGGCCTTTTCAGACCTCACGCGGTACTTCCAGGAAGTCAATAACGCCGATCATCGCTTCACCACCGGCATATTTCCCAAAATCCCATACCCGCTGTCGGAAACCACCCAGGCCGCTCTGGAGCAAAGTTGGCCGCCGGGCGATCCGAGGCAGGGCCTCACGGGCGGCGTGCAGCGCTCGTTGCCGCTCCAGATGGACTTGTGGCCGGACAACGTTTTCCTCCGGCCCTTTCACCTTCAGGAAGTCTGGGATATGCCCGATGGCCGGGCTTCGCTCAGCGCGCCGATGAGCGACTTGGGTTTCGTTGCGAACGGCACAATGGAAGAGTTCACCGGCGAAGTGACCGGCGAGAATCTGTTCGCCCAGTTGCTGATTCATGACCGGGGGACCGGCACCGTGCAAACCATCCGGGGCGAACGTATCGCGGACACACCGTTTCATTTCACGCGCTGGGGGTACAACGATTTTCGGCTCGACGTAAGTTGTCCGTCGAACGGCTGGATATTCCTGCGTCTGCTTTACGATCCGCGCTGGCACGTGCGCGTGGACGGCCAACCGGTGAACCCATCACGGGCCAACTGGCTGTGCCTGGCGTTCCCGGCCGCAGCGGGAACCCATCACGTGGAACTGGAGTATCGGCCACGGGCACGCACATGGTTTTGGCCGCTGTGCTGGGCAACGGCGGCGGCGCTCGCGCTGCTGCTGATTCTGGCATGGCGAACTCGAAAAGCCTGTGCCGTGCGGGCGTAGCCTCACCTTGGACTGAAACGAAGGAGACGGCATGGATGCCGCCCAAGCCCGTTCGCGTCGTACCCGGCTCTTAACCGCCTGGCGACGAATACGACGATCGGATCTCGCCTTCTGCGCCGTGCTGGCCGCCTTTTTTGTTGTCACGCGCATCGTGGCGTTCGATGGCCGCATGTTCTTCAATCTGCGCTATGTTCCCAATCATGACATGGTGGAAGGCTTGCCCTTTTTTGCTACCAACCTGAATTCGTACCGCACGAGCGGCGACATCGCCTGGTGGAATCCCGTATCGGAGCACGGGCTCGGCTATGCGCAGTATTATCAATCGTTCCTGTCGCCCGTGGCGCCGACCAGCAGCCACATTCTGTTTGTCGTCTGGCTGCAAGGCACGAAAGTGCTCTCGTGGTTGGGAATTACCTACCCGGAATACGAGCAGTATCTTGCTTTTACATACGTCTGGTCGCCGTTTTGGTCGTTTTTCTTTTTTAGTTTGTTTCTGACGCGGATTTATCGCCGCCGGCTCGCCGTGATCCTCGTTTCGGCAGCCTTCGCGTTCTCAACCGTGGGCTTGTGGCTGTCGGCCTTCTTCTATTTCCAGGAGAGTGGCACGCTATTCTTCCTTCTGTGGGCTTTCTTAGGAGTCCTGCAACGGCCGACGATGGCGCGTACTGCGATCTTGTTGGCGGCGATTCTAGTTCAGGTGTCGGCCATCAACTATTGGACCATTTACAGTTCCTGGTTCCTCCTTCTCATGGCCGGCGGATACGCAGCGGTATATCGGGAGCAAACGCGGCGGGCGGCGGTCCGCCTCTATGCCGCCGTGCGTCAATCGTGGCCGCGCGCGCTCCGGTGCGGATTGCCGGTCGTAGCCCTTGGTGGTTTGTGGTTGTGGATGGTGGCGAGTATGGTTCATGAACAAAAGGACCGGAACCTGCGCCCCGGGCGAACGTACACCGTCGACGCGATGCATGCCGAATTGGAGATCACCGGCTGGTTTAACACCCGCGCCTACACCATCGAGCCGTTCAATCCCAAGGCCGAGCACACGGGACCTGCCGGCCAGATTTTGAGTCCCATTCCATATGCTCGCTACATTGGCGTGAGCTTTCTGCCATTGCTGGTGCTCGTCCCCTTTTACCGCTGGCGCCGGAAAGAACGCTGGCTGTTTATCGCGGCCATTTGCCTGTTCTGCATTTGCATGGCTTCGCCGTGGCCCTTGCAATTTTGGAAATGGACGCCTGGGATGGATCGGGTGCGACATTTCTTTTACTTCTATCCGCACTATTTCTTGTTGGTCTGGATATTGCTCGGCGGGGCAGCGCTGGAAAAAGTATTGGGCATGCAGCCGGCATGTTCCCGTGGCCTAGTGCATGGAGTCGCGCTCGGGCTTCTCGCGCTTGCGTTCGTGGTACTTCTGGCCCTGGGAATTGGGGCAGACCAGTATTCCGCGCATAATCCGGGATTCGAACGGCTGAGCCGTTTCGCGGGGCTCTTTTTCCTTTGTGCGCTGCTGGTCGAACAGCTGGTCCGCCGGTCCGGAATGCGGCCCATCTTCGCGTGCCTGTTCGTGCTCATTGCCTTTTCCGACCTGACACGTTACTTTTGGGAGGTGAGCAATGCCCATCACGAGTTCACTCGGCAAACACGCGTGCAAATTCCGTATCCGCTTCCTGAGAAGGTGCAGGCCGACCTGCGCCGAAACTGGCGGCCAGGCGATCCGGCCAAAGGATTCTCCGGCGGAATGGAGCAAAGGTTGCCGCTCGAGACGCAAATCTGGCCCAACAACCACTTCATGATTCCGACCTATGTGCAGCAGGTGAGCGGCATAACGAACGGCATGGAGGCGATCCAGACACCGATGCCGGATGTGCGCTTCATGGGGGATGGGCCCACCGAGGCAGTGGCCGGCACGGTGCCCGGCAACAAGTTATTCGAACGCTTGCTCATCCACGACCGAAAAACGGGCAGCATTCAGACGGTGCACGGCGCCAACTTTAGCGCTGTTCCTTTCCATTTCACGCGTTGGCGTTACAACGATTTTAGCATCGACGTGGATTGCCCGATCGGCGGTTGGGTCTTTTTGCGGCTGCTGTACGATCCGCGCTGGAAAGTAAGCGTGGACGGCAAGCCGGTGAATCCGTCGCGGGCCAACGTCATGTGCATGGCGATCCCCGCATCGGCCGGCAAGCATCGCGTGGATTTGGAATACCGGCCCCGCGCCCGCCGCTGGTTCTGGCCGGCGTGCTGGTTGACAGAAGCGACACTGGTGGGACTGATGATATTCGCATGCAGAAGCCGCTGGCGGCGCAGCACCCTGGAGAGTTAATGTCCGAGCCTCAGAAGAAACTTCGACCGACGCGCACCGCAGGCTTGTTGTTACACCCGACCTCGTTTCCTGGCCGCTTCGGCATCGGCGATCTGGGCCCGGCCGCGTATGCCTGGATTGATACGCTGGTGCAGGCGAAGCAGAGCTGGTGGCAAATCCTGCCGCTCGGTCCCACCGCGTACGGCGATTCGCCATATCAGTGTTATTCCGCATTTGCCGGCAATCCCAACCTGGTGAGCCCCGAATTCCTGGTGCGCGATGGTCTGCTGAAGGAGTCCGAACTTGCCGGGCCACAGTTTACGCCTGGGCGGGTGGACTACCCGGCGGCCCTCGCCTTCAAAAACGCGCTGCTCGACCGCGCCTGGGCGAATTTCCAGGGTGGCGCCGCGCCGATGCTGCGCGGGCCGTTCGAGCAATTCAATCAGCACGAAGGCGGCTGGCTATTCGACTTTGCCTTCTTCATGGCGCTGAAGAAGGCGCAAAGCGGCAAATCGCTCGATCAATGGCAAAAGGCGTACCGTTTGCACGATCCGGCCGCGCTGACCTCCGCACGCAAGGAATTGGCTACCGACATTGGCCGCCAACAGTTTGCACAATTCCTGTTCTACCGGCAGTGGGATGGCGTGCGTGGTTATGCCCGTGAATGCGGCATCAAGATCATCGGCGACGCGCCCATTTTCGTTTCCGGCGATTCGGTCGATGTCTGGATGAATCCACAGTTATTTCTGCTCGACGCTGAGCGGCGGCCGAAGGTCGTGGCCGGAGTGCCGCCCGATTATTTCAACTCCACCGGCCAGCTTTGGGGCAACCCCGTATACGATTGGGAAGCAGTGCGCAAGCAGGATTATGCCTGGTGGGTTGCCCGCTTGCGGCGAAATTTCGCGCAGGTTGATCTCGTGCGGCTCGATCACTTCCGAGGTTTTGCCGCGGCGTGGCATGTTCCGGCCGGGGAGAAGACGGCTATCAACGGCAAGTGGGTGCCCGGGCCCGGCGCCGACCTGTTCCGCAAGTTTCAAGCAGAATTTCACGGTCTTCCTCTAATAGCGGAAGACCTCGGCCTCATTACAGAGGACGTGGAAGAGCTTCGAAAGCAATTCAATTTGCCCGGCATGCGCGTGCTGCAATTCGCCTTTAGCGATCCGCAGAACAAATACTTACCACATAACTTCGACGAGATGAACACGGCGGTTTATACCGGCACGCACGACAACGATACCACGCGCGGCTGGTTCGCCACGATTCCGGAGAAAGAACGCGATTTGGTGCGTCGCTACCTGGCTCGCGACGGCCACGACATTGCCTGGGATTTGATCCGGGCAGCGTGGTCGAGCGTGGCGGACCTGGCGATCGCTCCATTGCAAGATGTTCTGAATCTCAGCAGTGAAGCGCGTATGAACATGCCGGGCCAGCCCGCCGGCAACTGGGGCTGGCGTGTACCGGAGGGCGCAGTGACTGACGCCGTTATAGGGCGCCTGGCAGAAATGACGGAATTATATGGCCGCGCGCCATAGCCGCTTGCGGCCTAGCCCTTGGGCGCTTTTCGGTCGAGTTCGGCGAATAGCTTTGCCAGTGGCAAGGAAAACCCGGGCAACACGCTGCCGCCGCCAAGTGTTTCTGTTTTCTTCAACTCGACAAAATCCTCGGCCGCCACGTGCACACGCACCGTCCGCCGGCGCGGATCCACAACCCAAGCCAACTTCACGCCGGCGTCAAAGTAGTCGTTGAGCTTGCGCTGGATTTCGCGCTTGGTGTTGCTCTTGCTGAGGACTTCCACGGCCAAATCGGGAACGAGATGGGGAATCGGTACTTCAGGAATGGCTCCGCCTGGAATACTCGACCAAGCGATGTAAGCGACGTCGGGGCCACGAACAAGCCCCGGGAAAAGTTGCAGCAATCCTTGCTCGCCGGTTACAATGCCGAGGTTCCGGGGCAGGACAAAATCCAACAGCAGCCTACCGATAATCATTGCCAGCAATGATTCACGAATTCCCACCGCCTTCTCCACAAGAATGCCATCGACCAGTTCGCAATAAAAACCGTCCTTCTTTGCTTCCCGGATAACGTCGGCCTTGGTGGCGGTGCCGGGCGCAGGCTGAAAGCGAATCCGTTCCAGAGGAATGTCCCCCAGTCGGTGGATGGCATCGGCGAGACTGCGAACTTTCGTTCGCTTGCGAGCATTCGTGGGTGCAATCGTAGGCGCCGCCATTTTCATTGCCTCAAACGAATTCAGAATGCGCGATCCCTGATCCCGCACTCTGAATTTTACATGCCGAATTGAATCAATGCGTCCCCAAGTCCGCCAGAATCGTTGCGGCTTTATTCGAATCCCCGATGGTGTCGAAGGCCGCATAACCCACAAATTTTCCGTTCATCACCGCCATCGTGAGGCCCTGAAAGCTGATGCCGGCGAGTGCCCATGCTTGCGTGAGTCGGTGGGCCAGACCTTGCTCGTTGTCGCCTTCGAAACGCATGATGACGGGGTCGTTCACCTCGTGCAGGCCATTGACCTTGGCCGCCTTGAGCTGCTCGGGACCGGAAAGCGGGGCGACGTACAAGATGCCGGCGCCGGGCTTGTCCGGCCGCCGCTGCGTAAACACAAACCCCAGATTCGCCCCGGCTTGCGCCAGTGGCAGCAGCTTGGCGGCCACGCCACCTGCCTTGTCTTCCACCTCCCCCGCCCAGACATGCACGCGATCAAGTCGGAAACGCATGGTGTTTCTCCTTTCTGGATGATCGGATCGAAAGGTTCCGGTGCCGATCATAACCGAATCTAAATGCGAGTGAAACAAATTCTTTGAAAATCCAAAACTCGAAATCCGAAATCCGAAATCCGAAACAATACAGAATGACCAAATTACCAAATTCAAAACGCAGAAATGGATCGCGATATCCCAAAATAACGGTTTCGGTCATTTGTATTTTGACATTTGGATTTGTTTCGAATTTCGAATTTCGCATTTCGGATTTCTTTAATCCCCCACCGGATGCACTGCCGCGGCCGGCGGGTTTAATAAACTTCTTTGCAGCACCTCCCGTGCCCGGTCGAACTCCGGCTGCCACTGGATCTCCGGCTCACCGTTTTTCATGCAATCGCGCAGCTTCTCTAGCGTATTGCGCGCCATGTGCGGGCATTTGTTGCAGGCACAGGTGATCCCCGGCACCGGGTGATAGCGGTGCTGCGGAAACTTGTGCTGCAGCTGCCACATCATGTTCGCTTCTGTGGCCACCAGGAAATCCTGCGGCTCTTTGAAGTTGCCCACGTACTTGATCATCGCCTCCGTGCCGCCGATGAAGTCGCTGTGCTCACGAATGTTGGCCGGACATTCCGGGTGCGCGATCGTGTGCGCCTCGGGCATTGTCCGCTTGAGCTTCAGCAAATCCTGCACGCTAAAGATCTCATGGACCATGCACGAGCCGTTCCACAGGATCATCTTCCGCCCCGTTACTTCCTGCAAATACGAGCCCAGATGATGGTCCGGCACAAACAGGATTTCCTGATCGGCCGGAATCCGGCGAATGATCTCTTCGGCATTCCCCGAGGTCACGATCCACTCCGACAATGCCTTCGTGGCCGCCGTGCTGTTGATATACGTGACGGTCTGAAACGTATGCCCGTTGATGCGCAGCATCTCCTGATACTTCGCTAGTTTGTCGGCCGGACAGCTGTCGGCCAGCGAACAGCCGGCCAGCACGTCGGGCAACAGCACGCGCTTATTGGGGTTGAGAATCTTCGCGGTCTCGGCCATGAAGTGGACGCCGCAAAAAACGATGGTGCTGGACTTCACCTTCGTGGCTTCGCGGGCCAGCCTCAAGCTGTCGCCGGTGATGTCGGCCAATTCCTGGATTTCGCTTTCCTGATAATAGTGGGCCAGAATGGTGGCATCAATCTGCCGTTTCAGGTCCAGTATCTCGGAAACAATCTCGTCGGTCGGCGGGGCCATAGTGGACATGGTTCGGGTTCCTTGTTTTTAGGGTGGCGGAGGAACAACCCACTTTGATGAATTATAGGGAGGAAAGAGGGCCAAACGGCAAGGCCGGTGGGCGGCTTTGGAAAAACGACCGGAATTGTGGGAAACACGGCGGTCGTTTGTTGACTGCAACAAACGGCCGCCGAGCTTTTGTTCCAGTTCTTTACACCAGCAGATCGCTGGGCAAATTGTTAGAAGCATTGCCTTGGAGCAGCGCCAAATTGGCGTCAATATCGGCCGCGACCGCGGGGGAAAGGGACGCATCTCGTTGAGATTGGTCCGGCGAACTGTCTGCATTGGTCGTTGTCATCGGGTCTCCGACATTGGAGTCTGTCAAATTCGGCGCGTCCGATTCGCCGGCCAGGTAGCTGCGGTAATCGCTCCCCGTTACCAGGTCTGCCGCAACGGGCGCCGCGGTGGCTGCGTCTCCAAAGGCAGGGACAGTTGCGTCGGCTTGTCCGTTCGAGAAACCCGTGCTGGCATTGGCGTTACCGAGCGCGCCCATCGCAGCGAAGTTGATGTCGCTATTGCCGGCAAAAGACGCTTCTGCCAGCGAAGGCACCCCGTAGATTCTGCCGTGTATATTGTTTGCCAGGTCAACCAACGGCCCGCCGTTGCCGGTCATAATCGTCCACACTTTGCCGGTTTGCGGGTTCAGGAAATCTTGCCACTGAATGTCGTAATCATTGCCAAATATGGGACCGCCGATGTGGTCATGGAAATGCTGTTCGTCCCCCAGCGGAAGGCCAAATTGTAAGCCGCCGTAATTTATCCAATTGGCCCGGATGTCGCCGTACACGGCATTGGTTTCATTGGTATAAGTAACCAAATTAGCGCCGGGCTGGTTCGGCAGCTGCCAGCAGACAATTGTGTTGTAGTCGCCGTCCGAGCGCCTGAAATCCTGCACGACTGTTCCAGTCGGGCCCAGCGGAGAATTCCATTGCTCGGCCGCGGGATAACCATACTCAGTGCCACCCATGGCTATCCATTTCGCGCGAATCCATCCCGCACCTTGTGCGTCTCCGCTCGTATCTCCCCAAATCACATGAGCTCCGGTCGCAGGCGACCAGTAGATCGCGCCCTTGGTGAATTCAATGCCGCGCCCAAAACCAGTGGTTTCGTGCACCAGGCCCGCATCGCCTGGCAGGGGGTCTCCAAACCACAATTGGCCGAAATACTCGTTGTACTTGGCATTGATGGCGGTAAAACCCGGATCCGCCTTGCTGATGCCGCCCGACTGCGGGGGCACGCCACCATTCCCGGCCGTATCTCCTGCATCGTGGAGTTCAACCGGATTCGGGACATCGAGCTTATACGGATCAGCCAGGAAACTGGGAGTTGTGTCCTGCTGCATGACCGCGGCCGCATTGTCCACCGGGGCTTGCTCCACCGCCACCGGACCTTGCAGTTGATCTCCCAAGCCATCGGCGCTGACCGCCGCCGAAAGGTCGAGGGCGCTCTGGTCTACCGTGACCGGCGAATCGGCAATAGGCATATTCAACCCACTGCCCAGGTAGCTGGAGTAATCGCTTACTGCTCCTTGATCCGCGGCGACCGGGGCCACATTTCCCAAATCATAGCTTGCCGGCAGGCTGGCGGCGATCGGTACGTCCTGCGTCACCGTGGTTGTGTCGGCGGCGAAGCCATTGTTTTGGCCGGCCAACCGAAAGTCATTCCGGTTCAGCGTGCCGATACTCCCAAAGATGGAGGGCGTTTGCACCGTAAGTTTGTACTGGCCGGCGTCGAAGTCCCCAACACCTGTGACCTTGACGTAGTACGTGCCGGGGGCCAAGTTGACACTCAACTGCGCATTGCCCTGATCGTCATAAGGCTCGGCCGAAGCGATCATGCGGTCGCCGGACCACAGCTCGATCCGGGCGTTCAAATTGGAGCTGTTGTGATAGCCCAGCACGTCGGCGCGGACGGTGACCTGGCCGGCGATAATGTTGTCAAAGGAAAACACGTCGACGTCGCGGTTGACTGGCCCGAATAGATCGAACTGGCGCAGGCCGACGATGCCGTTGACGGTGCCCACCCCGCCGTCCATGTTCAGCGGCGTGGCGTGAGCGATGTCGTCGCCGAAGTCGTCGGCGCGGAAGCCGAGGACGGCGCCGAGCACATTACTATCCACTTGGATCTGGCGATCATCGTATGGATTGCCGGCGGCGTCGGTGCCCACCTCGCCCGTCATGCCGATGCCCCAGATGTGGCGCGTGTCCTCGTTAATGGTATCGCCCATGATGGGTGTCGAGTTGCCGGAGCCGGGGTCGTACTCATTCTGCAGTGTCCCGTCCGCATTCAAGACATGATGATGGAGCAGGCCAAAGCTGTGGCCCGCTTCGTGCGACGCGTTGTCGGCGACCTTGGCCGCGAAAGTGGGGTCATTGTAAAAAACACCGATGTTTTCAATGAAGTCGAAGACGACGTTTGGTTGATTGTCGGTGAAGCTGCCGATCGAGCTGGTACCCGCGTTCGATTTGGGAATCCCGTTCTCATCGACGAACCACTCATTGCTTTGGCCAATATCGACCATGACGGTCTTGCCGTTGTCGAGGTTGCCGGGATCGACGGTGGTGACGTTGACATCGAACGGCGCGTAATCTTCGGCAACGCGGGCCCAAATCTCGGTGATCTGGTCGCGCTGAGCGTCGGTAAGGGGCGTAAGACCGGTCCGCTCGAATGGGTACATCTTGACGTTTTTGTAACTCGCCGGGTTGCCGTTAGCGTCCAGCTGCGTCCACCGGTCGCGGTAGTCGCCGTCGAAGTTCAGGTACAGGGTGTGCGAAGCCCCGGGGTTGCTCGAGAGCGCGGGAGCGAACGAGCCGGGCCGCACCACCTGGTCCGGGGAATCCCCGACCACGGCGCCTAGCGCGGGCGGAGGGTCCGAAGGCGTGTTCAGCAGATCCACGATATTGCCCACTTCACTCGGATTAGCGGTCAGCATCGGTTCCGCCGAAGGTTGCGAGGTCGGCGCGCCCAGATCTACGACGCTGCCGACCTCGTTGGGCGTCAGCATTAACGCCGACGTAGAAACGGGCGCTGGTTGAACAACGGGCGGCGTAAACATTGTGGATTGCAGACCCAGCAGGCTGCCGAAGGACAGAAGTTCCCTGGCTTCCAGGTTCTCGACGCCGAGGCGCGCTTTCCGCTCGCCTCGCCGGGCGCTCAAAGTTCGGGGTGAAAACAAGTTTTTGAAATAACGGTTCATGGCTATCTCCTTTGCTGCCGCGGCAGCGTGATGGTTCCGCTCGAAGCAAGTGTTCGTAACCCTCTGCCTGCTTCATCGCCGTTGACAGCCGAAACGCACAAAAAGCGCGCGAGATTTCTTTGCTTTTTTCCAGTGGGGAAAAAGGAAGCGTGGGTTAGCCGCCGGATGGCGGGTGCTCCGCCAAGATTGAAGGGCAAACAAGATCTGGGTTAACCGCGACGCGCAGTCTTCGGACCGGAGCGGGCCGAACGGAAGCAAATACGCCGGCCAAGAGAACGGCGCTGCAATTCGTTGCATTTCCCAGCAGCCGCAGCTCGGCCTCTTGATTTCAATCCCTGGGCACGACCTTGAAATATCCTGATCTACATCAGAATGTATGTCCGGAATTGCGCTGCGCGGCAATCGGGCGCCGGCGCTGTATCCGGCCGCAAGGTCAAGCCGGCGCCTGTATTGCGGAGAGGAAGTATCAGCTGATTGGGCCGATTGGCTAGAGCGAAAATCGCACGTCATTGGGTCAAAGCCGCACAGCCGCTTGCGTCCGCGCTCTCGCCGGCCAAAAAAATGTCTTTTGCCGCAAATGCATACCAGAAAGAGACTTAAAATCATATTTTTTATTTGACTTTGTCCGTTTTTGTGTCCGGCATGCTTGGTGCTTTGGGCAAGATGGTGGCTTTTTTCGGAAAAACACACCGGCGCCACCCGTTTTTTACAGCTCGCGCATGAGGAGCCCGCCATGTTATTCAAATTCTCCTGGATAAAAAAAGGCATTCTTGGTTCGAAACGAACACCCATTGTGAATTCGAGAAAACGAAAGCACGTTCGCCCGCTGTTGGAAGAACTGGAACGGCGCGACGCTCCTTCCGCTAACACGTGGACACAACTTCTGCCTACCGGCGGGCCTCCCACATCGGCCTACTCTTACGAGGCGGTAGGCGATCAGCCCCACGACAAGATGATCCTTTTCGGCGGCATCACCAGCGGCTATGGGATGGTGAACGACCCCGTTTGGATTCTGGATAATGCCGATGGTCAGGGCGGCACGCCCAACTGGCATGCGCTGACTGTTTCCGGCAGCTCGCCAAGCACGCGGTCATTCGGCGTGGAGGCGTATAACCCCAGCAGCAATCGGATGATCCTGTTTAGCGGCGACACCAATTTCGGCGGTTACCCGCTGGCCGTCAACGAGTTGTGGGTGCTCACCAACGCCGATGGTCTTGGCGGCACGCCGCAATGGACAAATATCACGCCGTCATCCGGTCCGACTCCCGGCGGCCGCTACGGTGCTGAAACTGCTTACGACAGTGCCCATAACCGGCTGATCCTCTTCGGCGGCGACGGACCTGGCGGCGCGGGGAACAACGACGTGTGGGTACTTTTCAACGCCGATGGCAGCACCGGCACACCCACGTGGACGCAGCTCAGCCCAACCGGACCGCTGCCACCACAGCGATCACACGGAATTGGAGCCTATGACCCGACCACCAATAGCTTCATCATGGCTGGTGGAACGAACGGACCCGTATTGCCCTCATTCGACGTCTGGGTTCTTTCAAACGCCAACGGCCTGGGCGGCACCCCGGTTTGGACTCAGTTGAGTACGACGGGAAGCCCGCCTCCTGGTTCGTATAGTTCCAGCGGCGTCTTCGACCCCAAGAATAACAGCCTCGTCGTGGTTGCGGGATTGGGAGCTAATGGCCTGCAAAACCAAACCTGGATGTTGTCGAACGCCAGCAATCCCAGTTCCAGCGTCCCCCACGTGTGGACCCTTGTCAACACAGTTGGCGGCCCGCCGGCGCCAAGGGCCTTCATCCAGCCCATCTACAATTCTGCGACCGACAGTATCACGGTCTTTGGCGGCGAAGGGCCTGATCCTAATACCGTTTACAACGACGCTTGGGTTGAGAGCAGCGTTTCGACTTCACCCTGGTCCATCGGCAACCCCATGGTTTCCGCACATAGCGGCGCAGTTGGCGAGGTCATCAATGGGCAGTTTTACGTGGTCGGTGGAGGCCCAAGCGGCGGAGGGTCAACGGGTGCAATGGAAGCCTACAACCCGACGACCAGCTCGTGGACGGCCGAAGCACCGGACCCCATCTCGCGAAGCAACGCTGGCGGAGATCTCATCAACGGCAAGCTGTACGTGGTCGGCGGCTGGCTCGGGTCCGACTCGAACAGCAGCACGAATCAATTCGACAGGTACGATCCCACGACGAATACCTGGGCGTCACTCGCGCCAGCGAGCATTGCCCGGGGCTCAACGGCCGTCGCTGCCATCGGCAATAACCTCTATGTGGTCGGCGGGCGCACTGGCGTCTTAGTAGACATTCCTACCCTGGAAATTTACAACACGCTCACCAACACCTGGTCGACCGGAGCACCGATCCCCACGGCCCGCGAAGGGGCCGGTGCCGCTGTGGTCAACGGGAAGATGTACGTCATCGGCGGATACGACCGAAATGCGGGCAGCGACGTTGGCACGGTCAGTATTTACGATCCCGTGGCCAATAGCTGGACCATCGGAGCATCCGTGCCCATCGCTCTGGAGGGCGCGGCGGTCACTCAAATGAACGGCAAGCTGTACGTAACCGGCGGTCAATCGGGCGGCACGGTGATCAACGGCGTCGAGATATATGACCCGGCCAATGATAGCTGGAGCACGCTTCCGAACATGCAGGTTGCCACGTGGGTCCCAGTGGCCGGTGCCATCAATGGCTACCTTTATGTGGCCGGCGGAAATACCGGCTCGCAGAGCTTGAATACGCTCCAGATTTACTCGCCGCCGATTATCACCACGCTGAGCCAGAACCTGGCAACCGAAGGCGATGCTCCCTTCACGCTGACCATCAACGGCGCGAACTTCGATAACAATGCTGTGGTCCTGTGGAATGGAACAGCGCTGGCGACCACCTGGGTCAATAACGGCCGGCTCACGGCGACCGTCCCCGCCGCCAACCTCGCCGAGGAAGGTTCCTGCAACGTCGCCGTGCTGAATCCGAATTCCGGAGTGGCCTCGAACGCCGCGGCGTTCACAGTGGCCGATGCCGCACTGACGGCCACGGCGACGCCGGTAACGACAGCTGTGGAAGGCGCTGTCTTTTCCGGCGAAGTGGCGACCTTTACCGATGCCAACCCCGGCGCCACGCTTAGCGATTTCCCGCTGACCAACGTGAACATCAATTGGGGCGACGGCACCATTACGAATGCTACGAGCATTACGCAGCCAGACGGTCCCGGCACTGCCTTCCATGTCTTCGGCAGCCACCCCTACACCGACGAGGGCACCTATTCTGCCTCCGTCCAGATCACGGACGTAGGCGGCTCCACGGTGGATACGCGAATCGGCGTCAACTCCGCGGGTCTCGTTGTCACCGCGCCGACACAGACTGCCGGCGCCTGGTATCCCGACCGCTTTCCGCCCAACGGCTTTGTGGGCGGGCAGACCGCCTTCGGTACCACCGGCGTGATTCAGGAAACCATCAGTGCCGCCGACGCGGATGGCATTCGTCCGAACGGTTTCAATTCCGCGTTCTACGACGTGCAGGGCCGCAAGTTCGACCTGCCGGCCGGCACCACGTACGTGACCATGAATCTGTACGTGCCGTCGAGTTTTGGCAGCCTGAACCAGCAGGATACCTTCGACTCCAGCCGCCCGGACAGAAATGGCTCGGTAGCGAGCTTGTGGGGAACTGCGGTTGACAGCTTGAACACAATTATCGCTTATCCCTCCATCGCGTTCAACAACCTCGGGACGAACAGCCCCGTCAATCCCGTCGCCGCTGCCGGCTTCCAGGTCTTTGACTACAACAACGGCTATACAAACGTCCCCGGGTTCACCGGTTACGATAAGTGGTATCAGCTCTCGTATGCAGTCGTCGGAGGCCAGTTCCTTTACTTCGTCAACGGCTCGCTGGTCTACACCGATGCCAGCGCCGGACTCGCTTCGGCCGTTTCCGTCAGTAACGCGATGCTCCAGGCTTACAACGGGGGCACGTCCACTGCCGTCACCTACACCATCAACTGGAACCCTGCCAACCTGGTCACGGTCGCCGACGCTGCCCTGACCGGCAGCAGCAATGCCACGGCCACCGGCGGCGTCGAAGGGGTCACCGCGGCCACGCTCGCCAATGCCACCTTCACCGACGCCAACACCGGCGCGCCCTACAGCGACTTCACTGTCACCGCGGCGAGCTGGGGCGATGGCAGCACCAGCACGGCCGGACTGACGGTGAGCGGCAGCGGCGGCAGCTACACGGTGAACGGTTCGCATCTCTATACGGAAGAAGGAACCTACAACTTCAGCTTCACGGTGACCGATAACGGCGGGCAGACAGCCACCATCACCGGTTCGACCACGGTCGCCGATGCCGACCTGACTGGAAGCAGCAGCGCCAGTGCGACTGGCGGAGTCGAAGGGGTCACAGCGGCCAGCCTGAGCAATGCCACTTTCACCGATGCCAACATTGGCGCGCCCTACACCGACTTCACCGTCACCGCCGCGAACTGGGGCGATAGCAGCACCAGCACAGCCGGACTCACGGTTTCGGGAAGCGGCGGCAGCTACACGGTCAATGGTTCGCACCTGTATTTGGAAGAAGGAACTTACAGCTTCAGCATCACCGTGACCGATGACGGCGGGAAGACCGCCACCATCACCGGTTCGACCACGGTCGCCGATGCCGATCTGACCGGGAGCAGCAGCGCCACCGCCACGGGCGGCATCGAGGGTACGACGGCCGCCACACTGGCCAATGCCACCTTCACTGATGCCAACACCGGCGCGCCCTACACCGACTTCACCGTCACCGCCGCCAACTGGGGCGATAGCAGCACCAGTACGGCCGGACTGACCATTTCGGGCAGCGGCGGCAGCTACGCAATTAATGGTTCTCATCTGTACGCCGAGGACGGAACCCACAACTTCAGTTTCACTGTGACCGACGACGGCGGGAAGACCGCCACCATCACCGGCTCGACAACCGTGGACGATGCCGACCTGACCGGTAGCAGCAATGCCACGGCCACCGGCGGCGTCGAAGGGGTCACAGCGGCCACCCTGAGCAACGCCACCTTCACCGATGCCAACACCGGCGCACCCTACACCGACTTCACCGTCACCGCCGCCAACTGGGGCGATGGGAGTACCAGCACGGCCGGACTGACTATTTCGGGAAGCGGCGGTAGCTACGCAATCAACGGCTCTCATTTGTACGCGGAAGATGGAACCCATAGCTTCAGCTTCACCGTGACTGACGATGGCGGGAAGACCGCCACCATCACCGGCTCGACGGCGGTCGGCGACGCGCCTTTAACCGGCTCCAGCGTAGTCGTGAATCCGACTGGGCTGAGCTTCTCGGGCCTGGTCGCTACCTTTACCGATGCCAACCCCAATGCACCGTTGAGCGATTTCCCCTTAACGAACGTCACCATCAACTGGGGCGATAGCCAGACTTCCAATGCCACGCAAATCACGCAGCCCGGCGGGATTGGCACAACTTTCCAGGTCTATGGCAGCCATACCTACGCTGCCGCAGGGATCTACGCGATCAGCGTGACGATTAATGACGTTGGCACCGCGACGACGACCGTTATCGACAATAACGTCAATTTCCCGTTTAGCGACGATTTCACTGGGACCGGCGGTTTGAATAATAACTGGACGGTGCGAGTGGGCGGCTTCCAGCAAAACTTGGGCCACGCCAGTGGCACGCAGGGGCTGAATGTCGCCACCGTCAACGTCTTCAACGCTCCCAACAGCATCGTGCAGGCCGACGTGAATCTGACGGGGGCCAACCAATATGCCGGTCTGGTCTCCCGCTACGGCGGCGCCGGCGATACCAACATGTTCTGGGCCGGTCTGTCCAACGTCTCGGGCCAGGTTTGGGCCCAAATTTGGGTCAATCTCGGCGGCACCTGGGGGCTCTGGACCAATCAGATGGTGGGCAAGTCGAGCGGCACGCTGCGACTGGAAACCGCCGGCTCCTCGCTCAAGCTCTTCCTCGATAACAACCTGGTTGGGTACGCCAACGACACGCGCCTGACCGGCGGCACCGTGGGCATGCGCTCTTCGGTCGGCGCCACGCTTGCCCACTTCAGCGCCAGCGTCTTGTTGCTGAATAACAACACGCTACTCTTTAACGATACTTTCACCACGGCCACAGATAAACAACTGAGCAACAGTTGGTTCAATCAAGATGGGAATTTCCAGGTGGCGAACGGCGTGGCCACGGGGTCTGTCAATGATCTGGTTCAGCCCTATTCCAGCCTGGATGTCGCTACCGTCAACGGCGTGAATGCGGCCAATGTGTTCGTGCAGGCTGATGTGACGGTCGCCGCCGGCCAGACCGGCGGCCTGGTGGCGCGCTATGGCGGCCCGCTCGGCAACATGGACTGGGCGGGGCTGGCCAACAATAACGGCACGGTGCAGGCCCAGATCTGGCAGAACTTCAACGGCACTTGGACCGAACTCTTCGCCCAGAATGTCAGCAGCGGCACGGGCACGCTGCGCTTTGAGGCAGTGGGTTCCTCGCTGAAGCTGTTCGACAACAATGACCTGGTGGCCTATGCCAATGATACGTTCTTGAGCGGCGGCACGGTCGGGATGCGCTCCACCGCGGGCGTGACGTTCGACAACTTCACTGCCGATGTGATGACGCTGAACAACCCAGGCCTATCGTTTAACGATACTTTCAGCACGGCCATCAACAAACAACTGAGCAACAGTTGGCTGAACCAGGTGGGTAATATCCAGGTGGCCGGCGGGGTGGCCACGGGGCTGGGCAGCGTGAATGTGGCCACGGTCAACGGGGTGCAGGTGCTGAACAGCACGGTGCAGGCTCTCGTGACGGTGCCTGCGGGCCAATTCGCGGGCCTCGTGAGCCGCTACGCCCTCCCCGGGTCGGGCGATGCCAAGATGTACTGGGCCGGCCTGGTGGGGTCGTTGTCGCCTTTGGCGGAACTTTGGGTCAATGCGAACGGCACCTGGCAATTACTGTCGTACGCGGTCGTGTCTTCCAACACGGCCACGCTCCGGCTGGTTACCTCAGCCAACACGCTCAAACTGTACGTGAATAACGTCCTGACCCTCGACGTCACTGACAACTCGATCGGCACTGCTGGCAGCGTGGGGATTCGGACCAGTGCGGGCGCCAACATCGATGATTTCTCGGCCAATTGAGCAAAACCCGGTTAGCGGCGAACCACACGTTCGCCGCTAATTCTGGCTCCTACGTTAGCGGAAACCCCGAAGACCGGCGGAAATCCGGGGCATTCGTAGTTTCCTTTAAGGAATCCAAACGCTCCAGCGTGGCACCCTGAACAGCCACAAACCGGGCCATCGCAAGATCCAGGTTCGTTTGACCTTTCGCAAGCGGATCATACACCTCTGCGGGCTAGATTGCGCGCTTCGAGGCGGCGCTAGGTTCGGCGGCCTGCCAGAAATCACTTTTCCTGTTACCAATTCAGAAACCATCATGTTCACCGGTCACCGAAACGGTAACCGAATCCGTCACCAGAACTGTCACCATGACTGTCACCAACAACCTCACTGGTATCAATTTGTATCAATGTGTGCAAAGGCGCCGTGCGCACGCCGCAAGCGGCCGCAATTCAAAGACTTACGGCGGCAGCGACAGTCGCGCGCTTTGTCACCCGGTTACAAAATGATACCATTCGTTGGCGTTCTTCCGGTGGAAAACTTGGTCCTCGGCGTGCCAGTCGCGGCTTTTCAGCGCGTGCCGCGCGCCCACAATCGTCAATCCGCGTTGTACCCTGCCGGAAACTGCTTCACCTTCTCGCCGGTGAGCCGGTACAGCGCGATGGCGGCCTGGGTCTGCACTCTTTCGTCCGGATCCGCCAGGAGTTTGCGAATCAGGCTGGTTGCGTCGGCCGCCTTCATTCGCCCCAGCGAGAAAATGGCATTGCAGCGCATACCGATGTCTTGCTTTGGATCCTCAGCCGCCTTCATCAGCACCGGCGCCGTCTTGCGGTCGCGGATCTCACCCAGAACCAACGCGGTCCAGGAGCGCACGCCGGCGTCTTCGTCTTTTAGCGTTGCCACCAACTCGGGCGGCGCAACCTTCAGGTTGAAGTACCGAAACGCGACCACGCCGCTCTCGCGGACCTTCGTGTCTTTGCTGCGCAGCCGTTCGAAGAATGGCGCCAAGAGCATTTCATCTCGCGTCACCTGGTACAGTGCCTGGACGCGGGCATCGGCCTGCGACTCGGCGTCTTTCGCGTTGGCCGCCGGCGGCAACTCGCGGAGCACCGCTGCTGCTTTGTCGGCTAGCTTCGGGTATCGGATTGCCAGTTCGGCCAGGGCGAATGTCGCGGCGCGGCGGGCGTCGCTCCGGCCCACGATGCAGCCAACGCGAATCTCGGTCTCTTTGTCGGCGGCGGCGGCCTTCGCCAGGGCCGGCAGGCACTGGTCGGTGCCGCGCGCGCCCAGCGCCTTGGCCGCCAGGATTCGGATGCCGGCGTCCGCGTCGCCGGTCAGCACGTCGATCAAAAAGCGATCGAGCGCCCCATCGGGAGCGGCCGGAACGAAATCGAAAACGACCCGCCGAATATCCGGGTTTGGTTCGGCCTTGTACGCCCGGCTAAGAACGGCAGCTTTGCCTGCCGCCATCGTCTCGGCCGCCAGCGCAGACTTCAAGTCGGCGGCGAGTTTCACCCGCTGCTCACCCTCTTCGCGAGTCGGCGGGCCGCTCCACGCCTGGCCGGCGCTGAGAACAAGCAGTGAAAGTCCGAACAATAGTAATGGCCCAGATCGCATTGGTCGTCCTCTGTCCACAGAGAAGGGGCTGCCACCTATTCTACCGACGAATGCGGCGACAGATTCGTTTGCGCGGCCGGAGAAGACTGCGCCTCGCGGCCAACCGTGCATGGTCACTTGCTTCGCCAATCGACGTGTTCCTTGTACGCCATCGTTTCGTCCACAAGCGCGAACAGGTCGGGGTCGTAGGCCTTCAACGCTTCGCGGGTGGTGATGGGGCGGTCGGCGCCGTTGGGGGCGTGGCCGGCGCCGGCGGCATCGAAATAGGCTTCCACGCCGGCAGCCCAGTATTCCGTGCGATTTCGAGCCGCGGCCGTTCCTTTCCACAAGCTCTTGGCTTTCGCATCATCGAATAGCTTTTCCAGCTTGTGGTCGAATTCCACGTCCAGGCGCTTGACCCGCAACTCGTATTGTTGCTTGCTCCGGCGCTTGTCGAAATCGGAATCCACGGGCCGTAGACCGGTCACCAGGTAAAGTGCCTTGGCCATGGCACTCACTACCATGTTCTTGCCGGCGAAGGGATCGCCCGGCAAATGCAGCACGTTTTCTTCAGGAACCACGATTAACTTCATCTCCGGCGTGTAATTCTGGCAGCGGATTTCATCAGATTTCGGCTGGCCCGCGGCGCTTTTGAACTCCGGCAAGTCGCTCAGCTTCTCGCCCTGGCCGAGCACCACCAACTTGGCGCCGTCGGCAATCAGGGCCTTCAAAATGTCGTGCCGGTAGGCGAACATCTTGCGAATGGTGTCGTTGGCTTTGAGCAGTGCCTCGTCACCAACATTGCCTGAGCCGAGCACGATGAACTCGCGCGCCCAGGTGAACTTGGTGTAATACGGATCGATTTTGAAGCGCGGCGGGGGCGGGATCACGCTCGGCTGCCGCCGCACCGGCGTATAGCGCCAATCGTTTGTTGCCGAGAAGTTGAACGTGGACTTTACGAGTTCATAGCCTTCGGGGTCGTATTGCTGCAGTTGTTCGCGCGTGCCGACATTGGCATGGTTCCAGTTGTTCACGCGATTGCAGTCAAAGTACGACTGGCAAATCTCTGCCCAGTACTCGGCCGGGTTACTGGCGGTGTAGGCGTTCTTCCACAAGCCGCGGTCGATGGCGCGCCGATAGGTCTGCACCAGCCGTTCGCGCCAGGACGGATCGATCCGCTGGAGGGCTGCATCAATCGTATGGCAGAATTCGTGCACGGCTATGCTCTCATCGTCGTAGCGGTCGAGCGGCAGGTTGAGCAGGTTCTCCTCGCCGAAGCTGGTCACGTCGAAGCCGCCGGTGCCGCGCACGCGCTCATTCTGGTAGGCCGGGTTCGGATGATTGCGGTACTCGGGCATATCGGTGTAGACCTGATCCTTACCAATGACGATGAGACGCGTGCCGTTTTTGACCATGGCCTGTAGGATGTCGGGCCGGCCGGCGAGTATGTGAGTAACGATGTCGTAAGTGCGCTGCAGGGCTTCGTCGGCGACCTCCTTGGAAGCGGCCACGGGTAAGCCGTTCACGTCGATAAACTTTGCATAGAACTTGCGAGCGGCATCGCGGTCGCGGTCGCGAATCTGCTGGAAGAACGACTCGGGCGGCGCGATCACGGCCGGGGCGGCTTGGGCGGCCGGGGCCGGGACATTGCGGTTCGGCGCCGACGCGCCTTGCAGATACTGGACGAAGAAATCCTGCATCCGCCGCACACCGTAAGCGCCGCCATTGGAATGGCCCATGCCCGGCACCATCAGGAACTCGAAATCCTTGTTGGCCTTGATCAGC
>DATGHS010000295.1:0-5909 GCA_035307785.1 Gemmataceae bacterium
CGTCGAAACTCGGCAATGGTTCGAGCGGGTCAACTCGAAAATCTTCAAACTCAACGGCCATCGGTTGAGAAGTAATGTTGACGGCGGCTACGCCGACTTTCACCTTGCCGGTCATAGATGGCATAGCGAATGGCTGCGGCGTCATGTGCACCCATTGCTTGCCGCCGTCCTGGCTGTAAGACGCGCCGAACTTCCCTTGCCGGCGCTCGATACGGAGAAGTGTCGCGACGTCCTGCACCCCATCGATGTAATCCCGTTCCTTTCCGTCAATCACGAATGCCGATACGCTCTGCAGGTCGGCTTTTAAGCGGCAGAAAGACGCGCTCTGCCCATCCCCCCGCTGGGCCTCTCGATCCAACCGGATCATGATTTTTTCGTCGCCCCAAACCAGCAACGACGCCGCGCGGTACAGCCCGTTCTTAAGACCAGAGCTGAGGTCTACGCGCACGCTCGAGGCAACCTTTACCTGGACGGAGAAGTCGCCATCCACCTCCCGCAGCACGCGCGGACTGTTCCGGTTGCCGCGGCCATCGATGCTATGGAATTTGCCGGGAATCTGAAGCGCAACCTTCGTGTCCGCGCCGTCAATTTTGCAATCGCCGTCGGGATCGAGCACCTCGCCCCAGCCCGGTATGGTTCGTAGTCCGGGCGGCGGCCCGCCTCGACCTTGGCCGGCTTTCGCCACGCCAGCACCGCCGATGCGCTTGCCGTTTTGTGTGACCTGTACCTGGCCGCCGTCCAAATACTCGACTTTCAGCGTGACCGTATCGCCCTTTTTGAGAATGAACTTGTCGGTTTCGAATTCCAAGTTGTCGCGCTTTACGTGCAGCGTATGCGGGCCAGTACGGAAACTGATTTCGTGCGGGCCGGCGCCTTTGATCGTTAGTTCCTCTTTGTCGATCCCGGCTTGAATGTTCGGATCGTCAATTTGCACCCGCACGACGCCGTGCGGCGTTTCCCAAAAGAGAATGACACCTGCCACGATTAGCGCGATGAAGCCGAATGCGCCAAGTCCAATGCCCAGTAGCGGAATCCCGCCGCGGCGCTTCCCGGCTCGGGCTTTCTTGCGCTTCTGGGGTGGGGCGATCTCCGGTGCGGGGGCGGTGATCGAGGGCAACTCGGAAAGCGCCGGTGGCTTTGACCTCGGCGGCTTGGAAGGAACAGACTGGACCGTTGCCGGCTTCATCGCCCCAGGGGTGTCGCCGGCTGGCTTCAGCGTACCCGCAGCCAGCGCTTTTTCCATTTGCGCCACGGCTTTGACCACTTCGCTGGCCGAATGTGGCCGCTCTTCCGGCTTCTTGGCCAGCAACCGCATGACCAGGTCCGAGAGTTGCTGGGGGATGGCGGGGTTGACTTCGCTGGGCGGCGTCGGATTCTCCATGGCCACGGCCACCAGCGTGCTGATCATATCTTCGCCGTGGAACGGCTCATCGCCCGTGCAGAGGCGGTACAGAATGCAACCGAGGCTAAACAGGTCGGTGCGGCCATCGATGGCGTCCTTCTTTCCTTGTGCTTGCTCCGGGGCCATGTAAGCCGGAGTGCCCATGATCATGCCCGACTGCGTGAGGTTTTTCTCGTTGGCGCCAGAGCCGGAGAGCCGAGCGAGGCCGAAGTCGAGGATTTTCACCCGGCCGCCCATCGTGGAGTCGAGCCAGATATTGGCCGGCTTGATGTCGCGATGAATGAGGCCGCGGTCGTGAGCGACGGACAGGCCCTTCGCCATCTCGCGGGCCAGCTTCAAGATGTTCGCCACCGTGATCGGCGCAGCGCTCTTCTGTTTCTGCTGAATCCAGTCTTCAAGCGAGCTTCCTTTTAGGAACGGCATGGCGATAAACGGCACGCCGCGATCTTCGTCCACCTGATAGATGGGAACAATATGATCGTGCTCGACCTGGGCGGCTGCACGGGCTTCACGCAGGAAGCGCTCCTTCATGGCTGGGTTGCGAGCAATATCAGCCAGCATCACTTTCAGCGCGCACATGCGGCCCAGTTTAGGATCTTCGGCCTGGAACACCACGCCCATGCCGCCCTGGCCCAGCACCTTGAGCACGCGGTAATGACCGAGGCGGCCAATTTCGTCGGCCGCTTGGGGCGGGGCGAGGAAGTCAAGCGCCGACGATCCCGCCGGCTCTTCCGCCTCGTCCGGCGCTATCGAGGCCGCCGTGTGCATCGACGATAGCTGCAGCGTCGATTGCTTCTTCACGACACGCTCGGGCGCCTTGCTGGGCCTCAGCGCCGAACCAGAAGGAGGATTGGACTTCAGCCTGGCAATGAGATCGCTAATCGCGCGGGCACTTTTCGACTCGCGCGGGTCGCCGTGGGACGCCAGCACCGCCAGGAGGCTATCTCCGGCCCGCAGTCCATGCAGCAATTCGATGCAGCTAGCGCACTGCTCGCAATGCCGGGCCAGCGGCTCAACGACTTCGGGGTCCAACTTCCCCAAAGCGAGGCGCTGCAGCATTTCTTGATCGGGGCAGGCGGAAACTGCGGGCATCTTGCAATCTCCCGGAACGGAACCGTCGCTTACGCTTCCGGCTCGTAGTTTCTATTTCGTCAGTGTCATCTGATCGCGGCGCTGCTCGAAGGTGCTCAGACCCTGGGCAGACCAAACCGTAAAGCGTGTGAATTCGGCCCGGGCTAATTCGGAAGTCTGAGGGCAATTCACGACCAAGCCAAGCTTTGCCGGTGTTTGAACAAAATCGGACTCGAATGGTTCACAGACCATGACACCGTTCACGTAAATCTCGAAGCGGTTGCGACGACCAATTACCAGTAGATTGTTCCATTCGCCGCCGTCTTTAATGGCGGGATTTTGAATCGGGCCCACGAGCCGTTCGGGAGAGCCGTCGTCCAGCATCTTCGTGACCCGCAACGTTCCGGTCTTCGAGATTGCGATCCGGAGTTCGTGCTTTTGCTGCGGATTTCGGATTTGCAATGCCCAGCCTCCCTGTCCAATCGCAAGGCGACCAACCACTTCGCAAGCAAAATCGGAGAACTCGTCGTGCGGGCAATGCGCACCGGACCAGCGGCCGGTTGGGGCCACCAGGAAATAACGTCCTTTGTCGTAGCTGTATTCGCTGTTGCCCTTGACCGCGATGTTCCAGCCGCTCTTCGCGTTCGCAAATCTGTCTTCGTAAATAGGCTTTGTCTTGCTTAAATCCGGCGGCGGCGGCAGTGGCTTTGGCGGCGGGCCGACCGGATCACTCATATTACCTGCCGGCGCTGATCCGGAACGCACAATCTGGAAGTTTTCGAATTCGACTTTGAGGGGCTGAGTGGTGTTATTGACGACGCTCAAGCCCACCTTAAGCTTGGCCGGCAAACTTAATTTGATCGAGCCTTTGCCAAACGGCAGCCACGTCTTACCATCGTCCTGGCTGTAGCTGAGGTAAAACACGTCTTGTTTGCGTTCCACGCGCAAATGCGTGATCTTGTCGGGCACTTCATGATTCACCCAAAGTTCTTCTTTCGTCGCCGGATCGACGGCGTTATCACCGTTCAGATACGGTTCGAGCCAGCAGAGGGGTAGCACCTTACCGTCCACATCGCGCGACACATGCTCAAAGCGAAAGAAATTTTGGTCGTCTTTCCAGACGAGCAGACCGCCTGAATGAAAAGCGCCGCCGGCCAATCCCGGAATCATGGTTCCAGCCTCGGCGCGAGGCAAGTTGGCGATCTTGACCTGAGCAACGAAATCGCCGTTCACTTCTTGTAGCACGCGCGGGCTCCTGACATCGCCGCCAGCCTGAAGATCGCGGTAGGCACCGGGAATTTGAACGACAAGCTTGTAACCCTCGGTAGTGATCTTGGAGTCACCGACGGGATCGACCACGCGGCCGTAATCTTTGACGGTCTTCGAACGTGTGATACTGAAGTCCTCGAGTTGCACCGTGATCGGGTGGTTGGAAAGACCGACGGCATCCGCGCCGGCCTTTACCTTCGCGGGTAAGTCCATGGCAAATGATCCATACGGGTGCGGTTTCCAGCTCTTTCCGCCGTCTTCGCTGACGCTGGGATAGAACCTGCCCTGAAGGCGCTCCAAGCGCAATAGCGTCGGGTTCTGCGGCGATCCGAGGTCCGCCCACAACGCTTTTCTTGGCTCTGCCAGGTTGAAGTATGGTTTACCGTCGCGATAAGCGTAGAGAAAGCAGAATTGTCGAAGCTGGCCTTGTTCCGTCCGATAGACGCGTTCGAGGCGAATGAATTCCTTCTCGTCCTTCCAAATCAACAAACCGCCGCTCGCCCATAGATTTGGATCGGCGGGGCAGGTAATGTTGCCGACCTTGACCTGAATTGTAAAGTCGCCGTCGAGATCCTGAAGAAGACGAGGTGCGCCGGTCCCCTGAGCACCCATATCGTGAACGCCCTTTGCCAGTGAAATTGTCGCCTTGTTGCGCTGGTAGGCGACCTGGCAATCGTGGTTGGGGTCTATGAATTGGCCCCAGCCATTGAAGCTCTGCGGCGGTAGGCCTTCTGCCTTCCCGGCGACCAACTCGCGCACGCGGATGTTCTTGAACTCAATCCTTCCCGGGTAAAGCTGCAAACCGATTCGACCCGCGGTCTTGTTCAAGCCCGGGATACGACTGAAAAGATCTCTGTGGTCGTCTAGGTTCGTGGCAAGAATCTTTTGACCGTCAAAGTTGACTTGTAACTGGCGCGTGAGGAGGCGTATGTCGAGGCGGTGCCACTGGTTGATGGTCGCCTTGGGAGGCGGACTGGGGGCAAGTACGTCGAAGAGGGCGCCGGTTCTGGCCTTGGGATCGGCGACCTTGGAATCATCGATAAGCTGGAGTTCCATGAATTGATCGCCGTTCACCGGCCCTTCCGGCCAGGCCCGCAAGAAGACGCCGGAATTGCCGCCGGCTGACTGCATGTATTCGAGGCTCAATTCGAAGTCGGCGTAGTCTTTGTCGGACATGAGCCAGCCGCGCGGAGCGGCGGTTTCGCCGATGAGAACTCCGTCCTTGATGGTCCAGCCGGGGTGGCCCAAGACTTTCCATCCGGTCAAGTCCTTGCCATTGAACAGCGAGACAGAGCCATCGGCCGGCGTTGGTGCGATCGACGAACCGTCCGCCTTTACCCACTTCGCGCCGAGTATCTTGCCATCGTGGCCGTGGCCGGAGGCGTCCTTGATGGTGTCGCCTTGCCCTTCGTCGAAGTGGTACAGGGCAATCGTGTCGGCATCCGGCTCGAAGCGTGGCTTGGGAGTGAAATTCCCCTGATAGCGCTCCACGGAAGACACGCGAGCTTCATGGATGTCGCCGTTGAAGCCGACATCACGCCGCGCGGGATTGCCCGGCGGGAAAAACCGCAGCCATCCTTGAGAGCCACCGAAGAAAATCGGAAACGGTTCTCCCTCGCGCACGCCATTGACGAAGAAGGAAACGCCCTGGGGCCCGCGCGACATGGCAAGATGAACCGGCTTGCTTGCTTCCACTCTGCCGTCGGCATAGATGGTGTCCACCGGACGTGACACTGGCCCGCCCAACGCCCATTTTCGTTGCCCCTTCAGCGAGATCCATACTGGTTCCACCATCAGCACGAGGGCGGCTTCGGTACTCGCGGGAAGGGGTTCGCGCGGGGTGACCCAGGCTTCCACGGTCCACGTGTTTCGCGATTTCAGCGAAATGCTGGGCGTGTCCAGTTGAATTCCGTCACCACTGGTACGCAAGACGTTACCTGGAGCGAATGGCGTGTTCGAAGGCGCTTGCACCACAAGGCGTGGCGCAGCCCCGGACGCAACCGACGGCGCGATGGTTTTTTCTCCGATCACCTTCCCCTCGGTCGAAACTACCTGCACTTTGCCTGGCAGCAATTCGACCTTGAGCGTGACCGTGTCGCCCTTCTTGAGGATGAACTTGTCGGTCTCGAATTCCAAGTCGCCGCGCTTGATGCGGAGGAAGTGATCG
>DATGHS010000296.1:0-19278 GCA_035307785.1 Gemmataceae bacterium
TTGTTTGCGCTGCGCGTCATCGGGGTTGGCGTTCTTGTTCAGCGCGGCCAGGCCCTGCAGTGCGGCAATACGGCTCGGCGTCGGCTTGCCTTTCTTCGTCCAGGAAAGCAGCGTGTCGAGCGACGAGAGATCTTCCGACTCGCCGAAACCCCGCAGCACTGCGGAGCGGATCACTTCCTGGTACGAGGCCTTGGCCAGCCAGGGCAGCAGCACGGCAACCGTGTCGCCTTGCCGGAGCTTGGCGTAAGCACCGACCGCGGCGGCCTCCACGAAGTAGCTTTCGTCGCCTTTCTTCAGCAGCTCCTTCACGGCGGCAGCGACCTTGGCATCGCTGGGGAACTTGCCGAGCGCATCGGCACAAGCGCGGCGAACTTTGGGCTGAGCGATTTTCAGGCCGTCGATCAGGGCGTCGCGGCAAGTGTCGCCGCCCGATTCGCCAAGAGCGTTGGCAATTTCCACGCCCGCGCCCCAAAACGGCTCTTCCTTTAGCGCCTTGGCCAGCAATTCGCGGTCGGCCGGCTCCTTGCTCTTGCCGAAATGCGCCGCGGCCTGCACCCGCATGGCCACGCTCGGCGAGTGCAGCTGCGGTAGCCACAATTCGCGGCCCTGGTGAATCTGATAGTCGGCCAGGACGGTTTGATTCCAGTCAATCTCTAGCTGCGACGGCGGCTGACCGGTCTTCAGGAAGAACGTCTGTTCCTTTTCCCGCACCGGCAGCGTTTCCTCGTGCCAGGAGCTGCTGGTTTCGCCGTTGGCCTGCCACCGCACCGGCAAGTTAAACTGAAACGCTTCGCCCGGCTGGGTTTGCTTGACGATGATGCGCTCCATCTTGCTTTCGGGCGCATAGCCGACGTGGATTTCGAGCGTCGGGTTGCCGGCCCGCTCGGCCCAGTCGTAGAAGAAGCGCTCCAGGTTCTGGCCCGTGACTTTCTCCAGCGTGCGGCGGAAGTCACCGGTCTCGGCGCTCTTGTAGCGCTGCTCGGTGCCGTAGACTTGCAGGGCCTTGAAGAAATCGTCGTCGCCGAGTTTCTTCCGGAGCATGTTCAATAGCCAGGCGCCCTTCGGATAGGAACGGGCGTCGAACATGTTGATGGGGTGCGGATAGCGCCGGTCCATCACAGGCCGGTCCTTGGCATCCCGCACGGCGCTGCGAGCCTTGTGAATGAGGTTGTACGCTGCCGCGTCCGGCCCGTTGTGGTGTTCGTCCCACAGGACCTCGCAATAGCTGGCGAAACCTTCGTTCAGCCACAAATGCGACCAGTCGCGGCAAGTGACCAGGTCGCCCCACCACTGGTGGCCGAGTTCGTGGGAAATGAGTCCGTCTGGGTCGCTGTCAATCATCGCGCGGGCATCATGGATAGCATATTCGTGCAGCGTGGTGGCACTCGTGTTCTCCATGCCGCCGGCCGTGAATTGCTCGACGACGACCTGCGAGTACTTATCCCACGGATAGTCGATGCCAAAACGCTTGCTGAAGAAGTCGATCATTTCGCGGGTGCGGCCAAAGGTGCGCTGAATGTCTTTCGCCTTGCCCTTGGGCACGTAGTACGAAACCTCGCGGCCCTTCCAGTCTTCACGCACAATATCGAACTGGCCGACGACGAGGGTGACCAGGTAGCTCACGTGCGGCGTGTTTTGCTTCCAGTGGAAAGTCTTCGTCTTGTCGCCATTCTGCTTCTTGCTCACGAGCTTGCCATTGGACAGCACCTCGTAGCCGTCGGCGACGGTGACGATCATTTCCGTGGTCTGTTTCTGGTCGGGGTGATCGAGGCACGGGAACCAGTAGCGATTAGCGATGGGCTCGCCCTGGCTCCAGAGCATCCACGGCACTTCCGGCTCGGCCTTGGTGGGGCCGAAAAAGTAGAGGCCGTCTTTCGGCTCACGGACGCGGTAATCGACTACCAGCTGGCCCTTCTCGTTCTCGGCCCAGCGCTCCGGAAAATCGATCATCAGGTGCTGCCCGTCATGCCGGTAAGAGACTTGCACCGGCTTGCCCTGTATAAGCGTAACGCCTTTGACTTCGAAGCCCACGGCATCCAGCGCGAAACCATTCTGCGCCCGCGTGGTGCGGAAATCAATGGAGGCCATTGCATCGACGGTCTTCTTCGGCAAATCGACCTTGAGATCGAGCCGGATGTGCGAAATGTCGATGGGGCGATCGCCCGCGGTGCGCAAGGGCTCGGCGGGATTTTGGGCGAGGGCGGCGGTGACGATGATGAGGATGGCTGCGAACGAGACAGGCCAATTGCGCTTCATGATGGTTCCATAAGTACGAGTAGCGGTCGAAAGGCGGTAAAGAGATGGATACCGGAGGGAGAGGTAGTGGCAAGTTGCCGGCAAGCAATTTCCCGTTACGGCGACGATTCGGACTAACGAACACGCTTGCATCCAGTAAGTATCTCGATTATCTCAATTACAAGATGATAACCTTCGTACAAGGGAGCGCTTCGATATTCGGCTGGGACGAAATAGTCGTGAAGTTCTGCGTAGCGCTCGGGGAGGCATCCCACGCCTAACGCTCCAGGAACCGAATCATGCGAAATGACGATCACTTCGTTTGCTGGCAAAGGGACTTGCTTGCCCGCCTCAGTAAATGGTGCATTCCAATCAGTGAGACATCCAACCTTCAAAGGCTGCTTACTTCGGAATCGCTCGTCTTGGAATAATGGCATCCGGACATGAGCAGCGAATCCCAACCGGAGTTCGTGGCCGGCGTGCTCTTCAAGGAAAGTGCGGACGCGCGGTAGCAGTTCACGCTGCCAGTTCCATTCTTGACCCTCTGGCACCCGCCAATAATCATTGGCCCGCAAAATGCCCTGAGCAATAGCAGTGCCACCGACTGGAGCAATACCAGGCATGGCAAGATAAGCGAAAGCCCAGCGCTTTCCCGCGCAGACTGCTTCTTTGCAAATCGGACAGGCTATGTACAACGCTTCCATGATCGTGATTATTTTACCTGGTACGCACTAACTCTGCCTCGGTAGAATGTGAACATGGCTCAAGTGAATTTGAAAATCCGTTCCCGCCCTTCATCGCGCCGCCATTGCTCGCAGCAAATCCCTGTTGCAGCAATCCGGCGTTACGTACGGCAAATTGCAAGGCGTTTTGATCCAGACAAAGTCATCCTTTTCGGCTCATACGCATACGGGACACCTCATCTGGACAGCGACGTCGATCTGTTGGTCATTATGCCCGCGGTGCGAGAAGTCACGCAAGCGATCCGCATCCGGCTCGCGCTCCCCGCGCCCTTTCCATTGGACCTGATTGTGCGGACCCCCCAAGGGCTCAAACGTGACCTGGACGACTCGGATTGGTTTTTGCGTGAAGTCTTGGAAAAGGGCAAAGTGCTTTATGCAAAGAAAAACCGGCCAATGGGTTCGCAAAGCCGACGCCGATTACCGGCTCGCCGTAAAGATCGGACGGGGCAACGAGCCGTTTCATGACCAGCTTTGCTTCCACTGCCAACAAACAGCTGAAAAGTATTTCAAAGCATATTTGCAAGAGCTGGGCCTCCCTGTCCCCAGGATTCACGATCTTGATCGCTTGCTCAATTTACTGTTGCCGCTGGACGCAACGTTGAAACCACTTCGACGAGGCTTAGTTACGTTCGGCAGTTATGCGGTGGAATATCGTTACCCGGGCCGAACCGCCACCAAGCGTGATGCCTAATCCGCGCTACGAAGGGCGGCAACAATCCGAACGGAGGTTCGAAAACGACTGGGTTTGCAGACCTAGCTCTTCTCTACCGGCCGCAAGTCCGCCCCCTGCGCCGCCTCCCATGCTTCCACCGTTCCAATCGGCAGCCAGAAATTCGCCGGCACGGCAAAGAACGGCTGCTCCTTCGCGATGGCCGAGACGGTGTCGGTAATCTCGTATTCGCCGCGGGCCGAGAGGGGCAGGTCGATGTCGAGCGCACGGCGCGGGAAGAGATAGGCGCCGATGTTCGCCATTTGCCGGCCTTCGAGCTTCGGTTTCTCGACGAGCTTTTCCAGCGTGCCGTCGGGGCGGGTGAAGACGATGCCGAATTTCGAGGGCTCATCCACCGCATGCACGAGCAAGCCGGCGGGCTTTTCGCTGAGACGGCGTAAGTCCTCGGCGCCGTACAAATCGTCGCCGTTGAGCACGAGAAAGCGCTCCGATTGCACGTGGCTCCGGCAGCAGCGCAGGGCATCGCCGGTCCCTTTCGGCTGCTGCTGGCGCACCGTGGTCCATTTGGGAACATGCTGCTGTGTCTTCAGATACGCTTCGATCTGCTCCGCGAGGTAATTCACGACCACGATCACGCGATCGACTTCGCGCGGCAAAGCGCCAAGGATCCAGTCGAGTAGGGGCCGGCCTTGCACGGGCAGCAGGGGCTTCGGCGTGGTTAGCGTGTGCGGCCGCAGTCGCGTGCCCAGTCCCGCGGCGAGAAGTATTACGTCCATAATCAGAAGTCCGGCATCAAAGGTCAAAGATCAGAACCGAGGAATTGTACGGCTTACGCAGTTTATCTGACAATCGCGTCCTTCCAACTGACCTCTGACCACTGACTACTGACCTCTGAAAAGCGTCAAGCTTGGAAGGCAAGGATGACGAAGAAAGCCATCATCGGGCGCATAAGCGTGGCAATGGAGGCAACGACTTTGCGCTCGTCGAAAGAATTCCACAAGCTCTACCTCTTGCCTGCTTGACCGCGGCCAGCGCGAATTATCGGCACGGATCTCGTGGGCTATTGAAAGGTAAGGATGCCATGCGTCGGCTTTTGCCTTTGGCAGGTTTGCTGTTGTTGTTGCAAGTGGCCGTGGGTTGCCGGCACGTCGCCGGTATGTGTGATTGCGAACACGCCAATAACGGACCCATCCACGCCGTCCCCTATACTACTACTGGTCAACCAACGGGCCCGGCCCCTGTGGTGAGCCAGCCGAGCACCCCGGCGTATACAACCAGCAATAGCACAGTCGTGATGCCGCGGTAGTGTGAATGCGGAATTCCGAATGCGGAATCAAGACATCGTCCAGCTTTACTTGTCTTTATTCCGCATTCCGAATTCCACATTCGTCAGGTCTGTTTCGCCCGCCGGCGCTGTTTGCGCACCGGCTGGGGTTCGCCGTTGCTGCTGACGGGCAGCGAAATGACTTGCGCTGCCTGGCGGCGGGCGCTGCTGGCCAGGGCCAACTCCAAGAAGCGCTGCTGGCTGCGCACCGGCGGTGTTGCGTCCGGCGGCTGCACGCGCCGCCACGAACCATCCGGCAGCAGCTCCCGCGCCTTCTGATTATCCGCCAGCGACGTGGCCAGGATTTCGTGAATGAGCCGCTGTTTCAGGTCTGGCTGCTCGATGGGGAACACGACTTCCACGCGCCGGCTCAGGTTCCGATCCATCCAATCGGCCGAGCCAATGTACACGAGCGGATCGCCGGCGTTGCCGAAGAAGTAAATGCGGCTGTGCTCCAGAAAGCGGTCCACGATCGAGCGTACACGGATGTTTTCGCTCACTCCGGGCACGCCGGGCCGCAAGGCGCAAATGCCGCGGCAAATACAGTCAATCTTCACACCCGCCTGGCTCGCCCGGTAGAGCGCCTGGATCACCGCCGGCTCCAACAGGCCGTTTAGCTTCGCGATGATCCGCCCTTCCTTGCCCGCTTGCTGGTGCTTGATCTCTTGCTCGATGCGTTCGATCATGAACGTCTGCATCCGCGACGGCGCCACCACAAGCTTGCGCCATTGCGGCAATTCGCCGTAGCTAGTCAGGTAATTGAAGAGTGCCGAGGCATCTTCCGCGAAGTCCGGGTTGCAGGTGAAGAAGCCCAAATCCGTATAGATGCGGGCCGTCTGCGGGTTGTAATTCCCGGTGGCCAGATGCACGTAGCGGCGAATACCGTCGTCTTCCTTGCGCACCACCAGCGCGATCTTGCAGTGCGTTTTCAGATCCACAAAGCCGAAGACCACGTGTACGCCGGAGCGCTCCAGTTCCCGCGCCCACTGGATATTGCGTTCTTCATCCAGCCGGGCCTTGAGTTCGATCACGGCCGTCACCTGTTTGCCGCGGTCGGCCGCGCGCTGGAGCGCGAGCACAATCGGAGAATCGCTGCTGGTGCGGTACAGCGTCTGCTTGATGGCCAGTACCTTGTCGTCGGTCGCGGCCGCCTCGATGAAATCAACCACGTGCACGAATGACTCATACGGATGGTGCACCAGAATGTCCTTGGCCCGAATGGCGGCGAAGACATTCGAGGCCTGGGTGAACTCCATCACCGGTTGGGCAATGGCCTGCGGATCGCGCAGGTGCGGATAGCCCGGTAGATTGTAGATCTGGAACATGCCGGCCAGGTCGAGCAAGCCTGGAATGCGGTAAATATCCTGCGGCTCCAAGTCGAGGGCCTGCATGAGGACTTGCTCAATCTCCGGCGAGGCGCCGGCTTCAATTTCCAGCCGCACCGCATCCCCCCGGCGGCGCTTGCGCACTTCTTCTTCAATGGTCTTCAGCAGGTCTTCCACTTCATCGTCGTCGATCTCGTATTCGCTGTCGCGCGTGACACGGAAAACTGCCGAGGGGTCATGCAGCATGCCGGGGAACAGATCCTGCAGGTGCATGCGAATGACGGTTTCAAGCGGAAGGAAGGTGTGGCCCTTTTCCGAGGGCAGCTGAATGAAGCGCGGCAGCACAGCCGGTGCCTGCACCATCGTGAAGAGCTTTTCCGTGTGGTGCGGCCGTTGCATCATGGTGGCCAGGTTCAGCGACTTGTTTGCCAAATGCGGAAAAGGATGGCCTGGGTCGATGGCCAGCGGCGTGAGCACGGGGAAGATCTCCCGATGGAAGATCTCGGCCACCAGTTTGCGCTGGGCTTCGGTAAGGTCTTTCTCATTGCGAATGACAATGCCTTCGGCAGCCAGCACGGGCAGCACGTTGTCGCGCAGCGCGCGGTATTGGTCTTCGACCATCTGCCGCACGGTCTGGCTGATGCGCTCCAACTGCTCGCGGGGCGGCATGCGGTCAGCTCCCGAGCCGCGAATCACGCCGGCCAGCACTTTTTGCTGCAAGCCGCCCACCCGCACCATGAAAAACTCGTCGAGATTCGACGTGAAAATGGCCAGGAACTTAAGCTGTTCCAGCGCCGGCACGCGCGGATCTTGGGCTTCCTCGAGCACTCGGCGATTGAATTCCAACCAGCTAAGCTCGCGATTGATGTACAATGCCGGATCGTCCAAGCTGATCCCTGGCGGAATCGTCGGCTGCATGCTCCATCCTCTTTCTGCGTGCGGGGAGCGCCATTATATCATGGCGGCGGTGGTGGTTACAGAGCTGGAAATGTAAAGATTCTCCATCGTTTTGTTACCAACACCGGTTTGGCGACTAATGGGTATTGAAGCAAACGAACGGCAATTATGTCGGTTATATGAGAGGGATCAATTTTCACTCTTGAGCGGGGAAGAAATCTCATGGGGATCACAACAGTGCTGCTGGCAGCCAGTTTGTTCGCCGGCCAGGAACCAAAGGTGGAAGTGCAAAAGGGATGGATCATTGAGACACGCGGCTACACCCATCACCTGGATTCAAAGCCGCCGGAGCCGCCAATTCAGGTGGACGCAATCGAAGGCATTTACGTGGATGACCTGCGCGCTTACATCGAAAGTCTGAAGAAGGAAAAGCGCTGAGTTAAGAACTCCTTCGGGGAACTGGGGAATTCGGCGATTTCTCGCACGTTTATTTGGCTCAAATTCATATAGTCCTTATCGAGCCCTTTTCGACCCCGGACAGTCCACTGGACGCTTCCCGTTCCCGGAGGTTTGCCATGCCCACTTTGCTTTTGCGATTCGGGATTGGCATCGTTGCCTGTGTGGTTTGCTTCGCGCTTCCGGCGCGCAACTTCGCCGACGACTGGCCCATGTGGGGCCGTGATTGGTCGCATTACGCGGTCAGCCCCGAGAAGGGCGCGCCGGTCGATTTCGCGTTCGATGTCGTGAGCGAGGGCAAGCTGGTCAGTCGAGCCAAGAACATCGCCTGGTCGACGAGAATAGGGGATCGCCCATACGGTACTCCGGTCATTGCGGATGGCATGATATGGGTTGGCACAAGTCAGCCGTACGGCACGGCAAAGAACGACGATAACACGGTCCTCATGTGTTTTCGAGAGCACGACGGCAAGCTGTTGTACCAACATGCTTCGCCGCGGAATGGAAAGGCACAAGGTCCAGAAAAACCCGCGAAAGACATTATCGAAGCTTTGGGCCGAGTTTTTTTGCCGCAACCGGAAATTGACGTTCGGATGCGATGCTCTCCGCTGGTGGAAGGCAACCGGCTGTGGCACATCAATTACCGCAGCGAGGTCGAGTACCTAGATCTGCGTCCGCTCAAGCGCGGTACGGGCGATCCGAAGGTCCTTTGGTCGGTAGACATGCGCAAGGAGTTCGGTGTGGGACCGGCCTTGCCATGGTGCCCAGCGCTAGCCGGCTTGGCACCGTCAGTAGTCGGATATAAAGATTGGCTTTACATCTCGACCGCTAATGGCGACGAAAGTGCCACTGGGCTCGCTTCAGACGCGCCCTCATTGCTCTGCCTCGAAAAAGCGACGGGTAAACTGGTCTGGAAGGATAATTTGCCGGGTAAGAATATCATTCAGTTCCAGATGTCCACTCCACTCGTAATGGAAGTGAAAGGTCGTGCCCAAGTTATTTTCGGCCAGGGCGACGGCTGGATTCGTTCCTTCGATGCAAAAACCGGAGCGCTCATTTGGAAGTGCGATCTAAACCGCAAGGACGCAAAATTCAGTTACGGGCGAAGCAACAACGAACGAAATTACATCGTCGCCACGCCGGTCGCGTACGATGGCCGCGTCTACGTTGCGACTGGACAAGACACAGGCAAAGAGGGCTACGGCTGCCTGTTCTGCATCGACCCGACTCGCGAGGGAGATGTCAGCCGCGAATTGGAGGCCGAGCCTGGAAAAGGCAAGCGAAATGCCAACTCGGCCGTGGTATGGTCGACACGCGAGGCGAAGGCTCCCTCCGAGCCCAAGTCGCTTGCCGGGCGCGAGTATCTGTTCGGCAACACCATATGCACGTGTGTAATTCACGAGGGTCTGGTCTACGCCGCCGAAACTGGCGGCTGGCTCCATTGCTTTGATGCCAGAACCGGAGAGCATCTGTGGGTTCACGATGCCCGAGCGGGGATTCAGAAATCGCCGCTCTGCGTGGACGGGAAAGTGTACGTCGCCGACGAAGACGGCGAAATTTTAATCTTCGCGTGCGGCCTGCAAAAGAAGCTCCTGGGCACTGTTGATGTGGGCCAAGAGATCAGGGCCAATCCTATTTTCGCCAACGGCACGCTGTATCTCGCATCGGATAGGGATCTCTTCGCCATCCGGGAGAAGAAATGAATGCCACGACGAGTGACCCGCGGGGCTCCTAGACTCGCTCCGCGGCTTGGGGAAACTGTTACGAGTTTGGCTGCATCCATCCCTTCAACTCCACAGGCAACCGCTCCACGAATTGGCTGCGTGCCAGCACCGGGTCGCCGCCTGCAGCGCGGGCGGCTTGGAGTGTGGTAGTATCGACGTGGGAGCCGTAAGCGACGATGCGCATGGCCGGCGCGATGTGGCGAAGCTGCGCTACGGTATCAGCAATGGATGGCCCAGCGAGTGCAAGATCAAGGATGACGCAAGTCGGCGCTTGCTTGCGGGCCAGGTCGAGTAGTGCGGGGACGGTCTTCGCCGAGCGCAATTCCAGACCAAGGTCGCGGCCGGTGCCGACGATCCGGCTAGTGAAGATCAGGTCATCGCAAAGTAAAAGTCCGGCCGCCATGTTAATCTCCGCGGTTGCGATCCGCAGGGCTCGAAGACTCGCCTTGCGGCTTGGAAATTACCACCACTCATCATTCATTAGATCGCTTCAGGCCCGCGTTCGCCGGTGCGGATACGGATGCAGTCTTCCAGCGGTAGGATGAAGATCTTGCCGTCGCCGATGCGGCCTTCGGGGCCGGTGCGGCCGGCTTCCATGATGGCATTCACCGTCGGCTCGACGAAGTCCTCGTTCACCGCGATCTGCAGTTGCACTTTCCGCAGCAGATTCACGGTTAGTTCGTGGCCGCGGTAGACTTCGCTGTGCCCTTTTTGCCGGCCGAAGCCTTGCACGTCTACGATCGTGAGGCGGAAGACTTCGACCTTGGCCAGCGCTTCCTTCACGGCTTCGAGCTTCTGCGGCTGAACGATGGCGAGGATGAGTTTCATGATGGCTCTCAGGAGCCATGAGCGCAAGCGACTGGACCGGGGTTGCGGTCCCTCATCCGGTCGCTTGCGCTTCCGGCTCAAAACAAAGAATTACAGCGCACCCCTCAGCGAGTTCGGCATCCAATCCAGCATTTTTTCCAGCGATTCCATCGGCAGGCCGATGACGTTGCTCACGCTGCCTTGCACCACGCGCGTGTACGGGTCGGTAGCGCCTTCGATGGAATATGCCCCGGAGCAGCCGACCCAGCGGTTGGTGGCGATGTAGGCCTCCAATTCCGCGTCGGTAAACTTCTTCACGGTTACCAGGCTGACTTCCTGCCAGGCGAGTTGCCATTCTTCAGGGCGTTTCCACAGACAGACGCCGGTCCAAAGTTCGTGAACGGTGCCGCCGAGCATGCGGATGATGCGGCGGGCGTCGTCGGCATCGGTGGGCTTGCCAATGACTTCACCGTTGTGCCATCCGACCGTGTCGGCCGTGAGGATGACGCCGGCGTTCACTTGCGCGGCCACGGCGGCCGCTTTCAGCCAGGCCACTTCCTGCACGTATTGCCGGCAACTGGCGAAGCGGGCTTGCGTGGGCTCATCGATGTTGGCGGGCAGCACGTCGAAGGAATAGCCGGCCTCGGCCAGCAGCTTGCGGCGATCGCGCGAGCCGCTGGCCAGGATCAAGCGGAATGGCAACGGCTTGCCCATGTGAACAGCGCCTCTTCAAGAACAGGCCAAAGCCGGTCGGGCGTGAGTTCGTGCATGCACTCGAGCCGGCCGCAGCGCTTGCGGTAGCTGCCCGCGCACCAAACGCTGGTTGGCACCGCGTGGTGAAACTGCCCGTACGGGCCGTGCAGCCCCACCTCAGTACAGGTATACGGCGCGACAACGGGCCTGCCGAGTGCGGCCGCAAGGTGCAGCGGGCCGCTGTCGTTGGCCAACACCACATCGGCGAGCGAGAGGAGCGCGGCGAGTTGGGGAAGGGTGGTTTTGCCGCTGAGGTCCCGCTTCGACTCGGCAATCGCCTGGCTGACAGCGTGGGACACGCCGCGTTCATCAGTAGAGCCAACTAGAATAGCGGTGCCGCCGAAGTTGGTTTGGGCGCGACGGGCCACGGCCGCGAAATGCTCGGGCGGCCAGCGCTTCGTCGGCCAGCGCGAACCAGGACTGATCGCAAGCCAGGGGCGAGGGGCATTCGCCAGGCGCTGGGCAGCCCAGCTGCGGGCGCAATCGGAAATCGGAAGAATAAAACACTTGTCGAGATGGCCGACGCCCAGGGCTTCGGCGACGACCCAGTAGCGATCGACGGCGTGGCGTTTAGCGGGGGACCCCCCGGGTCCCCCGCTAAACAACGGGATCGGCAAGACATCGGTGTAAGAAAACCTCGCGCCTTCACGTGCGGTCTGTAAACCTACTCGTCGCGGAGCACGGGTTGCGGCCGTCATGAGCCCGGTGCGCAGCAGGCCTTGCAAGTCGATGACGAGATCGAATTTTCGCCGATAAAGTTCGCGGGCCAAGGCGGGAAATGTGCGGAGGCCGTTTTTGCGGTCGAAGGCCAGAACCTCATTCAATTCGCGATGGCCTTCGAGTAGCGACGCGTACGTCTGGTTCACCACCCACGTGATTTTGGCTTGCGGAAAACGGAGGCGCAGCGCGTGCAACACCGGCAGGCTGTGAACGATATCTCCCAGGGCGCTGGGCTTGACAAACGCGATGTTGCGGGCTTCGCAACTGTCGAGAAGTGGATTCATGGCGCGATTCCATTCGCGGAAGAAACATAGAACGGAATTTATTCCGTTCGATATTACGGGAACGGAATAAATTCCGTTCTACGTTCACTCTTGCCTTATCCTCAACGTCAGCAAAAACACAACCGTCATCAGCACCGCCCCCACAATGTACGGCAGCACATGGGCCGAGTCGAGGAAGAACAACGACGGGCCCAGGGCCGGACCAATAATTCGCGCCAGAGCCGAGGCGGATTGGTTGGCTCCCAGGATTTCGCCTTGCCGCGTTGGATCGGCTCGTTTCGAGATTAGCGCTTGCACGGAGGGGGTCATCAGTGCGAAGCCCGTCACCAGAACGGCCAGTATGACCATCGCCAGCGCAAGGGCATGACCGAGCGATCCGAACTGGCCCTGCGACAGGAATACCATCATGGCAATGACGCCACACAGGCCGCAGACCATCAGCAGGGTGCCGGCGCGCATGAAGCGCACTTCGCCGATTTTCCGCACAAAACGGCGGTAGAAGAAACCCTGCACCAGCAAGAGCGTAAAGCCGACGTAGGCGAAGATCAGCGAACTCTTGCGAAAGATTTCGTCGCGCTGCTCGGCCGTCATTTCCAGAATCTTCAGCACCTTGCCGCCACCAGAGAACAGGAACTGATTCACCAACGCCAGCGTCGACTCCAGCGAGCCAAAGGCCACGGTGGCCAGAAAGAACGTAATAATGAGCGCTCCAATGGCCGGCGTGCGCAGCGCTTGTAGGAGGCTGCCGAATTTCAGCCAGTGCCGTCGGCCCACGTCGCCCTGGGCCTTGCGGACAGTTTCGGGCAGCAGCCAGAGCGCCAGGCAGAGGGCGATGAATGATAAAATCGCGGCCGCTCCGCCGGGCGCCGCCTTCGATTCGACAAAGAGCGAGGCAAAGCACAGGAGCGGCCCAAACGTGAAGCCGATGCCGAAAGCCGCACCGATAAGCGCCATGCCGCGGGAGCGATTTTCCAGCGTGGTGGTGTCGGCGATCACGGCCTGCGCCGTGGAGATCGTCGCGCCCGCGATACCGGCGCCGACACGGGAAATGAGGATCAGCAGGATTCCCAGCTCAGCATGGCCGGCGAAGCCGATGTACGACGCATAGCCAAACAGGCTGTAGAAGACCACCGAGCCGGCAAGGCCGAGCAGCAAGATCGGCCGGCGGCCAATCCGGTCCGATATCCGGCCCCAGATGGGGGCGAAGAGGAACTGCATTAGCGAGAACGAGGCCATCAGCACCGCAAGCATGAGGCCGACGCGTTCCGGGTTATTCGGGAAAAGCGGCACCAGCAGATCGACGGCGTACAGCGGTAACAACGGCAAGACGATGCCGAAACCGAGCAGATCGATGAAAACGACCAGAAAGACGATGAACATGGCCCGGCGCGCAGCCCGCGCCGGATCGGTGGCGGAAGTCGGAGTTGCTAGGGAGGATTCCTGATTCATACAGGTTTATTATGGAAACGGCCGATGCGTGTCAGAGCCGCGCACGGAGCGCAGCACAGTAAGCGGCCAGTCGGTGTTTGCCGCTTACTGCGCTGCGCTCCGTGCGCGGCTCTGATCACTGAGTTACGCCGCGGGCTTGATCTCTTCCTGCACCGGCGCGCTTTGGTGGAAATTCAGATCGCCGACCAGGCACGGGTGCTTGTATTGCTCCGGCACGCCGCCGGAGCGGCGCAGCCGCTCGCGGTCCCACTGCTGCCAGAAGCCGGGCGGCAGCACTTCCAGGCGCACGGGGCCGAGCCGGCGGCTGTCGCGCTTGCTGGCATACTCCGTATTGTGTTCCATCAGGCAGCGGTCGAAGTCTTGCAAAAAGCGCGGGCCGCGCTCGCCGACGGGCTCATCGCCGCGCTCCACGAACAAGCCGTAATACGGCTGGGCATCATCCCACACCGGGGCGACGCTGTAAATAGACGGTCCGGCCCCGTGCTGCCGTGTCACGACTTCCATGGCCCGCGTCACATGATGTTCCGACAGCTTTTCGCCCGTGAGGTTGGCGAAACTGTTGCCCTTGCCCAGGAATTGCAAGAGCGGCGTGCGGCCGTGGAAGCCGGTCACTTTCACCAGGTCGCGAATGTCGTAGCGGTAGAGACCATAGGCGGTCGTGGGCTGAATGAAGTAATGCCGGCCCTCGATCAACTCATGCGCGGCAAGCACCGTGGGCTGCTTCGATTCGCTTTCCTCTTCGGGAATGAATTCGAAGTAATGTGAAGTGATGTCGAGCGCGCCGGCCGAAGTGTTATCTTCGACGGGAATAGTCATGCGGCCTTCGCTGGCGACGAGGCCGAGATCGCGCAGGAACGTCGCGCCGTAGTATTGCGGCAATTGCCGAAGGTACGGGCCAACGCTGCCGCCGGTCCAGGTGCCGATCAACAGATGCGCTGGATTCCAGAAGTCCTTGGGGTAGAGCCGGCCGCTGCGTTCCGCGATCGCGGCCAGGCGGCGGGCCAAGCCCGGCTTCCGCTGAAGTCGCGGCTGGAGCTCCGCGCGAATGGCGGCAGGAATGTCGAGATCCTTGTTCAGCGTGCCCTGACCCAGGTCGCGAATGAGTTCTTCCTTATATTTGTCGGCAACGCGCGCCAGTTGAACGAGCGATGAGGGATTGGCGGCGAGCAGCATGCCAATCGCGTGCGGAATGCTGAAACGCAGCCCCACGTACGTTCGGGCGGTGGAATCCTTGATTCGGCCCGTGCAGGCGGGGACACAGTATTGCCGACGAATAAGCCGGCGCTGCACCTCGGCGGTGAAACCGGAAATGCTGCCGCAAGGAATGCCGGCCTCGGTGCGGAATTCATCGGGGTCGCCGACCAGCTGCACGATGGGCCGCAAGGTGATTTCGCGCTTGTGCGCGCGCATGGCGCGAATGCCCCACAGGTTCCAGCCGCGGCGATAGGTCTGCAGGTAGCGCTGCGTGACCGGGATGAATTTCCGCGCGGCCGTGGTGCCGCTGGTCAGCGCGAACATGAGGACCGGGTCGCTAAGCAAGGCTCGTGTGTCGCCGCGTTGCACTTGCTCGATGTAGGGCTGCACGTATTCGTAGGGCGCAACCGGTACCTGGCGGCGGAAGTCGGCCACGGTGCGGATGGCGCCAAAGCCATGATCGCGGCCAAAACGGGTGTCGGCTTGCGAGGCGATGATTTGCTGCAGGATCGCTTCTTGAACGGCTTTCGGATGTTGGGCAAGGCGGTCGAATTCGTAGAGCCTGCGGCGGGTCGGCCAGGCGAGCAGACGGCCAAGTGTATAGACGAACGCCACGCGTAACATGGTATTTCCGCCGGCGAAGCTGCAAGCGGCGTTACGCCGCCGATTGCGAGGGCTGAACCAATTCACCTGCCAGGTGCTGATCGAAGAAGTCCCGAACCCGGCGGCGATACTCGTCGCCGGCCACTTCCAGCCCCTTATTGTGATTGGCCCCGGGAATCATCCAGAAATCTTTCGGAGGGCGAGCATGTTCGAACAGTTTCAGCGCCATCTCGGGCTGGATGTACCCGTCTTGTTGCCCGTGCAGCATGAGCAAGGGCCGGCCGAAGCGGCGCAGAGCCTGCTCCACGTGCAGAAACTCAACGCCGCGCTGCCGGCCCACCCGGCGAATGCCGAGCTTGGCGAACAGGGCATAATACCAGGTCGGCAGCAGTTCCTGCACGGTGTAGTTTTTGTTGTAGATGCGAATCCAATGCCGCATGTAGGGCACGACGGTAATGCAACTGGAATACATGCCATCCGTCACGGCGCAACGTACGTACGAGTCCTCGGCCGCGGCGACTATGCCGGCCCCGGCGCCCTTGCTGATGCCGAACCAGCCGATGCCGTTTGGATCGGCATCCGGTCTCGATTTCAAGTATGCCAGCGCCGCTTGGGCATCGCGCAGGTCGCGATCGGAGACCCATTGGAGCGGTTCGAGTTTCGGTTCGGCGTCGCTATCGCCCTGATTGCGCGGCTCGTAGGTGAAGACGTCGTAGCCGGCTTCCAGCAGATGTTCGCAGTACGCCAGGCAGGACCAGCGATTGGAGCCGAACTCCAGGCCAAACAAGATTACACCGCGCCGCGGCCGGCAGCGGCGAAAATAGCAACCCGCCAAAGTGAGGCCATCGGAAGTAGGAACGGCCACGTGCTCGGCGCCGGGCAGTGGCTGGCCGCGTGGCACGTTGAAATAAGGGATTTCTTGAAAAATTCGCTCGATAAAAGGGACATAGGCCAGGCGCAAATACCAGTACAAGGCAGCCAGGAGAATGAAGAGAACGAGCGGCAACGTGAGCAGAACCGCCATGCCGATCGAGATCCAAAGCACGACTCACCTCCGGCGCTGCGGTTCAATCCTTAAAACGGCTTGCAATCAGCGAAGCGTTCTGCCCGCCGAAACCGAAGCTGTTGCTCAGCACGTGGTCGACCCACTTCTCGCGGGCCGTGTTGGGAATGTAATCGAGGTCGCATTCCGGATCGGGAGTGTCATAGTTGATTGTGGGCGGCAGCACGCCCTTGCGCATGGCCATGACGATGATGATCAATTCCGTTGCTCCTGCCGCCGAGATGAGATGACCCATCATGCTCTTGCTGCTGGAAACGGGTATGCGGTAGGCGTGCTCGCCAAAAACGTTTTTGATGGCGAGTGTTTCCACCTGATCATTGACCTTCGTGCTGGTGCCGTGGGCATTGATGTAGCCCATGGCCGCCGGATCCAGGCCGCTGTCGCGCAGGGCTTCGCGCATGCAAGCGATGGCGCCGCGGCCTTCATCGTGGCTATCGGTAACTCGAAAAGCGTCGGCCGTTGAGCCGTAACCGGTCAGCTCGGCGTAGATATTCGCGCCCCGTTTCCGGGCATGCTCCAGTTCCTCGAGAACGACCATGCCCGCGCCCTCGCCCAGCACGAAGCCATCGCGGTTGAGGTCGAACGGACGCGATGCTTTGCATGGGGAATCGTTGCGCGTCGAAAGGGCCGTAAGCCGATTGAAACCGGTCACCCCAAAGGGATGAATCATGCTGTGCGAACCGCCGGCCAGCATGATGTCGGCGTCGTTTTGACGGATGAGTTGTAGCGCTTCGCCAACACTTTGGCTGCTGGCAGCGCAGGCCGTCTGGCAGGTGAAATTCGGACCTGGCAAATTGAATTCTTGCGCCAGCTGCCCCGCGGTCGTGTGGATTTCCAGCTCGTATTCGTGGCCCGGATCAAAGGTACGCAGCGCGGCTTCCGTGAATGTGGGCACGTCGGCAACCGTGCGGTCGGGTAGCGAGGCTTTTGCAATGGCGGCGACGAGATTGAAAAAGTCACTCGCGCCGTCTCCGTTGCCCAGATAGATGCCAAACCGCTCTCGCGGTAAGTTTGTTGGAATGGCGGCGTCGGCTAGGGCCTCTTTGGCGGCAACCAAGGCAAATAACGTATTGGGTCCGGCATCGCGATAACGTTCCGCATTGGGCAAGAACTTGGACAGACTGAAATTCTTCACTTCCGCGGCAAAGCGCGTGGGGAACGTGCTGGCGTCAAAGTGGCTGATCCAGTCCACGCCGCTGCGGCCGTGGATTTGTGCGTCGTACAGCTCCGCGACCGAATGGCCGAGCGGCGTAATCGCCCCCATGCCGGTAATCACCACACGACGACGCATGAGCATAATCCTGTCATTCCCAGCGGCGCAATACGATCGCTGCGCACTGGCCGAGGTCCGTAAAGCTCAACTTTAATACATAGGGCGTGCGGAGCGCTCTCGGCACGCCGGTGTGCACGTGCACTCTGCATTCCGGGTCGGGATGATCGCAATTGATGCTCCCCGGCAAGGCGGCTTTCTGGAGCGCCAGCAGCGAGAAGTACAGTTCCACTGCCCCGGCAGCCGCACTACAATGGCCGACAAATCCCTTGCCTGCAAAAACCGGCGGATCGTTTGGGCCGAAGACTTCGCGCAGACCACGTGCTTCCCAGAGGTCGGTTTCCCGCGTTGCCAGGCCATGAGCGTTCACATGGTCTACGTCAGCCGGAGAAATCCCTGCTTCGCGGAGTGCCGCGCGCATCGCGCGCGCCAGGCCGCTGCCATTACGCTGAACATCGACTGCCGCGCCAAACCCCACGACTTCGGCCTGGATGGCAGCGCCGCGTTTTTGTGCGTGCTCCAGCTCTTCCACCGCAAACAAGGCCGAACCCTCCGCCAATACGTTGCCGTCGCGGTCGCGGTCAAAGGGCCGAACCGATCTCTCCGGTTCTTCCCGGCGGCGCGTAAAGGGAAAGAACAGGTTATGCCGGGCCTGGACAATGGGTTCCAGTTTGCTGTCGGCCGCACCGGCCAACAGGAAATCCGCCTGGGAACGCTGAATAATTCGGAAGGCTTCGCCGAGGGCCTGAAGCCCCGAGATGTCGCCCCCGGTGTGCGTGTTGCTCGGTCCCTGGGCGTCATGCAGGATCGTGATGTGGCAGGCCGGCATATTCGGCAGGTATTTCAGCATCCAGGTGGGTTCAATGGTGTCGATCCCCTTGGCGCCCCAATCGGCAAGACTTACCTGCCCCGGCTGACCGTTGGAACTTATCTTGGCCGCAGCAACGAGGTCCGGCAACTCGATGGCCATCATGGCCGCGCCCATTTCGACGCCGAAGCGCGTCGCATCGAGCTGGCCGCGCTCGAGCTGGGCATTCGCCATCGTCAATTTGGATGTGACGAGGCCTAATTGAATGGCCCGTGCCATCTTGCGCAGGCCCTTGCCGGCCTCTTTTTCTTTCGGGTCTTTGTTGCTGAAATGCTGCTTGGCCACGAAGTTGCGCACTTCGCCGGCAAAACGACAGGGAAGCTGGGAAGCATCGAAGGATTGAATCGTGGCAACGCCGCTGCGGCCGTCCACCAGCGCTTGCCAGATGGCGGCGGGGTCATTCCCGATCGGCGTGAGGGCGGCCGAGCCGGTGATCACAGCGCGTCGGGACGGGAGGGACATGGTTAACCTGCTATTCAAGTCCGGTCTTGGCCGGGCGATCCTTCGGCCGGCATGCGATGCACTTATTTACAGGCGGTTTCCAGCAGGGTCTTCATGTCGCTGCTGAACACGAAATTCCGGTCGCCGAAAAATTGCTGGGAACGCGATTGATCCAAATGCGCGAAGGTGATTTCCGCCTCGCCGATTAACTCTTCCCCGGCCAGCAATCGGCCGGCCACCGCCGCGCCTTCCGGGCGAAGGTACAGCACGCGGGCTTCCATCGTTACGGCTTCGCCGGCCAGCACTTCGCGCTGAAAGCGCACGCCGCTAATCTTGGCGAGGATCACTTTCTCACGGAATTCATTGGCTTCGCCCACCAGTAGGCCGCCCGTCTGGGCGAGCCCTTCGAGCATCAAACTGGCGGGCACAATCGGGTATTCCGGAAAATGGGC
>DATGHS010000297.1:0-19305 GCA_035307785.1 Gemmataceae bacterium
GCGGGTTCGATACGTGGATAAGAGAAGGCGACGGAAACAGTGCATTCATGTCGTGTATCTGAATTCAATTAGCTGGTCTGGCAGGAAATCCCAGGCGGGTGGCAACCACCAACGCTATCGCACCGTGGAACACGGCTCGCCCATTTCTACTATTATAGACTGAAGGGAAAGACTTGTCACGAGATGATTGCGTCGGTCGGGCTTTCCAGCCCGACCGGCAGCATGTTCGAGTTGCGCTCAATCTTGCTCCGGCTCTTCTTCCTCTTCTTCATCCTCGTCTTCATCGCCGTCTTCGTCGTCACCTTCATCGAATTCTTCGTCGCCTAGTTCTTCATCTTCTTCGTCATCGAAATCTTCATCATCGAAATCTTCGTCGTCAAACTCTTCGTCGTCAAACTCTTCGTCGTCGAAGTCGTCGTCCTCGAATTCTTCATCGTCGAACTCGTCGTCTTCGGCCTCATCATCATCGGCTTCGTCGTCGTCATCGCCTTCTTCCTCGTCGTCGTCCAGGTCTTCTTTGTCTTCATCATCGGGCTTGGCCTTGGCCGCCTGGAGCGGCGCATAGGATGGCTCAGAACCGTCGGGCAGGCACCAGGGCGCTTCCCCCGGAGAGTTAGAAGTGAACGAAACAAACGAGGCGCCACCGAGCATCGCGATACCCTCAAAAAAGGAGTCAGCGAGAACACCAAATGTAACGAACCTTGCTTCCGTTCTATACGCCATCCGGGCCGCTGGAAGGCCGAATTCAATTCAGGCCGCGAATCGCGAAATCGGCCGGGACCGATCAGTTTTCTCCGTTAGCCGCAGCCCAGGAAATCAGCCAAGCGTAACGCTTCTTAGTAAACTTCGCCGGCATTGTCAAGTCACGCATGTCCTATTATTTTTTTCAAATTCAGCACCCTCTCCGACCGTTTTTTTCGACGAATTTTGGCGGCTCGCGCAAATAAGTAGATATAGCGGCCGGCCACGGTCTTTGAGGCCAATAGACCCCAGTTTTTCCGGTGAGAAAGGCAGCTCTATGTCGGGTATCAAACTTCGTTTTCTCTTTTGGTTCATAGCGTTTGCTTTCCTGCTCGCGAAAGCTGCAGGTGTGCATGCCGAGGACCAGCCTCTTATTCCAGCGGCCTTGAATGAGTGCCTGCCGAAGATCGCCCCTGGCATGTCGATGGCGGAGATTGAGAAAGTCGTTACGAAGGCCTATCCGAAGGCCAAGGCGCGGATGGGGCTGTGGTCCGGCCACACGGGATACATTGACGTGCAGCTAGACGAGCAGTTTTCGATCTCGATCGCGGCGGAAGACCGGCGCAACGGCGGCCCCGCGGTACACAAGGATCTTCTCATTTATGTGTTCGATCACACCCGGAAACGTCGTCTGGAATTGCGACAATACGATTGGGAAAAAGCCGCCGCCGCGCCCGAGAAAGAGAAGCCGAAGTAGAGAATGCGAATGATCCTTATATCGTTTCGGTCCGCGCACCTGGCATAGGCAGAGCCGATGGACGAAGCGCAGGCAAGCCGAATTGCCTACGGTTTGCGGGCCGGCCAGCCCGAGGCCTGGGCAATGTTCTATGACGCGTTTGCCGAACGGGTCTGGCGGGCCACTGCGCGCCTGCTGGGCCCGGCTTCCACCGACATTGCCGATGTGGTGCAGGAGACCTTCCTGGCCGCGGCGCGTTCCGCCCGCACCTACGACCCGGCCAAGGGCTCGCTCTGGTTCTGGCTTTGGGGCATCGCCCGCCGCCAGTTGGCGCTGCACCTGCGAAAGAAGCAACGCTGGCAACAAGTAACGGTGCTGGCAAGCAACGGCCGGCTGTCGCGCTGGCTCGAAGGACAGGAATCGATGCCGGCCGATACGCTTGAGGCACGTGAGCTGTCCGAACTGGTTCGGGCCACGCTGGGCGCCTTGCCGGCCGAATATGCCGACGTGCTGACGGCCAAATATCTGGATGAATTATCCGTTGAAGCGATCGCTCAGGAAGAACGCAGCACCGAAACCGCGATTTACTCGCGCCTCGCCCGAGCGCGGCAAGCGTTTCGCGATGCATTTAGAAAAAAACAAAACGTTTAGCGGCCGGCCCGAAGGGCCGCGCGCTAAACGCGGAAGTTGATTATGAGACCATCCGAAGACCAAAATGACGACCGCTTGCGGGCGCTGCTCCGCGCCGCCGAGACCGGCACTGCGCCGCCGGACCGGGCGTTCCTCGACCGCTTGCGCGAACAATCCGCGGCCGCGTTTGCCGCGTCCAGTATTCCAGAAGCCTCGTCTTCTCTCTCCCCCAGGAAAGGGCGTGCCATGTTCACTCGCATTGTGGGCTCGATCGTCGTGCTGGCGCTGGCCGTGGCCGGGATTTGGTTCGGATTCTTCCGGATCGACAAGCCGGTGCAAGCGGCGGGACCGAAATTCGGCGAAGTGATGGAAGGCGTGCGCAGTGCCAAGAGCCTGCACGCCCAGATCACCAAGGATGGCAAGACGAGCGAGCTATGGTCGGAGAAGAACGGCCGCCGGCGCACTGACTCGGGCACTGGCTCCTACGAAATCACCGACGGCTCGCTCTTCTGGAACGTGGACGCGAAGACGGGAAAGGCCACGCGGCTCAATGAAAAGCCCGAAGCTGATGTTTTTGACTTGATCTTAGGCTCGAAGATCGCGGAGAAGGGCGGCCTTGGAGAATTGACGCCCACGGAAAAGGTGGGCGACGACAGCTTGCGCTACAAGATGAGACTCGGCAAGATCGAATTTGAAGCACTGGTGGATGCGAAAACGAAGCAACTTCGCTCCTTTACTGCCCGGAACGAGTCGAAGCAACTTCTTGGCGAATTCAAGCTCCTCGAAATCAACACCTCCCTGCCGGAAGACAAGTTCCTCGTCCTCAATTCGCTTTCCGAAGATGGCCGTGTGGGCAAGGTCACCGACACACAAGGCATCGCCTCCGTCAAGCCCCTGGCCCAGTCGCGCTGGACGCCCATTTGCAACAACCTCGTTCTCATGCCCGGCGACTTGCTGCGCACCGATATTCGCGGCGCCAATGCAGTGGAAGCGCGCTTGCTGTCGCGCACCAATGTCATCATCGGCCCCGGCTCCCAAGTCGAGCTGGCGAAATCGACGCAACTCAAGCTACACAGCGGTGAGATGGAAATTAGCGTGCCAAAGGATTCCTCCGTCGAACTCGACGGGCCGGAAGATCAGAAAGTCGTCGTGAAAGGCACACAGCATTATCGGGTGGACAAGAATGGCAAGCTGCTCCTCGTCGCCAAGCCGCCGCTCTGGCTCCAGGGCTTCAAGGGCCAGACCGCCAATGAGTCGCTCGGCTCACTAATTGCCAAGGTCGATGGCCGCAATGTGCCGCTCTCGGTCGGCTACCATCACGTCACCGTCGATATCCGCGACCAGATTGCTCGCACCACGATTGAGGAATCGTTTGTCAATCACACCGATGTGGTTACCGAGGGCGTGTTCTACTTTCCACTGCCACAAGATGCCTCGATCTCCGGCTTCGGCATGTGGATCGGCAACGAACTCGTGATGGCCGACGTGGTGGAAAAGCAACGGGCGCGCGAGATTTACGAGCAGATCAAGCGCGAACGGCGCGACCCCGGCCTGCTCGAATGGCAAGGCGGCAACATCTTCTCCGCGCGCGTTTGGCCGATCTCCGCCAACGGCGAAAAGCGCGTGAAAATCGTCTACACGCAAGTGCTGCCGTTGCGCGGCAACACCTACCGCTACAGCTACGCGCTGCAAAGCGACATGCTGCAGCAGCACCCGCTGAGAGATTTATCGCTGACCGTCAACGTGAACTCCGAGATTCCACTCAAGAAGGTCTGGTCGCCGACCCACAGCACCCGCGATCAATTTACGCCGGCGGCTGCCCGCGTCGAGTTTTCGGCGCAGGAATACACGCCGAACAAAGATTTCGAAGTTGTCATCGAGCAGGAAAAGCGCGCTTCCGACCTGGTGATGGTCCCGCATCGCCGGGGCGATGACGGCTATTTCATGCTGCAACTCATGCCGCCGGCTGTGACCACCGGCCGCGACGTGCTGCCCGATGCCGCGCCGTTGCACGTGCTAATCCTGGCTGACACCTCCGCGTCGATGGACAAGGGCCAGCGGCAGCGGCAGGACGCATTCCTGGCCGCGCTGCTCGGCTCGCTGACGCCAACCGACACTTTCAACCTGGCCGCCTGTGATGTGAATTGCGACTGGGTCTTCGAGCAAGCGCAACAGGCCATGTTTGCCAGTATTCAAGCCGCCCGGCAAATGCTCGAACAGCGCATCTCCCTTGGCTGGACCGATCTCGACAAGGCCTTCGCCTCGGCCATGAAGCAATCCGGTCCGAACACGCACGTGATTTATATCGGCGACGGCATCATCACTACCGGGGACGCCGACCCGGCCGCGTTCGTAAAGCGGCTCAAGCGGCTGTACGAAGGCAAGGCAGGCACTTTCCACGCGGTCACTGTCGGCAACAGCTTCGAGTCGAACGTGCTCAAGGGCATCGCCTCGCTCGGCGGCGGTTCCATGCGCAAGGTCAGCGGCGAGCAGACACCGTCCCTCGTGGCCCTCGATCTACTACGCGAAATGGCCCAACCCACGTTGCGCAACATCAAAGTGGAATTCAAAGGCTTGCAGGTGGCTCGCGTGTACCCCGAGGAATTGCCGAATGTGCCCGCCGGCACGCAGCAAATTCTGCTGGGCCGCTATTTGCCGCAGGGGAATGAGCAGCAGGGTGAAGTCATTGTCACGGGTATGCTCAGTGGCAAGGAAGTCCGCCTGTCGGCTAAAGTGAATCTGCCGCCAGCCGCAGTGGCAAAAGCCGGCGTGGTGGACGAAACAAGTTCCTTCATCCCGCGCCTCTGGGCCCGCATGCATCTCGATGTCTTGCTCGACCAGGGAAGTTCGGCCGCCATTCGCGATGAGATCATCGCGCTCTCGGAAGAATATCAGATCATCACGCCGTATACGTCCTTCCTCGTCCTCGAAAGCGATGCGGACCGCCAGCGCTTCGGTGTGAAGCGGCGCTTCCAGATGCGCGACGGCGAGAAGTTCTTCGCCGCCGGACGCGATAACGTCGATTACGCCCTGGTACAGCAGCAAATGAAGCGCGCCGGCCTGTGGCGGCTGAACCTGCGCCGCGACGTGCTGCGCTCCTTCGCGAACCTCGGCCGCAATCCGCAGCAGTTTCAACAGCTAGAACGCCGACGTGAATTGAGGAAACTCATTGAAGACAACGAGACGTGGTACGCCGAAACCGATTCGCTGACGACTTTCACTTCAAGCCCAGTCTCGGCGTCCACGGCATCAGCGCCCTATGAAATGTCTTTCGACTTTGCGTATGGCCCCATGGGGAAAGCGGGCATCCGCAGTGAGCTAGGGGACGTTCGCGAATTGGAGGGGCTCGAACGGAGCAAGGATCGGTTGGATGTCCTGGAAGACGAAGCAAAGAAGGAGGCCATTCTCGGGCGAGATGAATCGGAACCAGCGAACGCACCCGCAGGGGAGAAGGCGCCTAATGCGGACGAACCGGCCGCCCCTGACGCGTACATCGATGATTTCGATATGAAGGACAAGAAGTCCCTTGCCAAGGAATCACCTTATCGCGGTGGTGATCTCGATTTCGACGAAAACAGGCCCATGTTCGCAAGCTATGGCCGCCGCGCAGGAGGACGCCTTACCGGCGGCGCTTCCGGCGGTGAGTTCGGTGAGTATGGCGGCTACGGCTACTATTACCGGGGCCCTGGTCGGCGCGCGTACGACGATTCCCTGTACTGGCAGCAGCAATGGTGGCAAACGCTGTTTCCGCCGCTGCCCAAGCCGGGCAAGTCGCAGGTAGTGAAGTCGAGCTGGCCCGATGCGGCCCGCAAACTGGCGCAGAGTCTGCTCCGAACGGAGAAGTTGCAAAAGCTCACCGGCGGCGTGGAGATTACGCACCGCACCGAGACTTTTGACCCGCGCTGGAAGGAGTTGACTAGCAGCAGCAGCAACTTGCAACTGTGGTCGCCCAAGAATTGGCTCACCCGCAGCCAGGGCGATAATACACAAACGACGATCAACTGGTGCGACGGCAAAGAACGCGGGCTGATTCACCAGGCGTTTCAGATTGGCCGCATTCGTACTGCGGTGAAGGAGGATCTCGATCTTCCGTCGCTGGATGATTATTCCATTTCTTCGTTGCAGCGATCGTTTGCGGAGTACACGCCGAAGATCGAAGACGCAGGCAAGGGTCGTGTCCGACTTATTTTGGCCCATGAAGAGACCAACTCGGAAGTACGTTTCCTGATCGATACCAGCAAGAACGTAATTCTTTCCTTGGAAAACTTCTCCGAAGGCAAGCTGCAATCCACCACGCGCTACGCCGACTTCCTCGAAGTCGCTGGCAGTTGGTGGGCGCAGGCCATCGAGACCACCGATGGCAAAGGCGAACGAACCTCGCTGTCGAAGGTTTCGGTCAAGGCCCTCACGGCGGAAGAACTGAGCCAACGCTTAAGTCAGGAACTGGCCTGCCGCGACAAGATTGTGTTCACGAAGTACCCCCTGCCCTCCGTGAACACCGCCAAGAAGGCGGTCGCCAACAAGAAAGACAGCCTTGAGGATCATGTCGTCCTGCTGCGGCACTTCGCGGCCAGCCAGCAATGGACCAAGGTGCGCGAAGAATTGGAGAGCATCGAAAAGCGGGCCGGCGGTAAGCCCGGCTTGCAATGGTATCGCGATGCGGTGCAGTTCCTGAGCCGCCGCTATGAAGAACTGAAGCAGCGACAACTCGACTTCGCCCGGCAGCTCGCCAAAGATGCAATGCCGGCCAACGATGCATTCGCTCTCGTTCAGCACATATTCGGCAAGGCGGGGAACTTCATGGGCGGTAATGAAATGCTCGATCTGCTCGACCGCCTGGAGCCTGTCTACCAGCGGCAGCCAGCATATTTGCATGCCATGAAGGGTTGGAAGCAGAACCGCGCCGCTTGGTTGGGGGCTACCGGCAAGCAGGCTGAGGCCACGCAAATTCTCAAGGAATTGGCGACCACCTATCCGCATGATGTGAACGTGCAACTCGGTTATGTGCAGCAGCTATTCAGCCGGGGCGATTACGCTGCGGGCTACGCCTGGATAACGCAATCGCTGAGCCGGAAGCGCGAGCGCCCAGATCAGACTTACTGGCTCGAATGGGAAGAAGAGAGCCTGCGCACCACGTATGTCAGCTACTTGCAGAACCAGGGGCGCTATTCCGACGTTCTCAAATACATTGAAGAATGGATGAAGAAAGAGCCCGTGAGCCCAACTTCCTACGCAATGTATCTGTCCACGCTCGTTCGACTCGATCAAGAAGCAAAGGCCAACGAGACGATTGCGCGCTGGCTTTATACTGCCGTGGCTATGAAAGAATGGGCCCCGGCCGACGCGGGCCGACTGACGGCCGCGATCAACCAGGCGGTGGGCCAGGGCTACAACCTGTACACAAACCGCATGGACGAGCGCTGGTACAAGCCGCTGGCCCAAGTGGTTCGGCATTTTGCCCGCGATCCGAAGTATGGCCATTATGCCGATCAGGTCATGAACAACGGCCAGTTCCATCAAACCGATGAAGCCCGCGCCATTCGCAAAGAGATGGCCGGCATCCTCGCGGCCGAAATCGCCAAACTGCCCTGGGCCCGTGTGAATAGTATGGTGACCTGGCTCCATGCAAATGATCCGGTCATTGCCGATGATCTGTGGCAAACGATCACGGTGGGCGTAAAGGAGCGGTGGCAAAAGGAAACGAAGCCGAATCAGCGCAATCAATGGAGCGGCACGCTCGTCGGCATCTTCGAGTGGCGCGGCCTGACCAACGAATTGCTCGCCTTCCTCCGGCAGCAATTGAACGAGGGCAAGCCGGAACAGAAGCAAATATTTGCGCTGCAACTGTTCGACACGCTGATTAAGCAGCCGTGGCAGGCAGAGTTTGAGAACGAAGCGCTCGGTTTGTTGGAGCAAATCAAGCCGCTGGGCGAGTCTTCGAGCCCTGCGGTTGCCCAGGTCGCCGCGCTGTATCGCCTCACCGACCGCATGGTTCAGGCCCGTGCGGATGCTCTGAACGGAAAGATTGAGCGGCCCGACAAGCTCACGCGCACCGAATTGCGCGAGAAGCATGCCGCGAATCTCAAGGCTGCCCGCGAGGGCTTTGCCGACCGGCTGGCTCAGCAACTCCTCGCCAAGACGGTGCCGCCGCTTTCGCCGGACTTGGCAAAATGGCTCGTCGTTGAGCGCCTGTACCTGGAGACGCTGCTCGACCGCGACCCGAAGCGCCTGGCAGCCGAAGCTTGGGAGATTGTGGGCAACGAGCCGCCGAAGCCGCTGGATGCCGACGCCGAGGTTCCGCCGGGCTTCGCTTTAGAGCAACATCGCAAGGATCGCGCTTATGCGACGCTCTGCTATCTGGCGACGCGGCCGAAGGCCGATCCCGAACTGATCGAGCGACTGCTGAAATACCTGGACAAGGGCATCGTCCAGGAAGGCGAGGAGTCGCAATGGAAGAAGGCCAAGGAGCAACTGCTCATCGCGCTCGATAAACCGAAGAAACTGGAGACGGATCTTCGCGCGTGGATCAAGATGGAGGATGGCGCCAACGTGTGGAAATTGTCCCTCGGCTTCATTCTGGCCGAACAGGGTAAGCTCGAAGAAGCGGTGAAGCTGTTCGAGACAATCGAAAAGGCCGACGAGCTTGGCCCGCAAGCGTATCGCTCGCTGGCCGACTGGTACATGACGCTGAACCAGCGCGAGAAATACGAACGGGCCACCGTGGCCTCGTACAAGATGACCGAGGAATACCGGCTCAGCCAGCGGATTGCTGCCAAGCTGTACCCATGGCAGCGGAGCGATGGCCACTTGCCCAGCGAACTGGATAAAGACGTGCTCTTCATGTTCGCGGCGCTCTTCGAGAAGTCGGCCGCTCCGCAGAATTACGTCTACCAGTTGCAGCAGTTCTACCAGGCGTGCCGCGACTTCCGGCTGCTGGGCACGCTAGCCGACGCCGTCGTCGGGCAAACCGCCACCAAGATTTACCCGTTCCTGCAAGGCATGGATGCGGTGATCCGCGAAATTCACGACGAGGCCACGGTCGACCAGATGATGGAACATCTGGAAAAGAAAGCCCGGCCACGGGCCAAGACCGCCATGGACCATCGCGCCCTGGATTTGCTGGAAGTGCTGGTGCAGCGGCGAGCGGCGGAATTGCAAAACCAGCCGGCGCCGCATGGCGACAAAGCCCTGGCAGCGCTCAAGCGGGCGTTCGACCGGCAATGGACCGATGGCGAACAACGTCTGATGGCCGACCTGCTCGCCCAGCTCAGCAGGATTGCCTATGAGCCGCTGGCCAAGGAACAAGTGCGCGAACTGGAATGGCTGCACCAGCAACAAAAGCCGGGCACGCACGACCGGCTGCATGTCGGCCACCGGCTGGCGAACATTTACTACGCCTACGGCAGGCTCAACAACGCGACCGACCTGCTTTACGCTTCGCTCAAGGAATATCAGGATGCTCATAATGGCATCCTGCCGGCCGATGCCAATGAGGCGATCGGCACGCTAGTCTCCTACGAAGAGGCCGGCATGCATCATTCGCGCGTCGAGAAATTCCTGACCGGCCAACTTCAACACCCCGTTACGGAGCAGCAGAAGTACTGGCTTGTCCAAACGCTGTACAACGTCTACCACTCCGCGCTCTCGATGGGCGGCGAAGTCTCGCTTGGCAAAGGCCAGGTGCTGTACAAGGCTCTCGAGCAAGCGCTGCGCAAGGATCTGGATACGCCCGACCCCAATCAGTTTTCGCAGTTGGCCAACCTGCTTTGCTCCGTCTATCGCACGGCCAAGGAGAAGAAGCTCGACGGCTATACGGAAGACCTGCATAACTTCGCTTTCCAGCACTTGCCCGAAATCTTGAAAAAGCAGGTGAATAACTACGATTGGGCAATACAAACGGTCGCGGCCACCGTGCATGACGTGATTGGCCCCAAGGATGCCATCGCCTTCTTGCTGGATCGCATCGAGGCCGAGCCCAAGTGGTTTCGCCTGAATAATCAAGATGGGTGGGCCCGGCACAGTTATAACCTGGCCTACTGGCGCACGGAAGTGAAAGACCTCGGCGATCTGGAGCCGCGCTTGCTGAAGCTGGTGCTGGCGGAACTCCGGTTGGACTTGGAGACGCAGAGCCAGCGCAATCGCAATATGTACCATCGCGATTACGGCAATTACTGGCAGGAAAAGGAAGTCGACTTTGTGAAGACGGCCAACGAAGTGGTCGAGCAGCGCGCCAATTCCGGCGCCACGGAGAAGTACATAGCCGACTATCTCTATCGCGGCGTCAACCGGCCGGGGCGGGCCATCGAAATCCTGTTCGCCACCCACGAGAGGAAATCGCTCGACGACGGAGGACAGGCACAACTGGTGCATTACTTGCAAGAGCAGAAGCGCTATGCCGAGTCGATCCCGCTAGTATTGCCGTTGATCGAACGGCATCTGGACGACCTGTCGTACCGCACGCAGTTGATGACAGCCTACCACCGCACGAAGCAGCCGGAGAAGTTGCTGGCCACGCTCAAGGCGGCGGATGCACACTGGCATCAGGAAGGGCGCTGGAATGAAGGCCCCATGGCCGGCCTGGCCTACGCTTGCCTGGATTGCGAACTCTTCCCGCAATCGGTCGAGTATTACAAGGAAGTGATCGGTCTGCGCCAGCGAACGGCGCCGCGTCGCGGTGTCGGCGACGGCACGCTGGCCGAATACTACTCGAATTTGGCTCGTGCCTACAGCCGGCTGGGGAAGACGGCCGACGCGGTGGATGCAGCCGGCGGCGCCATCGTCGCCTGGCCGGCGGCGGCTCGCGAGCGCGCGACTTACCTCGAGCGCTTGCGCGAAGTGATGTCGGCGGCCACAGACTTGGATGCCTTTGTGACGCAGCTCGATCAGAAGGATAAGGAAAGCGGCCAGAGCAGCCCGATCATCCGCAAGGCGCTGGGCCGGGCCTATGTGAGCCGCGAGCAATTCGAGAAAGCCATTGGCCAATACCGCATCGCTATCGAACTCCAGCCCGAAGATGCGGAGTCTCATCGAGAACTGATCGCGGTATACGACCGCATTCATAACCCTCAAGGCGCGATCGAGCAATTGCTTGCTTCCGTCCAGCAATCCCGTCGGGAATTGAGTATTTATCAGAGCCTCGGCGATCGCTATGCCGCGACTAATCAGCCTAAAGAAGCTGAACGTGCCTACACGTCGATTGTCGAGATGCTTTCCCGCGAAGCTGAATCGCATGCCATGTTGGCCGATGTTCGGCAACGGCAGAACCGCTGGGAAGAGGCCATCCCGCAGTGGGAAGTCGCGGCGCAACTCAATTCCATGGAACCCACGGCGTTGCTGGGCCTGGCCAGAGCGCAGATTCACTTGAAAGAATGGGACAAAGCCAAGGGAACCGTTAAGAAGCTGGAAAGTCACTCCTGGCCGGCCCGCTTCCCGAATGCGGAACAAGAGATTCGGGCACTGCGGGTGCAGGTGGAGGAGCGAAGGTAGGGAAAAGAGTGCGTGGTGAGTGGTATCCCGCGGGGCTCGAAGACTCGCCCCGCGGCTTGTGTGCAGTTCCCACTCACCACTCACCACGCACTCCTGTTATAATCACATCACCACGGCTTTTTTCGTGTTAGATCGTGCGTTGCGTTTCGTCTTATAGGAAACGCAACGCGGTGCGGTTTGCCCCGGGGCCTAACCGGGTTGGGTGCTGTCACCATGAAATCGGGCCAATCCTCGGCGGGCTCGCGCCAGGCCGCGTTTCACGCGCTATACAAGCAACATAGCCGAGAAGTGTGGGCGCTGGCCTATGCCCGTTGGCTCGACGCCGATCAGGCCCAGGACATCACCCAGGAAGCGTTTCTGCGTTTGTGGAAACAGTGGGAAACTGGAGAAGAAATACAAAATCCGCGGGCCTGGCTAATGCGTGTCGCCCGCAACCTGGCGGAGGATTACGGCAAAAGCGCGTTTCATCGCAATGGCACACATCCGCCGCAGGTGCTGAATGGAGTGAAGGGTAGCGAGAATTCCCCGTTGGAAAAGTTGGAGCGTGAAGAGACCTTTGCCCAGTTACGGGCTATCTTGGAAGAACTTTCGCCAGCGGACCGGCATCTCTTGACGTTGCGCTATGCTCTGGATTACGACGCAGCCACGATTGCTGAGCGTCTGGATATTCACACAACGGCCGTCCACATGCGCTTGAGCCGGGCCCGGCAACGCCTGGCAGAACTACTGGCGGCTCATGGAGTGCAACCAAATTTATGAATGCAAATCTTTCTCCGGAAGCAGATTCGGAAGATGGCCTGGACCGGCTGCTGCGGTCCTACTTCCAGGCCGAAATGACGAAGTCGAAGTTTGCGCCGCCGGAAGTGGCCGGCGTGGCTCCGGCGCGCTTGCCGCAGCAGCGCGCGACCTTGTTCCGCAGCCGCATCGTGCTCGCCCTATCGCTGTTGCTGGTGCTAAGTGGCCTGTGGCTTCTACTGGGCAACCGCTCTCGTTCGAGTCTGCCCGTTCCGGCCGGTATGAATAATTCGGCCGCTGAACGACATGATCCCTTCCAACCGGCACAACCGGCACGACCGGATTCTTCGCCGCATCGCTAATAGCACGGCCAATTTCGCTAATCCACCGTTTCGGCCGATCCGGTTCCTTCCGGATCGGCCGTAAACTTTTTCCAGGCATTTGCTCTTCCGTTGCCGGAAAACTGAATTATGCTGGATTGCAGTGCGTTGCAGGGATTTGCGCTTGTATAAGCCTGGTGACTTCGCACACTGGAACTATGAACGCAACGACGACGAATCTGTTAAGCCTGCCGCCGCTCCAGCGCCGCATGGCGGATGCGTGGCTGGCGCGCTTTGAAGATGGTTGGAATCCTCAGAAGTTGCCGGAATTCCTGCGCTCGCTCCCACCCAAAAGCTCGCTGCGCCAGCCGCTATTGCAAGAAATGGTCCAGCGCGACCTGGATCACCACTGGCAGCAAGGGCAGGAAAAGACGGTTGAAGAATACCTGCACTCCTACCCCGAGCTGGGCTCCGTCGACGACATTCCCATCGACCTGATCGCGTCGGAATACCACGCGCGCGACCGGATGGGGAAAGCCGAGTTATCGGAGTTTGCGGAGCGCTTCCCATCGCGGATCGACGACTTGTATGTCCTGCTGAAGCCAGACCTTTTCGACGCCGCCCCGCCGGCAAACCAATCGAAATTGAACGGCTCGCTTGACGAGCGCCGCAAACAACTGCTCCAGGCGCCGCCGACGGGTGAGGCGGCTGACCCGCTGGCCGAGCGGCGCAAGATGCTGCTTCGCACGCCGAGCAACGACGATGTTTCGCTGCCGGCGCAGCCGGATGATGAGTTGTCTTCCAGTTCGACCGAAACGCCGCCGCGGACGGAAGTCGTGTCGGAACTGGACTTCGTGTTGCCGCCAAGTGCGATGTTGTCCGGCCCACCGGTCGCCGACGCCGCCCACCATTCGGAGACGCAATGGGTGGACATCGAGACCATCCGCCAAGCACCAAAGAAGTCGTCGCCGGCCATGCCGGAACCGCCGGCTCCGGCTCGGTCCGCGCAAGCACCGCTGCCACTGGCGGAGTTTGGACATTATCGAATCATCAATCGCGTGGGCAGCCGTGGCAGTTGCCTGTTCGAAGCCACCGACATGCAGTCGAATCGGCGTGTGGCGCTCAAAATTCCGCAGCTAGCGGGCGATGTGAGTGACGAAGCGCGGGCGCGCTTTCAGCGCGAAGGTCGCGCCGCTGCGGCAGTTTATCATCCGTTGCTGTGCCCGGTGCTCGAATTCGGACAAATCGACGGCATTGATTACTTCGCCATGCCGCTGGTCGACGGCGAACCTCTGAACCGGGTGCTGCAACAGCGCTCGATTTGGCCGCCGCGCACGGCCGTCATGTTTGTCACGAAGCTCGCCATGGCATTGGAAATCGCTCATCGGCAGCGCTTAATTCACCGCGATCTGCGGCCGGCAAATATCGTCATTACTCCTACCGAGACGCCGGTAATCGTCGGTTTTGCTTCGGCGGTCGCCCGTGACGATACGGTCGATCCGGCCGATGCGGTTTACCTGGCGCCAGAACACGCCCAAGGTGAAGAGCGGATGGGACCGCAGGCTGATGTTTTTAGTCTCGGCGTACTGTTGTTTCAGTTGCTGACGGGCAAAACTCCGCCGCCCGGCCTGCCCGAGTCTGCGTTTCCTTCCGACTTGCCGCCGGATCTCAAGAACTTTTGCCGCAAAGCGCTGGACGTTCGTCCCGAGGATCGACCAAGTGGCATGGAGGAAGTGGCGCGCACCCTGAATGGGTTCCTCGGCAGGTTGCGGCCATCCGATCTGGAAGTGCGCGGGGCGGCACTGTCGGGTTCCTTCCAGGGCCGCATCCTGGCAGGCGCCGGCGCGGCATTGCCGCCGCGGAACGCATCGCCGCCGCCGGAAAACCCGGCCGCCAATGCCATGAGCTCGCAAATGCAGGAACTGCGACAGCTGTCGAACTGGAGCGTGCCGCCGCCTTCCCAACGGGCACCCATTAAATGGCAAATCCCGTGGGTCTGGTGTGTGAGTTTCGGCTTCCTTGGGGTGGTGGGTACCTTAATCGCGCTGGCAATTTTCGGTCGCGATCCCGGGACGGAAAACGCAAAAGACCGCCCTTCCAATCCGCCGGTGCAGACGCCCCCGGGCCCCAGCTTGAATGAACTGCTTGCGGCACTGGAACCGAGCCCGCCGCTCGAAAAACGAAACGAAATCCTCGCCAAGATTCGGGCTCGCAATAACCCTGCCGACGCGAAGGAATTGGCTCATCTCATCACCGACAGCGAATGGGCCGACCCGCTCGCCGATTCGGACTCGAAAAAAGAAGCTGCCTATAGTGCACTGCGTGAAATCGACCGAGCCTATTTGATCGGCGGTTTAACCACGGCCATGCAGTCCCGAAACGCGCGAATTCGCGCATGGGCTTGCGACAAGATCGCCGATCTGAATGAATCGGCGCTCATTCCGGAGCTGCGCGCCGCCCTGAACGATCGCCACGGCCTGGTGCGCAAAGCCGCCGCCGATGCCTTACGCGCGATGGCGCCGAAGGACAAGGAAACCGCCGAAGCGCTGGAGCGTCGCATTGCCGACGATGATTGGATTAGTAAATTGTCGCCTTCCAAGGAAGGACGCATAGACGATCCCAACTATGGCGGGAAGAAAGCAGCGCTGGATGCGTTGAAAACGATTGACCAGAAGCGCGCGCAGGAAGCCCTAAAAAAAGCGCGCGAATCAAAAACTTCCGCCGTTCGCGATTGGGCCAAGGAAGAACTGGCCGAGATGAAGTGACTCGCATAACGAGCCCGCAGCGCCAAGAACCCCCCGCAGCGCCAAGGAGCCCGCAGCGCCAGCAAGGGATTGAATGATCCCTTGCTGGCGCTGCGGGCTCCTTGTTATTTTTACTTCGCCTGCTTCATCAGCGTCCAACTCTGCGTCGAACCCACGTTCGGGTTGAAGTTCGCATTATTCGAGAGGATGTACGAACCGTTGCCGCTCACCCACGCATGACTGTAGCCGGAAGGCAGCGACACCGGGTACGTTTCATGCGGGTTGTCGTACCGCGTCATGCCGCGAATGTAATCGCTGAAGTTCTGGTTTACGCGGTCGAGCGTCTTTTGCCGCAATTCATAGCTGCTACGGAACATCTGCCGAATCTCTTCATTATTCCGGGTAAGGTGCCGGCTGAGCGCCATTGCGTTCGCGCTGGCGTTGGCGAGCCATTGCTGGAAGAGTTGCTGCACATAGTTCCATTCGCCCCACCAGTACGGGTTGATGCTCACAGAGTTCACACAGGGAAGCATGAGCGGCGTGGCGGCATCGAGTTGCCCTTTCGCACCGCGCAATCCGTACGGCGGCAGGGCCGGTCCCCACAGGATGTTCGCGCTATTCATCGCCAGACTAAAGCTCGTGAGGTACAGTGAAACGTAGATATCCTCTTCGACCGGTTGGCCGTTGACCTTGTACTCAATGCGCGTGCGGCCGGCCCGCATTTTCGTGCCGCCGTTGAGAGCGGTGAGCGACTTGGCTACTTCCGGCATCTCCTGGTAGCCAGTAATGGTGGCGCCGCGACGCAACATGGGAATGGTGTAGCGGCGGACATATTCCTTGGGATCATCGGTCGGCGGTTCGACGATCGCGCCCAGGTAATTGCTGCCGCGCGGCATCGGCACGATGGGATTCTGAATCCAGGTGCAGTAAGCCCAGGGGAAAGTTTCGATCTGTTCGAGCCCGTTCGGATTGTTGACGCGCACTTCCAGACAAGCCTGGTTCCACAGGTTCATGTACCACTTGATTCCACCATCCACTTTCCAGCCTTTGGGCTTTAAAAAGGCCATGGCGTCTTTATTTACGGCCACGGGGTCAGAGACAGTGTGCTTTTCGAATTCCATGGGTTGCTCCGGTCTGACGGCCCCTGCCAGCACGCAAGCCGCGAAGACAGCGGCGGCGGGGGCCAACATGGATTGTCGATTCACGGACATTGGTGTACTCCAAGCTCAAGGAAGGGCGACGGCTTTTTTCCTTCTCACTTCCCGTACTCGCCACGATTGAGGTTGTGACACATGAAATCGGCCTGGATTCTCACGCTTCTTTTCGGGCTTGTGGTATGCACTGGTGCCGCGGCGCAGCAAGCTGTGCTGCTGAAGCCGGCACGCGTCTTCGACGGTGTTTCTCCCCAGACACATGAAAGATGGGTCGTGCTCGTTCGGGGCGAAAAGATCGAGCAATGTGGCCCTGCCGATTCGGTTCAAGCCTCGAAAGATGCGCGGGTAATCGAATTGCCAGGCACAACGCTTTTGCCCGGCCTGATCGACGCCCACACGCACGTCTTGCTGCACCCCTACAACGAAGCGAGCTGGAACGACCAGGTGCTGAAGGAACCGCTGGCTCTGCGGGTAAGCCGGGCCAACAATCATCTGCGCGCGATTCTTCGCTCCGGCTTCACGAGCATTCGCGACCTGGGTACCGAAGGGGCCGGTTATGCCGACGTGGGGCTGCGGCAAGCCGTGGAACAGAGAATCATCCCCGGCCCGCGCATGTTGGTGGTCACTCGCGCTATCGTGGCCACGGGCAGCAATGGGCCCAAGGGTTTTGCGCCGGAGTTCTATATTCCACAAGGCGCCGAAGAGGCCGACGGCGAAAGCTTGATCCGCGTAACCCGCGACCAGATCGGTAAAGGGGCCGACGTGATCAAGGTTTATGCCGACGCCGCGATGGGCGGTAAAGCGATCCGGCCCACGTTCACGCTGGAAGAATTGAAGCGCATCGTCGACACGGCCCGCTCGGCCGGCATTCCCGTGGCCGCTCATGCAATGTCCAATGAGGGCATGCGGCGAGCGGCCCTGGCCGGCGTGGAGACGATTGAACATGGCAACGGTGGTGATGCCGAGGTCTTCCGCCTCATGGTTAAGCAGAATGTGGCCCTGTGCCCTACTCTGGCGGCGACCGAGGCGATGAGCAAATACCGCGGCTGGCGGCCCAGCGTGGACCCAGAGCCGGCCGAAGTCAAAGATTTGCGCGCCGTACTCAAGACCGCGCTCGAATCCGGCGTGACGATTGTGAACGGCAGCGACATGGGTGTCTTCGCCCACGGCGACGGCGCGCGCGAGTTGGAATTGCTGGTGGAGTACGGCATGAAGCCGGCGGAAGCGCTGCGTGCGGCCACGTCGGTGGCGGCCAAAGCGCTGCATTTGAGCGACCGGCTGGGCACGATCAAGCCGGGCCTCGTCGCCGACCTGGTGGCCGTGGTAGGCGACCCGACGAAGGACATCAAGGCACTGCGGAAAGTGCGATTTGTAATGAAGGGCGGGGAAGTGGTGCGGGAGAAGTAAATGCCCGCGACGTACGTGGGACAAGATTCCAATCTTGTCGTGGCTTTTCCAGACAAGATTAGAATCTTGTCCCACGTCTTATTCCCCGCTCAAACTCAAGCACACTACCCGGTCATGATCGCGCACAAACAATCGCCCGCCGGCGATTGCCGGCAGCGCGTAGCAATCGGAGCCACTCAAGACTCTCTTCATTTCCCCGCGTAGCCGGAACTCTGTCGGCGTCGCCTCTACGAGCGACAGCGTGCCGTCTTCAGAAAGCGCGATCAGGTGCCCTTCGGCCAAGACCAGCGTGCCGCGACGAACCTCGCTGGTGAACCATTTTTCCGTGCCGGTTTTCATGTCGATGCACTTCAAATCGCCGCGACCGGTGTCGAATCCATATAGATGACCGTCGTGCAAAACGCACGTGGAGTGATGGCAGCGCATGAGCTTGTTGCGCCGAATGTAGACCTCCTCCGCCTCCCACTCATCCTTCTCGCCATGCAGCACGCGCACCAGCGCGCAGCCCGATCCATAATTCGATGAAATGAAGATCGTGTCGCCGGCGATGATCGGGGTAGCCGTATTCGCTTGATGGTCCGTATACCAGTCGAAGCTCCAGAGCTTTTCACCGTCGTCGGCCCGCAGGCCCACCAGTCGGTCGTCCAAAAACGCTACGATTTGCCGTTGCCCGCCGAAGGTCGCAGCCATCGGAGAGCTATATCCGGTTGGCTCCTCCATCGTCCTCCAGCACACCTTGCCTGTTTCGCAATCGAAGGCGGCTACGGATGCTTCCTTGCCGCCCGGTTGCACGATCACGTTGCGCCCTTCGATTAAAGGCGAACAAGCATAACCCCAGGCGGGAATGGTGGCGTCGAAGTCTTTGGCCAGCTCGTGCTCCCACAACATCTTCGGTGAACCCTGTTCCGGAATTTCCAGGCACAAGAACCGGCCCAATGTTCCGACGACGTAAAGTTTTCCGTCGGAGAAGGTCGGCGTGGCGCGCGGCCCGTTGTGGTGGGAGCGCAAGATCGAATACGACGTGGGCCACGGGTAGGTCCAGCGTTCCTCGCCCGTGGCGGCGTCGAGGCACAGCACGCGCTCTTGACCGTCCTTCCAATCCTGCGTGAAGACACGGCCGGTCGTAATCGCGAGCGACGAATAGCCTTTGCCGCACGGCGTCTGCCAAATGATCTTGGGCGGCTTGGCGTTCCAATCGAGCGACATGCCCGGCACCTTGCCGATGCCGTCGCGGTACACGCCACGCCATTGCGGCCAATCGTCGCGATCAAGCACCGGCGCAGTCCACACCGCCCGCTGAACCTCGGCCAGGTTCTTGGCGTTATCCTTGTCGCGCTCGAATAACCGATCGAATAAGTGCGGCTGGCGGACGAGCAGAAACAACATGAGCAGCATGCAGCCGATGCCGGAGA
>DATGHS010000298.1:0-3246 GCA_035307785.1 Gemmataceae bacterium
ATCCAGCAGCGCCAAACTGGTTCCGACCAAACCCGCCACCAGAGCCCCGAACACAATCGTTGCCGCCAGCAGTGGCCCTTTGTTTCGTCGCGCCCATTTGCGCATTCGCTGCAACATACTTGGCCGGCGCGCGGCAATCGGTCTGTTCTCTAAATGCCGGCGCAAGTCTTCCGCCAATTCCTGGGCCGTGGCGTATCTGTCCTCGGGGGTCTTCTCTAGGGCCTTCAGTACGATGACTTCCAGATCCGCCGGGATCGAATTGTCGCCTTGCCGCGGAGCCACCAGCTCCTCAAACGCAATTTGCCGCAGAATCTCTTGCTTGTCCTCCCCACTGACCGCCGGTTTCCCCGTCAGCAGTTCATACATCGTCGCGCCCAGAGCATAAACATCTGTCCGATGATCGACCAGCCCATGATGGGCCAGCGCTTGCTCCGGCGACATGTAGCGCAACGTGCCGACGAAGTCGCCGGACATCGTCAAGTCGGCGTCGGTGCCGAAGCGGGCCAGGCCGAAATCCGTCACCCAGAGCTTGCCGGACGAGTCAATCATCAGGTTGCCCGGCTTCACGTCGCGGTGGACGACGCCCATGGAGTGGGCGTGCTCCAGTGCCTTGGCGGCCTGGATCATGAGTTTCGCCACGGAGCGGTAGAACTCCAGCCCCCGGCGGCCGTTTTCGGTCGATAGGCCGGCAGCCGCCAAGGTTGAAGAAGTGCCGGCAGCTGGGATGAATTCGCCGGTTGGGTCGCCGGTATTAGCTGGCGTAGTCGGGCTGTGCAGTTCGCGAATGACCTGCGCCAGCGTGACGCCTTCGATGAACTGCATGGCAATGAAATGCACGCCGCGTTCGTTGCCAACGGCATGGACCGGCACGATGTGTTCATGATGTAAGCTCGCCGCCGCTCGCGCTTCGTTGCGGAAGCGCTGCAAGTGCCTCGGGTCCATCGTGGCGGCATAGGGCAAAACCTTGAGCGCCACCCGGCGGCCCAGCGACAGTTGCTCTGCTTCGTAAACGACTCCCATACCGCCGCGGCCGACTTCGCGGATGATCCGAAAATCGCCGAGCGCTTCAGGGGCCGGCTCGTCGCCGTAAGCGTTTGGCGGGGACGAGCCGGCGCGCTCGACCAGGCACAGCGCTTCGACCAAAGCCTTGAGTTGCTCTTCGCGGCCGGGGCAGCGAGCGGCGTAGGCGGCGAGGTCTATATTGTCACCGGCATTCAGCCGGTCGGTGATTTCCGCAACTACTTCAGCCAGCATGGCATCATTCGAAACAGACGGAATTCCAACCCCGTTCGACTCGCTCATGCTTCGCGCTCCCGTAAGTCGCCCAAGGCTTCCCGCAGCTTGGCCAGAGCGCGAACATGCCTCATCTTCACAGCGCCTTCCGTCAGGCCGAGCACTCCTGCAGTTACCGCCACCGAAAGTTGCTCCAGATTTCTCAGCACTAGCACTTCGCGGTCGGTTTCCGGCAGAGCGGCCAGCGCGGCGCGCACCCGACTTCGCAGTTCCGACTGGATCACGTGCCGGCTTGGGCTGGAGCCACGAGCAAACAGGCGTTCGGCCAGCTCGGCAGCGGAACGATCCGATAGCGAGACTCCTTCCTCGCGGCCGACACTGCGGCGGCCGGCCCGAATATGCCGGCGGTATAGCTGTGCCAGGCGATCCTGTGCCAGCTGTCGCAGCCACGGGTAAAACGGCAACGGCCGTGCGCGCAGGTAGCGATTCAACCGGGCGTCAGCCTCGGCCAGCGCTTTCTGCACCACGTCGGAAGGATCAACGCGGGCGGCCAGCCGTGGATCGATCCGCACGGCCACCATGCGCCGTAAGCGCTCACGATGCCGATCCAGCAGCCGGCCGCGCGCGCTGGTGTCGCCGGCAGCGGAACGGTCCAGAAGTTCGCCGGTATCGGGATCGGCGGAGGCGGGCATAGCGAGTCCCTCTACTCCTCACCCTGCAAAATGCCGAAAAAAGTAACGCAATAATGATTGCAAAATGGTAACTTTCGGCCACCGTCGCTGCAACAAAAATCTGCCTCGTCTCGACAGCTGGCTATTTTCTTTTGCTTGGTTTTCCAAAAGCGGATCGTGCGCTTCGGCGGAAATAATGGTGTCAGCATCTCGTGCCGCGCTCGGCACCCTGAAATCATGAAAAGTGGCAGGGTGCCGGTTATGCAGGGCGCCGGTTATAATGTTTTGAAAATAAAATCCGAGCGGAACAAGGGATTGAAGACAAACGCGGAAAACTCGGCGATGCGCCAAAACGAGGCGAATCATGCTGGAGAAAAAAGGGAACGACCCCATGGCAAGAAAACAGACCAATGCCTGGCGACCTCGAATAGGGCTACTATTGTTGGCCGCAATCTGTATCGCTTCTATTTTCGCGTTGCAACTTGTGCAGTCAATTGGAAAGAGCGCGATAGTAGTTGATGGTCGAGCTAGAGCCGCTAAATATCAACGCAGTGCCCCATGGCACCACACATGAGGAAGTTGTGCGCCGCCTTGGCCCGCCTGATGGATTGTGGGCCACTAAACCAAATGCGGAGTTCCGGGTAGACACAATGGTTGGACCAGTCACTCACGCAAGCGTGGGTTACACTGAGGTTTGTGGCCTCGTGCAGTGCCATAACCGGGAGGACTGGTCCAATGAAGAAAACCATACGTTTTGTCGGTCTCGATGTACACCAAAAGACGATTGTGGTCGCTGTGGCCGAACCTGGTTCGGCGCCTGCGCAAGTGTTGATGACCGTGCCCAATGACCGCGTGGCGCTGGCCAAGTGCCTGGATCGGATCGGGCCGGCTGGCACCCTGCGGATCTGCTATGAAGCCGGGCCAACCGGTTATGGCTTGGCACGTTGGTTGAATGAATCGGGCCTATGCTGCATGGTCGTCGCGCCCTCGTTGGTGCCGCGCGACGGCAGCCGGGTGAAAACCGACCGCCGTGACGCAGTCAGGCTAGCCCATTTCCTGCGCTCGGGAAATCTGGTGGCCGTGGCGGTTCCCGATGCGACCACGGAGGCCATGCGTGACTTGGAGCGCGCCCGCGAAGATGCCAAGAACGCCGAGCGAGTCGTGCGGCACCAGTTGTGCGTGGGGGCGCTCTTCGCTTTGGCATGCAACATCTCCTGCAGCTTCCCAACCTTCTCTGGAGGTGTTAGGCCCACGCCAATCTCCCGGCTGTCGCCGCTTCTTACGCTACCTTTAGAACCAAGGCCCCTTCCCTCCCCCGGCGTTACCCGGCTTCGACGGTACT
>DATGHS010000299.1:0-4084 GCA_035307785.1 Gemmataceae bacterium
TCCCTACCCCCGTTCCCGCCGCTGCCACATCGAGATAAAGCAGATTTCCATCGCGGCCAGGTGAGTACTACCCCGATGGCAACTCCCAATGTGTCGAGTCCGACGTCGCGCCACGATGCGCCGCGATGAACGAAATGCTGCAAGAACTCGGTCAAGCCTCCGTGCAAGACGAGGGCCAACGGAATCCAGCGCCGCAGGGCCAGCGAGCCGGGCAAATACGCAGCACTGATCGCCAGCAACGCATATGCGGAAACGTGCACGCATTTTGCAAACCAGAACGAACGTTCCGGGCCACCGATGGCTTCCACGGCGGATTTGGGAATTGGTCGCAACAGCGATATGGTCCAACAAATAAAGACCGCCGTCCAAACCACGAGCATAGCCACTTGTTTCCCGATGTTCGTGTTCATGCGCTCACCCATTTTCGATCTTGCTATTATCGCAAGTTGACTTCCCCAAACTTTCGCTCTTCCCAAAACAGTCGAAACTTGTTCCAATCGGGTGTGGAACAGTCGGGCACGGCCGAGCGACTGTGGCAGGGAACGTCACGATACTCGACTGGCCGGTCGAGTCAACCCGAAGGACTCTGGTTTCGGCATGGCCCAGCCCTTGATGCCTCGCGTTGCTGCGGAACCGCCGCTCGTGCGCCTGGAATTGCGCCACGGTTCGGCGCGGCCCACGCTCCTCGAAGTGCGGGGTGAGGAATTCTTGATCGGCAGCGTTCCGGGGTGTGACCTGCGCATTCCGGGCTCCAATTTGCCGCCTATCATCTGCCAAATCATTCGCCGGACCGATGGCCTTCGCCTGAAAAAGCTCGCGCCCACGCTCTCCATTCTACTCAACGGCCAACCGGTAACTGGCCAATCGAACCTCGCCCACGGCGATTGCATTCGCATTGGCGCGGTGGAATTGCACGTGCAACTGACGTTGGCCGAGCACGCCCCGGCTCGCCGGCAACCTGCCCAGCCCGCGCCGGTATCGTTTGTTCCCATTCGGATCGAGGCGTCTCTCCCCCCTACAGCGCAGTTGGCCGAACCACCGATCCGCTTCCCGCAGCCGGAACCGAAGATGGACCCTTTGCCGCCCCGCGCCAGCGAGTTGTTCGCCGAAGAGCAGAAGGAGCTCGAAATGCGGCGCCGGAAGCTCGACGAACAGGTGAAGGAACTGGAAGCCGATCGCGTTCTCTGGTATCGCCGCCGCGAGGAAATCGAGCGCGAGTGCAAGGAACAATCGGCGCAGTTGCAGCAGCAGCGGCAGCAGTTCGAAGTTGAAGTACAAGCATTTCGACTGAAGAATTCGGATCTGGCGACACGACTTCAGCAGCTCGAGCAGCGCGAACGGGAATGGCTCCAGAAGAACGCCGTATCCCAGTCGGAAGCCGACAAGCTGAAGAACCAGCATGTCAGTGATTCGCTTCAACTGCGGCAGAAGCAAGCGGAATTGGAACAGCGCGAGAAGGAACTCCAAAGCCGTGCGGGTGAAATCGACCGGCATCATCAACATATGCAGCTTGATGCGCGGGAATTGGAAGAGCAGGCCCGCAAAGTCGATGTCATGTCCGAGCAACTGCGGAAGGAAGCCGAGCGGCTAGCAGCGCAGAAGCAGGAGCAGGAAGCCACGGCCCGGCAACACACCGAGCGGGCCAGCGCTCTCGACGGCCAGCAAGCAGCGCTGGTCGAATTGCGCACACGCATGGAGCGGTTGCGCGATGAAGTGCGCGAGCAAGATCAGCGCCTGGCAAACGAACGCGCCCGGCAAGAGGAACTGGCCACGCAGCTGCGGGAGCGCTTGCAGGCGATCCAGAAGCAGCAGACCGAACTCGATACCGAAACCCACGCCCGGGAGCAAGATCGCGCTAGCATCGAAGAACGCAGTACGGCCTTGCAGAACGCAATCAACCGGGTGCGCCAGTTGCAAGAGAAGTTGGAGGCTGATCAGGAACAGCTGCAGACCCGAACGCGTGAACTGGACGAACGCGCGGCCAATCAGGAAGAGCAAACGGCCCTGATGCGCGCTCGGGCCGAACAGTTGTTGCAGCTTCAGCAGCGGCTGGATGGCGACCGGCAAGCGCTTCAGGAGCGCGAAATGGCCATGACCCAGGCCGAGGAAATTCGCAAGACGCTCCAGGCCCAGTTGCTGCGCCGCAGCGAGGAGCTGGCCGCCCGTGCCCAGGATTTGGAAAAGCATCGCGATGATCTTCAGGCCAAGGAGCAGGATCTCGAAAAGCTGCGGCAGCAGGTCGTCGACGAGCGAAATCAGTGGACCGAAGGGCTGGCGGCGAAGCAGCGCGAAATCGACGCCCGAGCCGCCGAACTGGACCAGTGGAGCAGTACTCTGACCCAGCGCGAGGAGAACCTTGGCAAGCACCTGGAGCGGTTGAAGCAGGAAGGGCAGGCGCTGACCAACGACCGCGGCGCGCTCAACCAGCAACGCGCGCTTTTGGAAAACCAGCACTCGATGACGGTGGAACAGGCCCAACAAGCTCGCCTGGAACTCGACAACTACCGGCAGGAAATAATTCACCAGGCCGCGGCGTTGTTGCAGCAGTTGCCGGAATTGGAACTGCGCGGCAAAGGAGCCATCGAACGGCTAACGCAAGCGCGCGACCAGATGAAGGGCCATCTCGGCGAAGTGCATACGTATATCCAGCAAGGTCAGGAAGACTTGCAAGCGCTGCGGGGCCAGGTGCAGGCGGAAGCGGAGCGGCTGCGGCAACAAGAGCTTGCCCTCCAGCGCGCCCGTAGCGAGCACCGGCTCGCCGTCACCGCATTTCGCCAGCAACTCATCGACTGGCAGGGTCGCGTGGGCGAAATGCGGCAACTGTTTGCCCAGAGCGAATCGCGGTTGGAAATCAAGCAGCAGGCCGTCGCCCAGGCAGCGAAAGTAGTGGACGACGACGCTCGTAAACTCGCCGAGAAGACCGCTGCGCTGAGCCAGAAGCAACGCGAGGTCGGGGCTCGCAAGACCGAGGTCGAACGCCACCTGGGCGACATGCGCGATTGGTACCGCCACAAGCTGCGCGAGCTTGCGATTGGCAGCACGCCGAGCCGAAATTACAGCGGCGAAGTCCTTGAATTGCCTGCTGCCAACGGCGTGAACGACCCGGCTGGTTCGTCCAAGAGCGACAAAGAATCGCGGCGCGAAACTATCCTCTCGATCGTTGGCGAACTGGATCCGGCCGACCGCAAGCTCGGCGAACTGCTCCTTTCCTTGGGCCTGGTCGAAGAAGAAATCCTGGTTCCGCTATGGAATGAAGCCCGCCGGCAACGGCGCAGCTTGCGGCAAATGCTTCTCTCCAGCGGGGCCATCACGCTCTATCAATTGGCCCTGATTGAAGCCGGCAACCTCGACAGCCTGATGATCGGTTCCTACCGCGTCGTCGATCGTGTGCAATCGACGCCGCGTGAAACACTGTACCGGGTCTTCGATCCAAAGCGCTCCACCGTGGCCCTGCTTCGCTATCTTTCGGAACCGGAGATGAGCGACGCGGTGCATCCGGATGAATATCGCCAGCGTTTCCGCTCCGCCTCCACGGTGCAACATCCTAACCTGGCGGCAATTTACGAGGTGCAGGAAATTGCCGGCCGGCCGGCAGTGCTTCAGGAGTGGGTAGGCGGTTTGCCGAGCAGCGACTGGCCGCCGTTGGCCGCGGCCGCCGGCGCCTGGTACCGGCTGCTCAACCAGGCCGCGCTCGGCATGCAGGCCGCCCAGCTCGGCGGCCTGGTCCACGGCCACCTGACCGACCACTCGGTCGTGCTGCTGGCCGACGCTACGGTCAAGCTTCTTGGCTTCGGCGAACCGCTCTGGCTGCACGGTCTGAGCGAAGCCGACGCCACCGTCGCGGCGGATATTGAAGCTCTGGGCCGGCTCGCCTCGGCCTGGTCGCTGCTGGCGCCGCGGCGCAAAGGCAGCAAACCGAAGCCGCTGCCGGAAGCACTGCAAACCGTGCTGCGCCGCATGGGCGCCGAGGCGTACAGCGGCGACGCGAAGGGCGATGAACTGGTAATGCTTCCTCCATTCCCGGAGGACGACCGGTATTCCACGGCCACCGAACTCCTCGAAGATCTCGACCAGGTCGGCGCCG
>DATGHS010000300.1:0-2756 GCA_035307785.1 Gemmataceae bacterium
GACTTTTCCAAAAGTGCCTTCGCCTTGTCCGGCGCCAGATTGCGGTAGTTGTCGAAATAAAAGTTCGACATAGCCGCGCTTCGCACCGACCAGGCCCAAGCATAACCCGGGGCGAGCTTAATGGCTTCGATGCATTTCTCCTCTGCGGCATCATGCTGGTGCTGGAAAGAAGAGAGGCGGTCGGCCTCGGCTACCAACGCGACAGCCTTGGCATAATCGGCACGAGCTTTTTCGCTCCGTTCATCAGGCCGCGTCCAACGATCCAGATTGATCTTGGAGGCATCGATGGTAAACGGCACGCGCACTTCGAAATGAAGAGAAACCAGCAATTCCAGAACGCAATCAACGCGAATGCCATGCGGAATCGACTTCGATTCGCCAGTGCCGCTGTTTTGCTTGAAGCTTGCCGAGTTATGCACGCCGGCAATGTGGCCATTGGGAAGGAAGACCGGCGAGCCGCTGAACCCGCCCCAGGTGGCCATGGTGTATTGGAGAAACTGGCGTTCGGCAGGCGGTGCGCCGGCATTCATCTCGAAATTGGTAGTTCTGCTGATCACGCCCTCGTGATACGTCATGGCCGCGCTGTCACCCAGGGCCGGCCAAGTGGTCGTATCGGTGCCGGGGAAGCCGGTGATGGCCACGGGTTGCGCGAAGAGGGAGGCCCATTCGTCCGGCGTTGCCGGTGTGAACTCAACCGTCAAGTCGGGACCGTTGGCGGATAGTTGCAGCAGTGCCAAATCCGGACTGTGCGGATCAATATCGCCTTCGTTCGGGTCCGTCGAACGAATGGAAAGCGTCGTATTGCCTTTCAAAAAGCGGCGAACCCCCGGATGATACCAGACCTTTTCGACCTGGTAGACGTCGGACGAACCGCTAGGGATCGCCAACAGTTTGCCGCCGGCATCGTGCATGATGTCGGCCACATGGGCATTGGTAATGAGCAAGCGATTCTTTTTGGATATCACCCAGCCCGTGCCAAAACCTTTTTTCGGATAGCCGATCAGGAACACACCGCGTTCATTGGCCCTTGCGGCCTTGCCCAATTCGAGGCGCGCGTCGCCTTCGGGTTTGGACCAGATGGGCAGTGAGCCGTTTTCGGCCGTTTGCCCAAGAAACTTGGCGGCCTCGGTCTCCTGAGCCATCGCTGCGCCGGGGCATGAAAGAAGGAGAGAAACGAATAGTATTCGGACGGGCTTCATCGACACACCTCCAGGCAATTCTTTAGACTGACAGTGCGGACAATGTATGCGCAATGGGTCGCGCCTGCCAGAATCCGCGCACGGAGAGGCTTGGTCGATGTTTCTCACACGAGCCGAAGTTCGCGAAATCGATCGCCGGGCCATCGAGGAATTCGGCGTGCCGGGCGTGGTGCTTATGGAAAACGCCGGCCGCGGAGCGGCGGAACTGCTGATGGGATTGGACGCCGCAAAGCAGGAGGCCGTCATTTGTTGTGGTAAAGGCAACAACGGCGGCGACGGCTTCGTAATCGCACGGCACTTGGACAATCATGGCTGGCGTGTGCGAGTTCTACTTTTCGCCGAGCCGGCAGACCTGACCGGCGACGCAGCGATAATGTTCGGGATTATCGAAAAGTCCGGACTGGACATTGAGATTAAGCCGAGGCTACCGATCCCCGAATTTGAGGAATCCAGTATTTGGATTGTCGACGCGTTGTTTGGCACCGGCCTCAGCGGAATGGTGCGGTCGCCGTTTGGCGATCTCATCAAAGGGATGAACGCCAGCCCATCGCCCAGATTTGCCGTGGATATCCCGTCCGGACTGGATTGCGATACGGGTCATACCCTCGGTGCAACCGTTCGCGCAAAGGCAACCGCGACCTTCGTCGCGCAAAAGAAGGGGTTCGCGGAAAAGAGTGCGAAGCAATGGCTCGGCGACGTGAATGTCATCGATATTGGCGCGCCGCGGTGTCTGCTTCACGATTCGGACAAGAACAAGTGACTGATTCCGCTTGCGTTTCGAGCACGCCAACTTTTGAGAGCGTGCGCGAAACGCGAGCGGCGAATGAATCACTTTTTCTTCCGCAATTGAATATGCACCAGCGCCACGTCCATCATGTAATGGTTGTTGGGGTACTGGAGCGCTTCTTTGAGCGATTCCAATGATTTTTTCGCGTCGCCCATCGCTTCGTAGTACATGCCGACATAGTAATTGGCGTAGAACTTGCGAATCCGCTCTGGATCCTTGCTGCCCTGGCCGGACTCGGCCACCGAAAACACGTCTTCGGGCTTCGCCTTGCCAAGAAATAGCTCGTAAATCTTCATCATGTAGGCGCCGCGCGGGTCTTCCTTCACCTTCAGAAATTCGCTGCGCGCCTTCTTCACGCCCTGTACGCGAGCATTGCAGAGGAAATGCCAGATGGCGTTTTCCACGTCATTGGGTTCGGTCTTGTCGGAAGTAGTGAACTGGGCCACGCCATCGGCAAACTTCTCCGCGTAGTAAAGCGTCAGGCCGCGCCGCCAATGACCCGCGCCCAGTTTCGGATCGAGTTCGATGCTCTTGTTGTAGTCGGCCAACGACTCGGCGATTTTCGCCAGCTTGAAGTAAGCCGTGCCACGCTGATCATAGAGCGCGGCCGATTGCGGATTCAGTTCAATCGCTTTCGTGTAGTCGGCCACTGCCTTGTCGAATTGCCGGCTCGCCGTGCGAATGTCTGCGCGAAGGGCATAGGCATCGGCACTCTTCGCATCAGCCGCGATGGCTTGCTCGACGAGTTTGAGCGCCTCGGTGCGGTCGTT
>DATGHS010000301.1:0-44607 GCA_035307785.1 Gemmataceae bacterium
GGCCAAGGCGCTCAAGGTCCATTTGCCGATCATTCCCCGGCAGATCATTCGGGTGACCATGGGCAAGCCGCTCGATTTCACTCCGGGAACCAGGTACGTTTACTCAAACTTTGGTTACTGCGTGCTGGGCCGGGTCATTCAGGCCATTTCCAGAAAGCCGTATCACGAGTTCGTGTCGGAGCAAATTCTGTCACCGCTGGGCATCCGAGACATGCAGTTAGGCAAGGATCTCTTGAAGGACCGCGCGCCGGGCGAAGTGAGGTATTACGATAGCGCGCGGCGCACTGGCCGGGCCATTTCTGGGCCGGAGATCGGCAAGCACGTGCCGTTGCCGTATGGCGTCGAATGCGTGGAGACGATGGACGCTAATGGCGGCTGGATTGCCAACGTGGTGGACTTGCTCCGCTTTGCCGCCGCGCTCGACGATCCAAAGAAATGCCCGGTGCTAAAGGAGGAAACCATTCTCACCATGCTGGCCCCGCCGCCCGGCCCGGTGGGGCATGGGCCGAAAGGGAAACCCAAGGAATCGTATTACGGCTGCGGTTGGGACGTGCGGCCAAACGTGCGGCAAGCGGAGAAGTTCACGAAATGGCACGGCGGCGGGCTGGCCGGCACCAACACGCTGCTGGTTTGCCGCGACGACGGCATCGACTGGGCCGTGCTATTCAACAGCGATGCCGACAAGGCCGGCAAGGACTTCACCGGATTCGTCGATGGGCCGTTGCACGATATTGCGAACGGCATCAAGGATTGGCCGGACCATGATTTGTTTCAGAAGTTGTGAAGTTGGGGCACGGCTATCCCCCCGGATGATTCTTGAATTGTGAAGGGGCGTCATGTGATACGCCGAAGGCGTTTCATCGTATAGCCCAGGGTTGCGGCGCTTCGCCGCTACCCTGGGCGTAACCCTCTTCCCAGGGTAGCCGCGAGGCGCGGCAACCCTGGGCTATGATATGGAACCCTTTCAGGGTTCCTCAAAGTTGTGGGGAGCCACTGTTATGACCGAAGTTTCCAATATTTTCGCCAACATCCCGCACGACAGGCTGCAAGAGCTTTCCGAGACGCTGGTCGCCAGCGACGTTGTCCGGATCGAGCGCATTGTCTCCTTTGGCCACATTTCGCCGCCAGGGTTTTGGTACGATCAGGACACGAACGAATGGGTGCTGCTGCTGCAAGGCGCAGCTGAATTGCGGTTTGAAGACGAAGCGGCGCTGGTTCGCCTGAGCACCGGCGACTGTTGCAATATTCCCGCCCACCGGCGACACCGGGTGGAATGGACTGACATGACGAAGCCCACCATCTGGCTGGCGGTGCATTATCGGTAAATTCTGTCCGTTTTTCTCATCCTTCCCGATATATATTTTGACGAATTCCGTCTGGCCCCGGAACGCGGTGGCACCTTCGTATACAAAGGAAGCGACCGGCTCTTCGGCATCTTGTGGAGGTGGTTCCCGTGCGGCAAATGGCTTGCTGGTCATTGGTGGGGCTGGCGTTTCTGGCCCTTTCCGGGCTTGCTCAAGCCCAGAATCCGTACGTCAAGTACCACAATCATTACAGCTACGGCTGGTGGTGGAGCGGCTATTACGACCCAGTGGGAAGTTATCTCGAAGGCGAGGCGGCAGTTATTCGCGAGCAGGGGAAGAACCTCATCCGCAAGCAGCAGGCGCTGAAGATTCACGAAGAAGTGCTGCAAGCGAAGGTGAAAACGCGCCGGGCCCAGCTCGACCAGTGGCTGTGGGAACTCGACAACCTGCCGAATTCCGAAGACATGCGCGAACGCTATCGCAAACTCCAGGTGCAGCGGGCCAGCATCGCCCCGCCCGACACCGAGATCCAAAGCGCCAAATCGCTCAATGACTTGCTCACCAATTGCCGGCTGCTGCAGGCCAAAGGCCTCGACGTGCCGTCGGACCCATTGCCCGGCGACTTGCTGCACCATGTCAACGTGACCTCGCAGCGCGGCAACATTGGCCTATTGAAGCAGAAAAATCTGTTCATCCCGATCCTGCTCCGCCGATCAGAATTCGACGACGACCGCAACAAGCTGGTCAAGCTTTCGCAGGAAGCGGTGCAAGAAGCGCTCGTGAAAAAGGAATCGAGCTACAACGCCTGCATGGAGATTCAGCGCACGGTGGACCGGCTTAACGAAAGGCTAGTGAAGATGGTGCGCTCGCAGAATTACGGCGAGGCCATGACGCCGTATATGTATGTGGATGCGAAGCAGTTCTTGCGGCAACTGGAAGACGCGGTGACGGTGCTGCAACAGAAAGACGCGGTATATTTCCTGAACGGCACCTATGCGGCCAAGGGCAACACCGTGGCCGATTTGGTGAAGTACATGGTCGAAAAGGGCTTGAACTTCGCCCCGTCGAATGGCGGCGACGAAACGCAATACCGTTCGCTGTTTGCTTCGCTATCGAAATATAACAACGCATTGGAGGCGATTTCGTATACGCCAGGACAGAAACGATAAAGCAATGCTCGAAGGTCATCCATGCCTGCACCCCAACCAGAACTTCCCACCCAGCCGCCGGCGGTGACGCGGCTGGAGTCGGCCGACGAAATTCGCGAAGCGATTGCGGCCAAGCTGGCAGCCGTCAAGCCGGCCGGCGAAGTGGAAGTGTCGCCGTTTAAGCCGATGCAGCGGCCGCCGATGGCGGTGCTCGTGATTGTCGATGACGGCCAGGACGACGGCGAGCGATTCCGCATTCGCGGCGACTCCTGCATCATTGGCCGGGTGGAAGGCGACGTGAAGATTCCGCACGATGGCCGCATTTCCAGCAAGCACGCCAGCATCACCCGCACACTGGAGCAGGGCCGCTATCGCTGGCGGCTGACCGATTTGCAAAGCACCAACGGCACCTGGGTGCGTATCTCGAATTCCGTCCTCAAGGCGGATCAGGAGATCATGATTGGCGGCCGGCGTTTTCGTTTTCATGCGGGTATGCCGGCCGCTCCTCCGGAAGAAGTATCTGCCACCAAGGCGACCATCGGCTGGAAATCCGTCGCGGTCGAGCAAGCGCTACCGGCGCTGGTGGAGCTTTCGGCCGACGTGGAAGTGAAGCGCTTTCCGCTGGCTGACGGCGACACTTGGATTGGCCGCAATCCCGCGTGCAACGTAGTCTTGGCCGACGACATGCTCGTCAATGGCCGGCATGCCAAAATCTACCGCGATGAGAAAAACCGCTGGGTGATAGAAAACGCCCAGTCGGGCAACGGCACCTGGCTGCGGATCGATCACATTGCCTTTGACCGAACCTGCCACTTTCAACTGGGTGAACAGCGCTTTATTGTGCGCATATCGTAAAAACGGGAACCACTGATTACACTGATCATTGCCGCCGCCGAAAGCCCAGGGACGGGAGTCCCTGGGCTTGGCGTTGTCTCATCCGTACTTTCTCGCTAGGCTCGCATAATGAAAATCCGCTTGCAAGTTGATCCCTCGAAAAGCCCTGCGTTTGTTTCCGAACATACCGGGCCGCGGATTACCATTGGCCGCGAGCCCGGTTGCGAACTCATACTGCAGGGGCCGGGTTGCGACACCGTTTCGCGCCAGCATATTGCCATCGAGCAGACCGACTTCGGCATTCTGGTGACCGATCTGGGCTCGGCCAACGGCACGCTGTTGAACGACAAGCCGTTGGAAAATGCCGAGCCGCTGGTGGTGGGCGACCGAATTCAACTGGGTCACACGGGGCCGGTGCTGCAAGTGCTCGATCTGGATGCTACGGTGGGCGCCGTGGCCGAACCGTCGCCGCCGCGGCAGCCGGTCAAGCCCGCCGTAAACGGAGCGCCTGCTGCGGCCGCCGCTGCTCCTGCCGCGGCCACAGAGGCGGCCAAGCCCAAGCGCTTTCCGGTGGTCGCCGTCGGCCTGGGCGTGGGAGTCGGCGTCTGCGTGCTCGTGACGCTGGCCATTCTGGCCATGTGGAAACTGTTCGGCGTGCAGCCGCAAACTTCGGCTTCGGTGGCCTCGCACACCACTTCCACGTCGAAGCCGGATAAGACGGCGGTACGGCCCACCGAGAGATCGACCCCAGCGACAGAAAAATCGACTGGGGCTACGGGTCCAACGACCAAGACTGCGGCCGCGACGAACAAGGAACCGGACCCCAAGAAGAACGACCCAGTGGTTTCTGACGAGCCGAATTTCGAGCGGCGCGAGATTGGCCGCTATCTGCCCAACGAGAAGACGCCCAGCGTGCTGCTCACGCGGCAAGCCGACGGCGAGCGCTGGGGCCGGCTGCGGGCCGATTCACGCGTTTTCACGGGCTATCAATTGCTATCGCTGCCAGGCTATCGCAGCCCGCTCATGCTGGACTCGGGGGCTAAGGTGATGCTTTGGGGCAATCTGCCGCAGTTCTCGTCGTTCCCGCCGGTGCTGGAAAGCTCAGTGATTTTGTTCGTGCCGCCCAAGGACTTCGATCTGGATTTTAGCCTCGATCGTGGCCGCGTGCTGATCGGCAACGGCAAGAAAACGGGCGCGTGCCACGTTCGCTTGCGATTCGTGCGCGAAATCTGGGACATCACATTGCCGGATGAGAAGAGTGAAGTCGCGGCGGAATTGTGGAGTATCTTTCCGCCCGACGCCCCGGCTACCAATGATCCGGCCGGAACCAAACCGGTGGTCTGCGTGGGCCTGTTCGTGAAAGGCGCGGCCAAGGTCCATGCCGGCTCGCAAAATCTCGACATCGACAAGAACTCCATGCTCACGTGGACGAGCTTGCAGCGCCATGTGTCAAACCCCGAAATGCAATCTGCCCTGCCCGACTGGTGGACGAAAACGCTGGATAACAAGATTCCCGAAGTGGCCGATGTCCAACTTGCCCTTGTGGACTATTACCAATCAATCGGGAAATCGACCAATACGCTCGTGGATGACATCGTCACGCGCGTGCGTGAAAAGCGCGATGATCCTGGCCTGGAAGCGACCGGCATTCTCTTCCTGGGCGCGATGGACTCGCTGCCGCTGGTGATCGACGGCCTGGAGCGGACCGATACCGTTATTCGCGGCGCTGCTGTCACCGCGCTACGGCAGTGGATCACGCGCGGGCCGGATTACCGGCAGCAATTGCTGCAAGCGTTGACCGATGCGCGCTCCGGCTACTCGCACGAAAAGGCAGACCTTATTCTTTGGCTCTTGCAGGGCGTCAGCGAAGTCGACGCCCAGAAAAGTGAAACGTATCAAAAGCTCATTGGCTGCCTGGCGCACGAGAATCTGCCGATCCGTGACCTGGCCTACCGGGAACTGCAGCGCTGGGCCAAAGAGATTGCCGGCAGTATTGACTACGACCCCACGGCCCCGGAGAAGCAACGGCAGCAAGCGGTCGAGCAGTGGAAGAAAAAGCTTCCGCCCGGCAAAGTGCCGCCGCCATTGAAATGAATATCGATTCCGTCCGGTTCCGCCGAACGACTTCCCATGTCTGATTATGCCGAACAAGTGCGCAGCCTGCTGGAAGAAGCAGGCGGTTTGCCAACTTCGCCCACGCAGCTGGCGCTGCTGGAAGAAGCCGTGCACCTTGCCGACACGCATCACGATATTCGTCTGGGCGTCGAAGCGCGCCGGCCATTGATGTACGTTGCCCGCTACTTGCTCCGTGGCGATATTCTGACGGTTGCCTTCACCTGGTGCCTGGCGCATTACGACCGCGAGCCGGCACTCTTTGGCGGCCGCGATCTCCTTTGGGAATACGGCCAGGTGATTGGCCAGCTCGCCAATTTGCACGATGTCTCGCGGCAGACGCTGGAGCAAATGCTGGAAGACTTCGGCCGCCGGCTACTCGCCGGCGGCGAGTCGCAACTGCAAGTATATTTGAAGCAGCGGCACATCGCGCCCGACCTGGGCGACCGCGAACTGGGGCGCACGGCGAATCAGTTGGTTCATGAAGAATATCGCAAACTGGGCCGCGGCCCGACGGTCGATGAGCGAACCGAAGAGATCGAACTGGAGTTATTTCTGGGCAATGAAGAGCGTGCCCTGGAGTTAGCCAAACGCTTCCTCCACGGCGACTGGCGCGGGTACGTACACAGCGGCGGTTTCGCGCCCTATTTGTTGCTGCCGTTGCACAAACACGACCGCCGGCCAGAGGCCGCCGCATTGTACAAGCGCTGCCGGACTTCGTTCCATCCGGAGCGCTGTTATTACTGGCCCTACGGCGAGTTCATCAAATGGCTGACGCTTACCGGCGCGAACGATGAGGCCGTGCAGGTCTACGCCAAGTGCCAGCGCGCCATCAAACCGTACACCGATCCACTTACGCGCTTGCACTTCGCGCTCGACGCCACCGTCCTCTTCGACCGCCTGGCAAAAACCGGCCCAGCCCAACTGCCGCTGCGGCTCGGCGAAGTGGTGCCGGTTGGCCGAGAAGACGGCCGTTATGAAGTCGCCCAGCTGCACAATTGGCTGCACCAGGAAGCGCGCGAACTGGCAGCCCGATTTGACGCCCGCAATGGCACCGATTGCTTTCAGCAGCAGATTCAGGCACGCGCGGAATTGCAGAAATGGGCAGACGGAAACGCCGCCGTGAGCCCGGCATGATTCGTATCACGTTGTAGCAAAAAAGGGGACGCGACTGGAACGAAAAGGCTTTTTTGCAACGAATCCCGCAAGCTTTTGCTATCCTTCTCAACTTGACGATGCTGATTTCCGTTCTTGAAGCGCGGCACCTATTGATCAATGCACAACCTCGGCAGATCTTCCGCGTCCGGAACTGTTGGCACCCTAGCTCCCAGGCCGGGCGCTACAGCGATTGAGGACTTGGTGGTAGGGACCACCGGGTGTAACTCGCTCCGTGCGGGCATGGCCGCTATTGTGCTTTGCAGGCGACAGACTGGCAGGCGAGTTTAAGACTGACCCAGTATTCTCGGTCTTCTAAGAATGACCCGGTTTTCTGCCCGGCAACCGAAAGGGCGGGCTCACAGGCATGGCAAACCTTCCTCACCGCGCCACTCATCACCCTACCCGGAATTGTTCCCAGAATTGTGCTTCGGAAAAGGCAATTGGTGCGCTTGAGACTCGGAGTTGGATATGATGGCCAGTATGCTGGTCGATCGCTTAACTTCTTTGGATGGAAGCCCCTGAATAGCTTCGCAGAATCGGATTGTAAGCCGCCTGCAGCTTTCGCAGCGGCAGCCGATGCAGGGTACATCAACCCCGATCTGGCGCCGACGGCGTCCACCCAGCGCACCTGGGGTTTGAACGATCTGGCTGCCTTGTGGGTGGCCCTGGCCGCGTGCGTCCCAACGTACATGTTGGCGTCCTCCTTGATTGAGGAGGGCATGAACTGGTGGCAGGCGATCCTTACAATCTGCCTGGCGAACGTCATCGTCCTCATCCCCATGATCCTTAATGCGCACCCAGGAACCCGTTACGGCATCCCGTTCCCGGTGTACTGCCGGGCATCTTTTGGTCTGCGCGGGGCAAACGTGCCGGCCCTCCTTCGCGCCGTGGTCGCCTGCGGCTGGTTCGGCATCCAGGCCTGGATCGGCGGCTGGGCGACGTATCAGATTGCACTGATCTTTCTCCCCGCACTCGCAGACTCGCAGGGTCTGCCGTCGCTCGGAATCAATGCGCCACAGCTCGTCTGTTTTCTGCTCTTCTGGGGCGTCAACGTATTCGTTGTCTATCGGGGAATCGAGTCGATCCGGTTGCTGTTGAAGATCAAGGCGCCGCTGCTCATTGTCCTGGGTTTGACCTTGCTTGCCTGGGCCTGGTGTAAGTCGGGCGGGTTCGGTCCGATGCTGTCGCAACCGTCTCAGTTTGGCGCGGGCGGCGCGAAGGCGGGCCGCTTCTGGAGCTTTTTCTTCCCGGCCCTCACCGCCAACGTCGGCTTTTGGGCCACCCTAGCCCTGAACATTCCGGACTTCAGCCGCTACGCCCGCTCGCAGCGCGATCAGATCATTGGTCAGACCGTGGGGTTGCCGACGGCCATGGGGTTCTTTGCTTTCATCGGCGTGGCGGTCACTTCAGCAACAATCATCATCTATGGCGAGGCAATTTGGGATCCGGTCCTGGTTGTGTCCCGCTTCGGCAACCCCGCGGTCCATGCACTGGCGCTGGTGGCCTTGTGCGTGGCGACCCTCGCGACGAATTTGGCCGCCAATGTCGTCAGCCCGGCCAACGATTTCGCCAATCTGTGGCCCCGGCGGATCTCCTTCCGCACTGGCGGACTGATCACTGCTCTGATCGGTCTGCTGATGCAACCCTGGCGCCTGGTGCAGGATCCCTCTGGATATATCTTCCGCTGGCTTGTGGCTTACTCTGCGTTGCTCGGTTCGGTCGGCGGCATACTCATCGCGGACTACTTTGTCATTCGCCGTACCCGGCTCGACGTGGCGGGCCTGTACCGGCAAGACGGACCATACTGGTACCTTGGCGGCTTCAACATTCTTGCGCTGGCAGCCATGGTGTGCGGCGTTGCGCCTTGCGTGCCGGGTTTCCTCTCCACCGTGGGCTTGGCTGAAGTACCCGGTATCTGGGTCCGGCTGTATCACTATGCATGGTTCTTGAGCTTTTTCATCTCGTTTGTTGTCTACATCGGCCTGATGGGGGCGTGGGCCAAATTTGGCCGCACCTCTAGTTCTCGAACGTAACTCTGGCACCGGAAGGCCCTGCATGGATACGAACTATGATGCGATCGCGGCCGAATACAAACGCGCCAAGCAGCAACCGTGGCGTTACTTCGTCGAACGCCACACCTTGTTACGCTTGATCGGCCCGCTCGAAGGATTGTCGGTGCTGGATCTGGCCTGTGGCGAAGGACATTACACCCGCGAGCTTCGCCAGCGCGGCGCCGCCAAAGTCGTCGGCGTCGACCTCTCGGAAGGCATGATTCGGCTCGCCCAGGAAGAAGAAACGCGCAAACCGCTGAAGATCGAATACCAAGTTCACGATGCCCGGACATTCGACGGGAAAGAGAGCTTTGACCTGGTGGTCGCTGCGTACCTGCTCAACTATGCCGCCACCAAGAAGCAATTGACGGAAATGTGCGCTGCGGTGGCGCGAGCGCTGCGCCCGGGAGGGCGTTTCGTGACTGTCAACAACAACCCGGCACAAGAACCCGAATACTTCGGTGCCAGTCGCAAATATGGCTTTATCAAAAAGACCGCCGGCGCCCTGCGAGAAGGATCGCCGATTATCTACACCATCTTTCAAGACGAAGGGTCATTCGACATCACGAACTACTGGCTGAGCATCGCAACGCATGAAGAGTGCCTTGGCGCGGCCGGTCTGCGAATCGTCTCTTGGCACAGTCCACGCGTGTCCCCCGAAGGTTGCGCTACCTTTGGCGACGAATTCTGGGACTCGTTTTTGACCCATCCACCAATAACCTTTTTGGAGTGCGTTCGCTGATCTCGCCTTCGTCGTCAATCTTTACACCTTGCCATATTCCCGCGCAGGTCAAACAAGCTTCGGTGACGCAACCATAACCCGGACCACGTACTCACTAGCGTCATTTTGAGCCAATGTTGGCAAAGGCGTCGCGCGCAACAGCAGACAAAACGTCGCGACGCCCGTCTGCACTTGCATAGCTGGGCCAGAGGCGGCCGCATACTATACTGCCAGAAGTTGTTCAATTATTAGTTGAATTTGGCGGCAGGGGTTTATAGATTTTGCTTCCCATATTCAGACTCTGTTGCTGACCCGGATGGCGCTGATGGATAGAGATCGGTCCCTACTTCTTGCCGCGCTTTCCCTGCAGACGGGAATGATCGACGCTGAGCAGTTTGCCGCAGCTTGCTGGGTCTGTAACGAGCAACCCGAAAAGGCAGTGCACGAGGTGCTTGCCGAGCGTGGCTGGATTCAACCAGCGGACCGGCCGCATCTCGAATACCTGTATGAGCGCTATTTGCAAGACCATGAAAACGATGCCAAAGCGGCTCTGACGCACCTGCTCATTGCTGCCAAGCGAGCACTGGCAGGCCTGGAAGGGCTCGTGCCCTTGGGCACCATTGCTTTTACACCTGCCGCGCTTGATAACTCGCAGGCGGGTGCCATCCATTCCGCACCAGCGACAGAGACTCGCTATGCGTTCACAAGCATTCATGCTGCCGGTGGAATGGGTCGGGTGTGGCGAGCGCGCGATCGGCAGCTCGACCGCGAGGTCGCGCTGAAGGAGCTGCGCCCCGAGGCGGCCGGCAACAACAAGACGGCAGCGCGCTTCATCCGCGAAGCGCGCTTGACTGGGCAGCTCGAACATCCGGGCATTGTTCCGGTCTATGAACTCACGACCCGGCCCGGTTCCAACGAGCCCTTCTACACCATGCGCTTTGTCGGGGGCGGTACCCTCACCGAAGCCATCCGGGCCTACCATGCCAAGCGGCGCTCCGGGCAGTCGGGGCCGCTGGAGCTCGTAGTTCTGCTCACCGCGTTCGTCGCGGTTTGCAATACCATCGCGTATGCCCATTCCCGCCGGGTTCTCCACCGCGACTTGAAGGGCGACAACGTGATTCTCGGCGACTTCGGCGAGGTGATCGTCCTCGACTGGGGCTTGGCCAAGCGCATGGATCAACCGGACGAGGAGGAACCCGACATCTCCTGGCCCGCGCTGCAGTCACAGGATGCCGGCTTGACGGTCCAGGGCGAAATCATCGGCACGCCTGCTTACATGGCGCCCGAGCAAGCGGAAGGGCGGCTCGAACAAATCGACGAGCGCACCGACGTGTACGGCCTCGGCGCAATGCTGTACGAGATCCTGACGGGCCAGCCGCCTTTTGTCGGCGCCAATACTTTGGAAGTGCTGAAAAAAGCAGTGCGTGGGCAGCCGGCGCCGCCGCACGAACTTTGGCCCGAAGTGCCGCCGGCCCTCGAAGAGATTTGCCTCAAGGCGATGGCGCGCGATCCGTCGGAGCGTTATGTCCGGGCGGACGAAATAGCCCAGGCCATCCAACAATGGCAGGAAGTTCAGCGTCGCAGGGCCGAAGATGCGCTGCGCCGCCAGAGCGAAGTCCTTCGTTCCATTCTCAACAGCATGAGCGAGGGGGTTCTGGTTTCCGACAAGACCGGAAATGTGCTGCTCATCAACCCCGCGGCCGAGCGCATGATCGGCCGCATTCTGGCGGCGACGCCTGATGGACCGCAAACCGCCAACGAGTTCTATAAGCCGGACCAAGCCTCGCGTTTCGAGGCCCAGGATCTGCCGTTGGCTCAAGCGATCCACGGCCAGGAAGTGAACGATGTGGAAATGTTCATTCGCTCGGAAGGCGAAGGCGAAGGGATTTGGGCCAGTGCCAACGCGCGCCCGCTGCGCGACGAGGCCGGCGCTCTGCGGGGCGGTGTCGTCGTCTTCCGTGATATTACCGAGCGCAAACGGGCGGAGACAGAATTAATCCGTAGTCGCGAACGCTTTGAGCTCGCCGTCCGCGGCTCGCAGGACGGCTTGTGGGACTGGGACCCGCGAACTGGCGAGATTTACTATTCACCGCGTTGGAAGAGCATCCTCGGCTACGAAGACCACGAGATTGCTTCGCGGATCGAGGAATGGGAACAACGGCTTCATCCTGAGGATCGCGAGCGTGTTCTGGCTGCGAATCAAGCCCACATCGACGGCGCCACCCCGCACTATGAATGCGAGTATCGCCTCCGCCATAAGGACGGCACGTACCGCTGGATTTTGGCGCGCGGCGTGGCCCTGCGCGATGCCGCCGGCGTTGCGTACCGCATCGCGGGTTCTCATGTGGACATTACCGAGCGCAAGCAGGCGGAGGAAGAACGTGCCCGCGCGCTTCTTCGGGAACAAGAAATCCTCGCGACCACCCCCAACCCGGCGGAGGCACGCGAAGGATAACCTCTTGGGAGGCATGGAAATTCATCGGGCACAAGACATATATTCAAAGTTCCCGGGGTCAAGAACCATTTCACTCAGCGCGGTATATTGCAAATTTCAGCAGCATATAGGAATGTCGGCGACCCACCGGGGTCACCCACCGGGGTCACCCACCGGGGTCAGGAACCTTTTCGTTCATAGCGTGTGAGGACACCTTGAACTTGTTTGACTTTCACAAAAAAGGCTTACAACTTGCCCGAACACGACGCGGCCCCGGAGCACAGGAAGTAAATCATCTCCCAAAGCCGGTCGGTTTGGCCGGTCCCGAGTTCTCTGCGCCCTCTGTGGCTAATTGATTTAGCGCCAATGCTCGCAAGGCCATTTGCATTTCCCAAACCGGATCGTATGTTTGCGCCGGCCGGCGCTCTGTCCGCCGGCCCCGGCGCCAACGGCGCCCGCGTTGCAATCACTTTTCCTTGTCACCACCTCAGAGACCAGCATGATCACCGCCTGCCAAACCTGTATCCGAACCTGCAACCGAGTTGGTATCCACACTTGTATCCTCACCAGTATCAATTTGTATCAATGTGTGCGAAGGCGTGGTGCGCGTGCCGGAAGTGGCGACGCCGCTGACAGTTGCGGAGACTAGCATGGTGGCGCGCAATGTAACCCGGTTACAAAAAGTTACCATCCTTAGGTCTCGGGATTTGCGAACTCCGCGCTTTCGGCTGCTGGTTCGGGAGAGGTTTCGATAAGAAGCGCCCGAACCGCTGCCGAACGCGGTGGGTGTGACCAAAATCTCCGAGGGTTTGAGGGCGAAAGACCGCTCCCCCGGGCCCCTCCCCGAAGCGGGGAGGGGTGAACAAGTTGGCTCCCCCTTTCCGCTTCGGGGAGGGGCTGGGGGGAGGGGTTAGAGCGCGAGAAAACCAAGATGGAAACGAGACCCCAACAGAATTTGATTACACCCGAACATCGCGCTTTGCCTCCTGCTGTTTTCATTATCACTTCTAGTATTGCCGCCAGCCCCGCCATAGAATGGTCCGGCGCAGGCGCGAGTCTCTCCTTCCGCCGTCTATCACCTTTTTTCCGAGAGGACCCACCCATGGCCAGCAGCGCTCGTCATCCCTTGGAACCCTTGAGCCGCGACGAGGTGCAGCGCGTGGTCGCGGTCTTGAAGGAAAACGGCAAGGTCACGCCGACGACGCGGTTCGTTTCCGTGAGCTTAAAGGAGCCGGCGAAGGAAGCGGTCCATAGTTTCACCGGCAACGAGAAGGTTGCGTGGCAGGCATTCGCTGTGCTGTTCGATAATGGCACGAATTCCTGTTACGAAGCGACGGTCTCGCTCGACGACAACCGGCTTCTAGCTTATCGTCACATTCCCGGCGCGCAGCCAACGATGACGATTGACGAGCAGGTCGAGTGCGAACAGGCCGTGCTGGCCAGCGCGGACTTCAAGGCAGCGCTGAAAAAGCATTACGGCATTGAGGACACGCGGCTGGTGATGGTCGATATCTGGAGTGCCGGCTACTACGGCGAAGAGGAAGAGCGTGGCCGGCGGCTGGCCCGGCCGCTTTGCTTCATTCGCACCGATCCGACCGACAACGGTTACGCCAAGCCGATCGAAGGCATTCGCCCCATCGTCGATCTCAACACCATGAAGGTCATTCGCGTGGAGGAATATGGCCGCTGGGATCTGCCGCCGGGGCAAAGCAACTACGCGGCCGACCGTGTCGAAAAGTTCCGGGAAGACCTGAAGCCCATCGAAATCACGCAGCCGCAAGGGCCGAGCTTCGAGATCAGCGGCCACGAGGTGCGCTGGCAAAAATGGAGTTTCGTCGTCGGCTTCAACGCTCGCGAAGGGCTCACGCTTCACCACCTGCGCTATAACGATGGCGGCAAGGACCGTTCGGTGCTTTACCGCGCCTCGATCACCGAGATGGTGGTCCCCTACGGCGATCCCGGCCCGACGCAGCGGCGGAAAAACGCCTTCGACGTGGGCGAATACGGCATGGGCGCCTGCGCCAACAGCCTGGAGCTTGGCTGCGATTGCCTCGGCCTCATTCATTATTTCGATGCGGAATTGACGACGAGCCGCGGCGAGCCGTGGACCATCAAAAACGCCATTTGTATGCACGAAGAGGACTACGGCATCCTGTGGAAACACACCGACCGGCGATTGCCCGATACGCCCGAAGTGCGGCGCTCGCGGCGACTAGTCATTTCCTCGGTGTCCACCGTGGAGAATTACGAGTACGGCTTCTTTTGGTACCTGTATCAGGACGGCACGATTCAACTGGAGGTGAAACTCACGGGCATCCTGTCGCTCGGCGCCGCGCGGCCCGGCGAGCCGTTGAAGTATGGCCAGCTGGTCGCGCCCCAGGTTTACGCTCCGAATCACCAGCACTTCTTCAACTTCCGCCTCGATTTCGATCTCGACGGGGCCGCGAACTCGGTTTATCAGGTGGATGTCATGCCCGACAAGGCTGACGCAAACAACCCGTTCTCCAACGCGTTCTTCGCCCAGCCCACGCTCTTGCAATCGGAGAAGCAGGCACGCTCGCATCTCAAGTTCGAGACCGCCCGTAACTGGAAGATCGTGAACCCAAATGTGAAGAACGCGCTGGGCGAGCCGGTGGCCTACAAATTCATCCCCGGCGACAACGCAGTTCCGTTTGCAGGCCCATCGGCCTGGTGGCGGAAGCGGGCCGGCTTCGTGAACTATCACGTGTGGGTGACGCCGTATGCCGAGAACGAGCGCTTCGGCGCCGGCGACTATCCGAACCAAAGCACCGGCGGCGACGGCTTGATCCAATGGACCGAGCAAGACCGGCCGATCAGCAACACCGATGTTGTCTTCTGGTACACCATGAGCCACGTGCACGTGCCGCGGCCGGAGGATTACCCGGTCATGCCCACAGCGTACATCGGTTTCACGTTGAAGCCATTCGGCTTCTTCACTGCCAACCCGGCGCTGGACGTGCCGCCATCGGCGAAAAAGAGCGGCGGCTCGTGCTGCCATTGTGGGTAGGAGTTCTTTTCGTCATTCCCTCTCCAGATTCGAGGTTTCATGGGCGACCTTTCTCCGAACCACTCCGAAATGGAGAAAGTCGTTGAGGAACTGGTCAGCGAAACGCACGTTCGTGCGGAATCGCTGCGACCGGAAGAGCGGAAATACCTCGCCGACCATGCGCTCAGGAAGCCGATGGGCGTGCTGCACATCTGGGCGCTCGGCGTCGGCGTGGTCATCACCGGCGAGTACTTCGGCTGGAACCCGGGCCTGAAGGAAGGCGGCCCCATCGGCATGCTGGTCGCCACGCTGTTCGTGTGCGTGCTGTACATGCTGTGGGTACTAGCCCTCGCGGAATTGTCGGTGGCGATGCCGTTTGCCGGCGGCCCGCTGGCTTATGGCCGGCGCGCCGTCGGGCCGTGGCTCGGCTTTCTCATGGGTTGGTCGATGTTCCTGGAAGCGCTCTTTGCCACGATTGGTACGGCGCTGGCGACGGGCGGCTACATATTCTTCGTCCTCGATCTGTTCTTTTCCGGCATCGACAAATCGCTTGCCACGATGGTCGGCGGCTTGGCCACCGTGGCGCTATTCGGCGTTATTCAGTTCATCGGCGCCAAGCAGCAAGCGCGCATCATGGAGTGGTTGACTTACGGGGCGATTCTCGGGCTCGTCTGGTTCTGGATTGCCTGTCTGCCGGCCGTGCATTTGGACCGGATTTTCACTCAACCCGCGCTCACCAAGGGTTGGGTCGGCGTGCTGAAGGCCATTCCGTTCGCCATTTGGTGGCTGGTGATGATCGAGACGGTGGCCCTGGCGCCGGAAGAGGCGCATGAGCCGCACCGAACCGTGCCCAGGGGCCTGACGTACGCACAAATCACGCTCATCGTGTTGGTGCTGCTCACGTGGTTTGTCGTTGCGGGGGCCGGCAGCGATCCCGACGTGATCGGCGCCGATGGCAACGACTTTCCGCTGCCGTTCGTTTATCGCGAAGTCTGGCCGAACGCGCCGCATTTGATTGCGTTTTCGCTCGTTGCCCTTTTCGGCATGGTGGTGAGTTACAACGGCATGATTTACGCGGTCAGCCGGCAATCGTTCGCGTTGGGCCGGGCCGGCTATTTGCCGCGCTTGCTGGGCGCGGTGCACGCCAATCGACGAACGCCGACGGTATCGATCCTGTTTTGGAGCCTGGTTATCGCGGGCTTTGTGATATGGGGCAAATTCAACTACAAAGCGGTGATGATCGCGGTGCTCACTTGCAATTTGACGGCGTTGATCTGGTACATTCTGGCCATGGTGTGTCTGTTCGTCCTGCGTGTGAAAGCTCCCAATCTGCCGCGGCCTTACAAGGTGCCGCTATATCCGTACCTGCCGGCATTGGTGATCGTGCTGAGTCTGTTTGCCGTGGGCGTGTATGTTTACGGTTTGCCCGCCGACGAAGATCAGGAGCAGCACTGGTACTCGCACTACATCGTGGTCTGGTTGACGCTGGCCATGTATGCACTGGGGCTTGGCTATTACTTCCTGTTCGCGCGCGGTCGGCTATCGTCGGCCGCGCCGGAGGAGCTGGCGGCGCGCGGAGGATAGTCACTTCCGCGTCGCCAGATATTCGAGCAAGTCGGCCGCTTCTTGGGCGGTGAGGCCGGCGATCTGACCGGTTGGCATGAGCGAAGTGCGCGAGGGCTTCAGTTCTTCCAAATTGTTGGCAGCGACGGTGATCTCTTTGTTCTGCGCATCGCGCAGCACGACTACCTTTTCGTCGCGTTGGACGAGCAAACCGGTAAACGAGCGGCCATCCTTCGTCTGGGCCAGATAGGCGGCGAATTTGGGCTCGATGCGGCGCGACGGCTCCAGGATGCTTTCGAGCAAGTCCTCGCGCGAGCGGGTTTTGCCGAGGGCCGTCAAGTCGGGCCCGAGCGCGGTGCCGCGCTCGCCGATCTTATGGCAACTCCCGCAATTGACGGCTTGCGACCAGAATAATTTTTCGCCACGGTTGGCATCGCCTTGTAGTGACAAGATCGACCGTGGCCTTGGATTGGAACCGATCTTTCTTGCAGTCGCCGGCAAATAGCCGTCAAAGAGGTCGCGAATCAAGCCCGCCGGCAATTCCGCCGCGGCCTTCAGCAATTGTTCGCGCTCGGTGCCTTTTAATTCGCCCCGCCCCAGCTGGCGCGCCGCGATCATCCCCGTCTTGAGGTCCGCAAGATTCGATTTCGATTGGGCAGGGCCTAGCTTCGCCTGAACGTCCGGCGAGCCGCCCTTCATGCCGGCAATCCATTCTTCAATAAGCCCAAGGCCCGCTTCATCCGGCCACTCGGAGCCCAGGTGCGGCATGCGGTCGCGGCCGAACTTGGCCATGCGGAAGTACACGGTGCTCGCATATGGATCGCCAGGCTTGATGATCCGGGCATCCGGCAGGCCGAAGTCACCGCGGCTCGGCCGGACGCCGATGGCCTTCATCTCGGCCTGCGGTACGGAAGCTTGCAGGCGCAGTTCGACAATGCCGCCGGCGCCGAAGATATGGCAATGGCCGCAATTGGCGTGCAGATAGGATCGCGCGCGCTGTTCCACGGGCTGACCCTTGTCCGCGGGATTGACCAGCTTCCGTTCCCGTGCTGCGGAAGCAGTTTCGAACGCCGGCAGCGGCTTGCCGCTTTCGCCGACGCGCTGAATGAGCCCCATTTCGGACAGCGCGATTAGTTGATTTCGCCCGTCCGCCCCAGAGCGGTTCAACTGTTCGGGCTGAAACGCCAAAGCGTATTCCGACCAGCTGCTGTGGCACGACAGGCACTGAGTGCGGCTATGGAATTGCCAGGTCTGCTTGCGATTGCCAACAGTTACTTCGCGCTCGGCCCCGTCTGCGGGAACCAGGTCGGCGTCGGTTTGATCATCACGCCAGGCGAAGGCATACGGGTGCCAGTCCACGCCGTCGAAGTGCAAGAGTTGGGTTTCCACGCGCCGGCCGCCCAGCGACAGAGTGCGCACCAGCACCGCGTCCTTCGGAAAGTGCATGCGGAAGTTGTGCCAGTCGACCATACCGGGAATCGGCTTGCCTTCACCCGGGTATAACTTGGCGTACGATTCACCGGGAAAAGCGACCCAGTATTCCGCCGTCGCGCCGTCTTGCCATTGGCGGGCGGCGACTGTGAATGGATATACGCCCGCTGCCGGAATTTGGTCCCTCACGGAGGTAAACAACCCGGTCTCCGACAGCTTCGTGGGGAAAAGCGTGTTCTTCGTTTCCGTGTTGTTGCGCTCGATGGTGTGAACCGTGCCGCCGTCGTAATCGAGGAAGTAGACCTCGCCGTCCTTATCCTCGCCGAAGGCGACGATGCGCACCGAGGGCTTCGTGATTTCCGGCATTTCCTTGCAGCGGTCGCCGTCGAAGCGCGCTGCCCATAGCCGGCGCGTTTCCCAGTCGCCGAAGATATAGGCGCCGCGCAGTTCGGGGAACTTCTTGCCGCGATAGACCCGGCCGCCGGTGACGCTGCACGAGATCGTGTGCGGCAATTCAATGAGTGCCGGGATGATCGGCGTCGGGCCGACCTGGTCGGACTTAATGGGCTGCGGTCCTTCCATCGCCGACCAGCCGTAGTTGCCGCCCTTCTGCACGCGATGCACCGACTCCCACAGTTCCCAGCCCACGTCGGCCACGTACAGTTCGCCGGTCTGCCGATCGAAGCCCATCCGCCAGGGGTTGCGAAAGCCGTAGGCCCAAACCTCCGCCCGCGCGCCCTTCATGGCAATGAAGGGATTGTCTTTCGGAATCGCGTAATTCTTGCCCGGATCCCTGTGATCCACGTCGATACGCAGGATCGATGAAAGAAGATCGGAGATATCCTGTCCCGTGTTGAATGGATCGGGCGGATTCGGATCGCCGGCATCACCGGTGGAAATGTACAGCATGCCATCGGGGCCGAAGTGAATGTCACCGCCGTTGTGCCCACCCTGCATGAACGTGAGGACGATCTCTTCGCTGGCCGGGTCCACGCGCGGCGGCTCGGTGTTCGTGACGGTGAAGCGCGAGATGCGGGTTCCATTGTCCAGGTTCCGCTGCCGACGACCGGGTCGCAGCGTGTAGCAGATGAAGCACTGGCGATTCTTCTCAAAGTTGGGATGAAACGCCAGCCCGTAGACCGCCTCGACGTCTTTTGCCTGCGGCAGAAGATGGACCGTCTTGATTTCCTTGCGCAGATCGAAAAATAACTCCGCCTTGGCATCCGGCTTGTCGACGAACGAATACAGCACGCCGGCCTGCTCGCCGACGATCAATCGATCGCTGCCCGGGCAGCGCGCCATTAGCAGCGGATGCTCGAACTTCAGATTCGGAAATGCCCGCACGACCTTGAACGGCGGCGGCGGATCGGGCGAGCCAATCACGCGCGAAGTCGTCCAGGGTTGGCGAACGGATTTCGCCGGCTCCGCAGCCGAGGGAACGAACTGCCAAAGGAGGCCCACTGCGAGAATTAGCGCTCCAGCGCTGGCAACAGCTATCTGGCGAAGATTTCCCTGGAATTGCATGGCAATCGCTATTAAAAATTGTTTCGAGACCGCAGTACTGTAGCCGCAGGCTTATGAAGTTTGACTATTTACTTGGACTTTCGACGCTGGTTTTTACGCCGAAGGCGTTACATCTCAAAGCCCAGGGTTGCGGCGCTTTGCCGCTACCCTGGGCGGAGGACAATGCAACCCTTTCAGGGTTGATGGTGGAGCGACATCTCCACCCAGGGTAGCCGCGAAGCGCGGCAACCCTGGGCTGTGATATCGAACCCCGTTGGGGTTCCTTCGCCGCCTTCCTCACCCAAAAGTCCAAACAAAAAGTCAAAGATCATTAACCTGCGGATTCTCCGCAGGCTGAAGCCTGTGGTTACAAGGTTTGAAACGGCCTCTCGTCAGGGCCGTTTATCATATCGAACGTAACGAAACTTCGACTGCTTATACACTTCATCCAGCAGAGCATACAAATCGGGGTCGTATTCCTTGAGCTTTTCGCGCGTGTTCGCGCCGAACTGCGGGCGCATGCAATCAAAATAGGCCTGGGCGCCTTCGGCCCAGTATTCGTCGTGGTTGGTGGCCACGTAGGTGCCCTTCCACAGCCCCTTGTCCATGGCTTTTTTGTAGATTTCGCGCAGCCGGCCATCGAACGTGGGATCAACCAGGCGCAGACCCTGCTGATGAATGGCGTGGTTGAACTCGTGGATGAGAATGTTCTCCCGGCTGTAGCGGTCGCCCTTCAGATTGAGCAGGTTCTCTTCGCCGCACGACGACAGCTTGCCGCCGAGGCCGCGCGCCCGTGTATCCCAATTCGTCTTCGGATCGTTTTTCAGGTGCCGCTGCTCCGGCACGTCGGTGGTCATTTCCGTGGGCGCCATCACCATGAACCGGCAGCCGCGCCCGATCATCGCCTTGAGAATATCTTCGCGCTCGCCGAGCAGTTGATCGATGAGATAGCGGGCTTCCAGCAGCGCCTGGTCGGAGACTTTGGCCGAGCCCAGAATCGAAAAGCCCTTGTAATCGACGTGCTTCTTGTAGAAGTCGGCATCGAGATTGAACTTCTTGCGCACGGCCTCGGGGACCTCGGTCACCTGCCCGGCGGCTTTGGGCAGTGTTAGCGGTAGGCAGCACAAAGCTACGGCTGTTGCGATAGCGCGGGAGCAACAAGTGCGGCAGCATTGCAAGTGCATGGCAGGTGGATGTAATCTCTTCATGACCCTGAGTGTCTCGGGGTCATCGTAGGCTGCGCGGCCGCCGGAAGCAAACCTCCGACGGCCCGAAATTCTGCCGCGATTAGCCCACGAGCTTCGCTACACGGACAAAAACACGGATGAACACAGATCAGAATATCATTTTGTTCTTACCCGTGTTCATCCGCGTTACGAAGTCCGCGTTCATCCGTGGGCCAATTCATGAGCAAGTCGGCCACAATCTCCATATCGTGGCGTGTTCGGATCGATGGAATGTTCATGGTGGGGCTCCAAAAAAGAGATGTGAAAAACAAACGTTGCAGACTATGAAACCGCAACGCACGGCCAGCCGGAACCCTCGGCCGAAGTGAAGCTATGTGTACTTATGATCCGAGACGGGGATTTGTCAAATGAAATGGAAAGGTACATTGGCCTGCTCTTAGGCTCAAAAGTTCGGGAAGGAGAGGAATTGTCCGCTGCCTTGGAAGGTAGGCGTCCACTGGCGGGCGTTACGATGGCTGCTTGCCATAGCTGGCTGCCCCTTCACTGGGTAAAACGGTGTTGTTCGGCGAAAGCAGCGGATTGTTGCTTGAGCCAGCGCGAGGTTCCCTTTTTCACATGCATCACCACGCTGGCTACCGCCTCCGTCCGGTGGAGTTCGAACAGGATATGAACGTGATCGGCCACGTTGTTCATTTCGATCAGGTGGCATTTTTGCTTTTGGAAGATGCCTTGCGCATAGGCATGCAACTCGGCGTATGGCGTTTGCGGCAGCATCGGCGCGCGGTTTTTCGTGCTGAAAACAAGATGGATCAGGACTTTGGACAACGATTGCGCCATGACCTTGTGCTCCGCTTTTGGGTTACGCTGGTTTGCCGCACGCTTTCAGCGTGCTTGGAATATGGTATGCCTACCACCCAGGGCGTTGCCCTGGGCTGCCCTGCATTAGCCCTTCGGGCTGGCAAGCGGCAGCGCGCGATTGGAAAATAAGGTGATTGCCGCGACTAAGTCGACGTCTGCCAAAATAACTGCGGCGATACCGGTTTTCCTTGTACAGCGCACGACCGGCGGCTGGATCCGTAAATCCGTTCTATTTCTTGATCCTTTCGAACCCGGTGCTGTTGCCTTTTTCGTCCGCCAGCACCAGTTTCTCGTCCGTTAAGGTCTGGATCGTATTGGCGCTTTTGCTCTCCCGGTCGCCGAGTTTCATGGCCACCGTCAGTTTGTCGCCCTCGATCTTGCACGTGCCTTCGGGTTTGAATTCTGCGTTCTCCGCGCTCTCCGCGGTTAAACTTTGTGGGCATTTTGAACCGCTGAGGGCGCAGAGAGCGCAGAGACAAGCGGTGCTCGCCAAATCATTTGCATTTCCCAAACCGGATCGTAGTCTTGCGGCGGCCGGTACTCTGTTCGCCGGCTGAAGACGGCTCACGAAGCGCGCGCCGGAACGGTCCCGGCCAGCGCTCAACCAGAGGAACCACCATGCATACCGCTCAACGCCCCGCCCCAGGTACCACCCCGAGCCCCGCTCAAGGTACCGCTCAACGCACAATTAGCTCAAATTGTGTAAAGGCGCGCTGCGCACACTCCCAACGCTGGTTCCACAAAGGATTTGCGGCAACTCGAATGAGCGCGCGGGCCCGCACCTTGAGCGGATTTGAGCTAATGCCTGTCCCCTCGGCCCGGCCAACGTTGGGGCGCGGTCTCCCGACTGCCCCGCAGAGGTGCCCTCATCGTCGTTGTCATCCGCCGCGGATTGGCCACTCGTCGTTTCCGGCCGGCTTGGATACAAATCCGCTGCGGCGTGCGATCCCGCCTGTGGCCGCTCTCACCCACCCCCACGGAGTGCCAATCATGTCTTCCCTCTCCATCCGTTCCATCGTGCCAATCGTTGTCGCGCTGATTTGCTTTGGCTTCACGCAAGCCGGCCGCGCCGAGGAAGATTTGACGAAAGCCAAATGGCTTCCTTCCACCGCCTACGTCGTTCCGAAGGAAACCGCCACCGAGGGGGAGGGCTATTTCTCGATCATCGAGGGCCACAACGGCCGGCTCTACATCGGCACGCATGCCAACGGCGTAAACTCCTGGCTGGTCGAATTCGACCCGGCGGCTGAGGAGATGAAAGTCGTAGTCGATGCGCACAAGGCCATTGGGAAGGACATCAAGGGGTTTGGAAGCCAGGCCAAGATTCATACCCGCAACAACGTGGGCGCCTCGGGCAAAATCTATTTCGGCACCAAGCAGGGCTACCCCGACACCAAGAAGGGCGAGAAACGCGAAGATTATCTAGGCGGCTACCCCATGGTCTACGACCCCGCGACCGGCGAGACGAAAGTGTATGCCATCCCGGTGCCTCATGAAGGCATCAACAGCATTACGCCGGATGAATCGCGCGGCGTGGCGTACATTTCCACCTGCTCTGATCATCGACCCGGCCCCGGCGAAAATGCCCATTTCCTGATCCTCGACCTCAAGACCGGCAAGTATCGCAACCTCATCGATACGCAACATATTTACGGCTTCATCGTCGTGGATTATCTGCACCGGGCGTATCATCCGATGCTCGGCGGCGACATCGTGCGCTACGATCCAAAAACCGACAAGGTCGAGCGCCTCAAACAAACCATCGACGGCAAACCGCCCACGGCGGAATCGCACCTGGCCGACAAGGACGGCCACCCGATCAACTGGGACATTACCCCGGATGGCAAGTCGCTCTACTCGCTGCCCATGAGCACGAACAACGCCTACGTTTACGATCTCACACAAACCGGCGACACGTTGGCCGGCAAGAGCTTGGGCACGCTGATCCAGGGCGCCAAAGGCACCGATTGCCGGGCCATGTGCGTCGGCCCCAGCGGCACCATGTGGGCAGACGTCACCGAGGCTCATTCCAAGGTCGGGCAATTGCAGCACCTGGTCAGCTACAACCCCAGCGAAAAGGCCCCGCGCGACCACGGGCCGGTTTCTGTCAGCAACCCGAACTTCACGGAATTCGTTGGCAAGGACAGCAAACCCCTGCCCTTCCACGGCGGCTTCATGAAAATCGGCGATGTGACAACGACGAAGTACGTGACCATGGGCGTGTGCGAAGCGAAAAGCGGCGACGTGTATATCCTGGTGCTGCATCCGTATAGCGTGCTGAAGGTGGGCGCGAAGGAATTGAAGTAGTCCTTAGAATTGCGACTTGAGCAATGATTGGTAGCGGAATTCGCAAGAATTCCGATTGGAGCAACGATTGGTAGCGGAATTCGCAAGAATTCCGATTTGTGCAATCGGAATTCTTGCGAATTCCGCTACGGGACAACGATGATGAGACCAACCGATCCCGATTTTGCCCAACATGACTATCTCCGGCGATTACCACCGGAGTATTACTGTGGCCAGGCCTTCGTGCATTGGTCGTTGACGATGGAGGATCGCAAGACCGGCTGGCTCATCCCAATCTTCTATTACAAATTCCGCGAGATCTTGACGCATGCTGCGTTTCGTTTTGGATTCTGTTGTCCAATCTATAGCTGCATGCCGGATCACATACACTTGCTTTGTGTCGGCATTCTCGATTTGTGCGATCAACGGCTAGCGGTTCGCTATCTGCGGAAGCAGTTGAATCCCATTCTCGAAAAACTTGGCGCTCGATTTCAGAAGCAGCCACACGATCATGTCTTGCATGATGATCAGCGTCAGCGCACAGCATTCGAGGACATCGTTGAATACATCGCGCGCAATCCAGAACGCGCCGGATTGGTGCGGGAAGGAGAATTTCGCAACTACTCATACACCGGCTGTTTAATGCCGGATTATCCGGAATTGTCGCCTTGGCAGGAAGATTATTGGGAGCGATTTTGGCGAATCTATGACTTCTTAAGGTGTAACGGTTTGACTCGCGTGGGTCACGATGAATAGGAGGTCGTCGAATCGGAATTCTTGCGAATTCCGCTACCAGCTGTCGGTAGCGGAATTCGCAAGAATTCCGCCGGACGCTCAACCAGGAGAAGAGAATGCGTCGCATTGCTTTGATCATCACCGTCTCTATCGCCGTGACGCTCGCACTGCTCCTCTTCCCCAGCCAGCCCGCAGCGGAGCCGCCGCGCTCCGGCGCCTACCCCTTCGTCTTCACCGACGCCACGCAATCCGCCGGCCTCCTTCCCGATGTCGCCGGCATCTGGGGCCACGGGGCGGCGTGGGCCGACGTCGATGGCGACGGCTGGCTCGACCTGTACGTCGCCACCTTCCACATGCCCGGCAGCAAGCCGAACATGCTCTTCCGTAACAAGAAGGGCAAGTTCGAGCGCGACCCGCAGCAATCGATCGCCGTCTCGACACGCGGCACCGGCGTGCTGTTTGCCGACCTCAACAACACCGGCCGGCTCGACCTGTACCTTGGCAACATGCCCAGCCCGAAGGATAACCACGCCGGCTGCAAGTTGTTCCGCAACGACGGCCATGGCAACTTTACCGACATCTCGACGGAGTGCGGCGCCTGCCCGGCCGAGTTCGGCGGCCGCAGCGTGACGGTGCTGGACTACGACGGCGACGGGCTACTCGATATTCTCGTCGGTGAAGACCCGTTCCCCGGTTACAACGGCTCGAAAACGAAACGCACCCGTCTCTTCCGCAATAAGGGTAACTGGCAGTTCGAAGACGTGACCGATGCCGTCGGCATTCCCGCTATCGCTCCTGGCCTCGGCGTCGCCGTGGCCGATGTGAATAACGACGGCTGGCCGGACATTTTCCTCTGCTCCGGCACGTTCAACGCGCTGTTCCTCAACGATGGCCACGGCCACTTCAAAGAGATGCCCGGCTCGCGGGAATTATTCGCTTTCAAAGATGCCGGCGGACAGGGCGGCGACAATATGGTTTGCGGTGTCTGCTTTTGCGACGTGAACCGCGACGGCCTGCTCGACATCGTCCTGGGCCAACATTTCGCCACGCCCTGGCGCGAGAGCGTGCCGAACAAGTTATTCATCAACCGCGGCATCCGGAACGGCATACCGGTGTTCGAGGACGTGACCGAGAAAGCAGGACTCACGCCGCTGGGCATGAAGTCGCCGCACGTTGAGATTCAAGACTTTGACAACGATGGCTGGCCGGACATATACTTCAGCACCGTGAAGTTCAAGGACGGCAAGCCATACCCAGTCATCTTCCGGCACCAGGGGATTATCAAAGACGGCATCCCACTATTCCGCGATGATGCATGGGCCGTCAATGATTACCCCACGGCCGAGGATCGGGCCATTGCCGAGTCGGGCAAGATGTTTGACAAGGTGAAGCGCGAGAAGAAGGTGATCTACACGGCCCCCGGCCCTACGGGCGACTACGACAATGATGGCCGGCTCGACATTTTCCTGCCGAACTGGTGGCCGGATCAGCACTCGATGCTGCTGCACAACGAGACGCCGGGCGGCAACTGGCTGCGCGTGCAGGTCGAAGGCGCCAAGGGCGTCAATCGCATGGGCATCGGCTCGCGGATCAACGTCTATGCCGAAGGCAAGCTCGGCGACCCGGCCGCACTCTTGGGTTGCCGAGAGATTGCCACAGGCTACGGCTATGCTTCCGGCCAACCGGCCTATGCCCACTTCGGCCTGGGGCAAGCGCAGAAGGTGGACGTGGAGGTGATCCTGCCGCACGGCAAGGGGAAGCTGACGCAAATGAGCCTCGCGGCGAATCAATTGGTGAAGCTGAAGCAGTAGCGGAACTCGCAAGAATTCCGCCGATACGAAAGCAGAATTCTTGCGAATTCGGCAACGAAACGGAGCGAATATGTACCGTTTTTGTTTAACTTGTTTGATGCTGTTCTTCCTGGGCACGACCGTGCAAGCCGCCGATGACGTGGTGAAAGTATTCATCCTCGCCGGCCAGTCGAATATGGAGGGCAAAGCGCCCAATGAGTTGTTCGAATTCCAGGCGAAAGATCCGCAGACCAAGCAGCTTTTCGCCCATCTCCGCAAAGACGACAAATGGATCGTCCGCGACGATGTCTTCATCAAGTTCCTCGACCGGCATGGCCCGCTAACCATTGGTTACGGTTCGCCCGGCCGTACCGGTGTCGAGCTGGAATTTGGCTTCGTCATGGGCGATTATTTCGCCGAGCCGGTGATCCTGGTGAAGGCGGCGTGGGGTGGGCATTCCCTGGTCAAGAACTTTCGCCCGCCGTCGGCCGGTCTACCGGCGGCAGCGCTGTTGCAGAAGGAACTCGACCAGATGCAAGCCAGCGTGAAGAAGATTAACGAGAAGAACAAAAAGAATGATCCATTACCGACGATGGACGACCTGAAGGACCAATACGGCAAGTCGTATCGCAACATGCTGGCCGAGGTGGACGATGTGCTCGATAACTACGCCACGCTGTTTCCCGCGCTGACGGGCAAAAAGAAGCTGGAGATCGCCGGCTTCGTGTGGTTCCAAGGTTGGAACGATCAATACGGCGGCCAGGATCAGTATGCTGCCAACATGAAGCGCTTCATTCACGACGTCCGGCGCGATCTCGGCGTGCCGAAGCTGCCTTTCGTGATCGCGGCGATGGGGCAAAACGGCTCGAAGCCGGCCACCGGCGCGATGCTGACCGTTCAGAAGGCGCAGCTTTCTATGAACGAGGTTCCCGACTTCCAGGGCAACGTGAAGGCCATTCGCACCGACGTGCTGGTGGACAAAGCAGCCGAGGAGCTTTTCCCCACCTGGCGGCAGAATCAAGAGCAATGGAAACATGTCGGCGGCGATTTTGCCTACCACTATCTGGGCAGCGCCATCTGGTTCAACCGCATTGGCAAGGCCATGGGCGAAGCGATGCTGGAGCTACTGAAGAACCAAAAGTAAGCGAGCCTTCAGCTTACCTGGCGCAACAGCAATGCCATGAGTGCCGCACCTACCGGAAACAGCACAAGCGCACATAGGCAGCCGCGGATTAAGGCCGAGCGCACGTCGTCCACGCGGCCGCCGAGATACTCGCCCGCCAAACCGGCAAAAGTCACGCCGACCGACAGGCTGCTCGGCGGAGCTTCAAAGAATCGCACCGCCGCATAGCCAAGCAGAACTGCCAGGGCGCCGGCCACCGCGCCGCCGATCATGGCGGTCGGCAGATTCGGGAGGTCCGGAGCGTCGCGCATCGCGGCCGCGCCGTAGTGAAGCGCCGCCGCGACGGCGAACGCCGCCGCCGCTGCGAAGGGAAGGAGCACTAAGACCAACCACGGCATCAAATCATCCCTCGACGGCAGGTTTCTTTTCTCATAATGGCCTCGGACCAATGCGGCTTTTGACATTTAGCTAATCACCTTCTACCCGAGCGGGAACAAGGATCTCCAGCGCCTGCGGTTGCACACCTACCTCAACCGAGAACTCGCTAGGACTTCTGGTTTTCTTTTCATCCGGCCAGGCCCGGTCATCCAGGTGAAAGCCGGTCGAATTGGCGCGAAGTTCTACATTCCGTGCGCGGTGGATAACAAAGTCAGGCCACGACCGTTTGTCGGTCGACTCCGCCTCAAGGTATTTTGCCAAACTGCCCTTGTCCGATGTGGAGACCAAGACGACGTTCATGAATCCGTCTCCGGGATTAGCCTGCGGGGCCAAAAACAGGTTCGGCCCCATCGAGCGAATATTCATGACCTCCACCATCAAATAATCACCCGATAGATCCCGGCCGTCGACTTTGAGATGGAAATGCCGCCCGGAGAACTCCCGTAGCCGCTCGTTCAAGTGACGGCGAGCCGCCCGGAGTTCTTCGTCGCAATCTTTGCCGCTACCACCCTTGGAGCCGTGAACCTTGGCCTGCGCGGTGGTCCAGGCGAAGAATCCGGAGCCCAGCGCTTCCAGAAAATACTCCTGATCCCACGGTGTTCGGGCGGTGCCTACGTCAACAGTAAAGTGCGTCGCGGTAGACCATGACGCAATCAGCTCGGACAGCGGCAAATCGGTAGGTTGCACAGTACGCGCGATATTGTTGGCCGTCCCTGTCGGAAGGATAGCCAGTGGAGTGCTGTTCCCCACGAGTAGCCGGGCCACCTTTGCCACGGTGCCATCGCCGCCCGCCACGGCGACCACGTTGGCCGGTTCCTTCAGCGCCTCCTGCCAGTTTTCGTCTTTCGAGGACCGGCTTGCAACTTGGTGCCCGGCCGCACGGATCATTGCAGCCAGGTCCTTCCCGTTGGATCGGTCCCCCATGCCGGAGGTTGGGTTGTGGATGAGCGTGACTTTCATGGCCTTGTTCTCGTGAATCCTGAGAATAAAAAATGGGCCTCCTATCCCTATTCTATTGCTGCTTGCGGCCAAGTCGTTTCGCCCTTGTAAGAGGTGCAAACCATGCGAATATTGATTTCCAACGATGATGGCATTTACAGCCCGGGCATTTTGGCCCTGGCGAAAGTGGCCGCCCGTTTTGGGGAAGTGCGGATCGTGGCTCCCGATGTGGAAATGTCTTCGGCCGGCCAGGCCATTACTTCGTCCCGTCCTCTCACTTACAAGCACACGCGAATCGGCGACTTTGAAGCCTTTCGCGTCAACGGCACACCGGCTGATTGCGTGGCGTTGGGCGCGTATAACTGGGAAAAAGTGGACGTCGTGCTTTCCGGCATCAACCTGGGTCACAACCTGGGCAACTCGATGTGGCATTCCGGCACTTTGGCGGCCGCCAAGCAAGCCGTACTGTTAGGGCTGCGTGGCATTGCCCTGAGCGCCCCGGCCGACGATGATGAGCCGAAGTATGATGCGATCCAGCCATGGCTCGAAAAAGTGCTGGCGTTATTGTTGCCTGATGCCGGGTTAAGCCTTGTTAATGTTAACTTTCCCAAGAAACCAACCGACATGTGCTGGGCACGTCAGTCGGTCCGGCATTACGACGGCAAGGTTATCCCCGGCCAACATCCGCTCGGGTGGAAGTTCTACTGGTTTACGGTTACGCCGATGCAGGCGCCCGATGAAGGCACCGACCGCTGGTGCGCAGAGCACGGCTACGTTTCCATGACGCCGCTGCGCCTGGACCTGACGAACGAACAAGAGCTGGCCCTAGCGCAGGCCCGGCATCGGCTCGGCTAGTGCTTCATGCCATTTATTCGGTAGCGGAATTCGCAAGAATTCCGAGGCGGCGGGAATCGGAATTCTTGCGAATTCCGCTACCGCTCCAATTTCAAGGGGAATATATGCCAACGCTTCAAGGCAGAGTTGCCGTGATAACCGGCGCTAGCCGCGGCATTGGCCGGGCCATCGCCCTGGGGTTGGCGCGCCACTGCTGCAACATTGTCGTGGCCGCCAAGACCGTCGAATCTACCGAGCGCTTGCCCGGCTCGATTCACTCCGTGGCGAGCGAAGTCGAAGCACTCGGCGTGCGGGCCTTGCCAATCCAAGTCGATGTTCGCGATGAGAAACAGATTGAAGCGATGGCCACTCAGGCGAAATCCCATTTTGGCCGCATCGATATTTTGATCAACAACGCCGGCGCGCTCTGGTGGCAGCCGCTGCTGCAGACGCCGGTCAAGCGGTTTGATCTGGTTATGAGCGTCAACGCACGCGCTGCCTTTTTCGCTGCCCAGGCGGTTCTGCCGGCCATGCTGGAGCGGCGCTGGGGTCACATCATCAACATGTCGCCGCCCATCGACCCGAAGATGGTCTCCGGCAAGATCGCCTACTGCATTTCCAAATTCGGCATGACGCTTTTGACACACGGACTGGCCGAAGAGATGCGGGCGCACAATATTGCCGTCAATTCCCTCTGGCCGGTGACCATCATCGAAAGTCAGGCAACAATTAACTGGGGGCTCGGTAGCCGGGAGCAATGGCGCAAGCCAGACATCCTCGTTGATTGCGTACTGCGACTGGTGCAGAAAGAGCCGGGTGAAATCACCGGCCAGGCCTTGCTCGACGAGGATTTCTTGCGCGCAGAGGGCATTACGGACTTCAGCGGTTATGCATGTGTTCCGGGAACGGAACCGCCCCGAACGACGTGGCCAAGCGGGCTAGGATGAACCAAACTGGGTCATCGGGCATCGAGACAGTCCAACCCCGGCCTGCATTTAACAGTCTCACTTTTCCGCGCCAGCAGTTTTTCCAAGACCTTTGCCTGGCCGCGTGGTTAATAGCTTGTCGGAAGATGTGCTTTTCTCGATCATGGCTCACCCTATAAGTGGCGGAGGCGCCTATGAAAAAAGATCTGCTGATGTTCTCATGCGTCGGTCTACTTCTTGCTTCAGCACTCGTCATCGACCGATGGTCGACAGTAGCGGCCGGCCAGAAGGAATCGAGCGGGAAGCCGGCGCTGGGTGGTGCCGATCTCTTTGACCCAACTAGAGTCTGGTCGCTCCACCTCGAAATCCCGGCCGCGGAATATCAAGCGATGCAGCCGCCCGAGCTTGGGTTCGGCCCACCGGGCGCAAATCCTGCCGCGCCGAAAGGGCCACGCAACCGGCGCGACAGCGAGCGCAATCTCTTCGGCACCGAATTCCGCTGGGTTGAAGCCGAGGTTTCGGCCGATGGCAAGACCTACCAGAAAGTCGGGCTGCGCTACTCGGGTGAGGTCACTTATTTTGCCTCTTCGCAAGGGCTGAAGCGGCCCCTCAAGATACAGTTCAACAAATTCAGCGAGCAACAATTCCACGGTCTCACGGCGCTTCAATTGCACTCGATGCCGCTGGACCCCGCCAAGTGCCGTGAGGCGCTGGCGTTTTCCGCCTTCCGCGCTGCCGGCGTGCCGGCACCGCGCACCGCCTTCGCCGAAGTTACGCTGACCGTACCCGGCAAGTACGACAAGGAATATCTCGGGCTGTACACCGTGGTCGAAAGCATCGACAAGCCATTTCTCGAGGAGCACTTCGGCACGGATCGAGGCGCGCTGATGAAGCCGTTCCAGGTCCGCAGCGTCGATCGCCCCGGCGATACTTGGGACCGCTATCAAGGACTGTATCGGCCGCAATGGGAGCCGACGAAAGAAGAGACAAAGCGCATCATGGAGTTTGCCCGACTTGTGAACCAGGCCAATGATGCCGAATTCAAGAGGGAAATTGAGTCGTATCTGGACGTGGACGAGTTCCTGCGCTTCCTGGCTGCCAATGCGCTGACCACGAACCTCGAAAGCGTATTTGCGCTAGGCCACAACTACTACCTTTATCTGAATCCGAAGACTAACAAGTTCGTCTTTCTCCCTGGTGACCTCGAATTCGCTCTCGCCAATTTCCTGCTGTTCGGCACGGCCCAGCAACTGATGGACCTGAGCATCACTCATCCCTATCCGGGTGAAAACAAGCTGGTGGACCGACTGCTGGCGGTCAAGGAAGTGAACGAGAGGTACCACAATCTCATGCGAGAACTTACCGACAAAGTCTTCACGAAGGAGCAGTTGCTCACGGAAATCGGCGCTCTCGAAAAGTTGACAAAGGAACCGCTGGCCAAGGAAAGGAAGGCTGCCGAGGCGCGCCGGGAAGCACCTCCGGGTTTTGGCCCGCCGGGCGGCGTCGCCCTGCAGCCGCCGAGTTTGAAGACTTTCGCCGAGGAGCGCGCCGGGTCCGTGGCCGCGCAACTCGCCAGCAAGAGCAAAGGCTTCATTCCCGCACCACTAAATTTCGGCGCTCCGGCCGGCGGTGCCGGCGGCCCTGGCAGAGCGGCGCCAAGCCTGCCCATCGACGAAAGAACTTTTCGCGACACCGTGAAGGCGCCGGAAGGCTTCGACGTCACTCTGTTCGCGGCCCCACCGACAGTCAACTACCCGGTCGCGCTGGCTGCTGCTCCCAACGGCGTGTTGTTCATCGCGGTCGATGAACAAGGTTCGATTGGCCGCACGCCCGGTGGCGGCAAGGTTCTGCGCTGCGTGGATAAAGACGGCGACGGCAAAGTCGATGAAGTCACGATTTTCGCCAAGGTGGACCATCCGCGCGGCCTGATCTATCAAGATGGCAATCTTTGGGTTCTCCACGCGCAAACTCTCAGCGTTTACCACGAAGGGCCTAACGGCGTGGCCGACCGGTCGGAAGTCCTCGTGACCGGCCTGACCAGCGACATGGTGAACCAGCGTGGTGGCGACCACGCCACCAACGGCATTCGCATGGGACTCGACGGCTGGATCTACATTGCGGTGGGCGACTACGGCCCGCCGGAGGCGAAAGGTAAAGACGGCAGCAAGATCACCATGCGCGGCGGCATCGCCCGAGTGCGCCCAGATGGCACCGAGCTGGAAGTCTTCGTCACCGGCCTGCGCAATCCGTTCGACATCGGCATGGACCCGTTCATGAACCTCTTTACGCGCGACAATGACGACAACCGCGCCGAAGGCTGGGACATTCGTGTGAGCCACCTGATCCAGGGTGCTTATTACGGTTACTCGCAACATTACGCCAACTTCCCGGATGAGATCATGCCGGCTCTGGGCCAGTTCGGCGGCGGCTCTGGCACAGGTAATCTTTATCTTCAAGATGAGCGCTGGCCGGAGAAGTACCGTAATGTGCTTTACACCGGCGACTGGGGCCGCAGTGAAGTCTATCGCCACGAGCTGCGCCCACGCGGGCCGACATTCGATTTGAAGCAAGAAGTATTCCTGAGCATCCCCCGGCCGACGGGAATCGATATGGACGGAAGCGGCCGGCTTTATGTCGCCAGTTGGCGCGGCGGCGAGGCCAGCACCTACGTGGGACCAAATGTCGGCTTCATCGCCCGGGTTACTCCCCAAGGTTTGAACGCATCGCCGTTCCCCAGGCTACGGGAAGCCGATCTAAACCAATTGATAAACCTGATGGCTGGGCCGAACTCCGTGGCTCGTCTCCATGCACAACGGGAAATCCTGCGCCGGGGCCACAATTCTGAATCCAGCAATGCTCTCGTCGCGCTGGCCTCGGATCGTGGCGCGCGCCCGGAAGGCCGCGTCGCCGCTGTCTTTGCACTGAAGCAGCTCGACGGCAAGGATTCGCATGGCATGCTCCTGAAGTTTCTGGACGACGACGCTCTCCGTGAATTCGCCCTGCGGGGGCTGACCGACCGCAAAAAGGAACTGGACGGCCTCTCGTCGAAGCCGTTCGTTGCCGCGCTGGCTGACCAATCGCCGCGCGTGCGAGCCCAGGCGCTGATCAGCCTCGCCCGGCTCAACGACGTCTCGACCGCACCGAGCATCATGCCGCTAACCGAGCGGCCCAAGGGCTCGACGATGCCAATGAAAAAAACGGTGCATTCGCAGCCCGACGCCGATCGTGTCATTCCGCACCTTGCGGTGCGCGCGCTGGTCTCGCTCAAGGCAGTGGACGCTTGCCTGGAAGCACTCGATGGGCCATACGAGCATGGCGCCTTATGGGCCATGCGCTACCAGCACGATGAAAAGGCGGTAGATGGGCTCATCCAGAAGCTCGGCACGATTCGCTCGCCGGACGTGCGCCGCGAAATCCTCTCGACCTTGATTCGTCTGTACCACCGCGACGCCGAGTATAAGGGCGAGTGGTGGGGCATCCGTCCGGAAAACGCAGGACCGTATTACGACCCGGTGGAATGGGAGCGAAGTCCGAGGATCGCCGCCGTTATCACTCGGGCCGTGCTCGAAGCCGATGCCGAAACTGTTGCCTTCCTCCGCTCCGAATTGGCGCGCCATCACGTGTTGCTGAAAGGCCTGCCGAGCAGCTCCGAAGTAGTGAGCGCTACGGAGAAGGAATCGCCCGTCGTAGTCCCCAAGGCCGATCCTAAGAATCCGAATCAGATCGGTAACCTCACATATGAGGATACGGTCAAGCGAGCCCTTGCTCGCAAGGGCGATGCGGCCAAAGGCAAGGGGCTATTCAAAGCGCAGTCCTGCAGCACTTGCCACACCGATGCCGACGGCCAGCCACTGAAGGGCCCGCACATGGTCGATATCGGCAAGCGCTACAGTGCCGCCGAGCTGTTCGAATCGATACTTAAGCCGAGCGCCAAGATTGCCCAAGGTTTCGAAACCTATCTGTTCGAAACGGCCAATGGCAAATCTTTTTCCGGCTTCGTGGTCAGCGAGAGCGCGAAGACCGTCTTGGTCCGCGATTCCTCCGGACTGCAACGAGAGTTGAAGAAAGCAGAAATTGAGTCGCGGGTCATTCAGAAAGAGTCGATGATGCCGGAGGGCATCGTCAACAATCTTACTCCCGAGGATCTCGCTGACCTGATCGCTTACTTGCAGTCGCTCACCGCCAATGAGCAGCGCAAAGATCAGCCTCCGCCGGCAACGCCGCCCGCTGCAAACCAGCCCAAGCCACCCGCCGACCAGCCGGCGCCGCCGGTGCAACTGACCGCCGCGCAAGATCACCGCCGCATGCTCGATCTCTTGAAGATCAAGGAACTGCGGCCAGGCGCCGATGGGCGCAATGCTCAGGCGAAGAACGCGGCCAACTATGACGAAGCCAAGGCAAACCCATATCCGAAGCTGCCTGATCCACTGGTGATGAAAGACGGCACGAAAGTTACCACTGCCGAGCAATGGTTCAAGCAGCGCCGCCCGGAAATCGTCGAGGATTTCGACCGCGAAATCTACGGCCGGGTGCCGAAGGAGACGCCCAAGGTCAAATGGGAAGTGACCGAAACGAAAACAGCGAAGATCGGCGACATCGAAGCGACTACGAAGAAGCTCGTGGGCCACGTTGATAACTCGTCGTACCCGGCGATCACCGTCGATATTCAACTTTCGCTTACTACCCCGGCCAATGCCAAGGGGCCCGTGCCGGTGATGATGGAGTTCGGCTTCTTCTTTGGCCCGCGCCCAGGCGGCGGCGCGCCGCCCGGACCAGGGGCAGGCAGCTGGCAGCATCAAGTGCTCTCCAAGGGTTGGGGCTACGCCATTATTTCGCCGAACAGCATTCAGGCCGACACCGGCGGGCGAACAGGACCAAACGGTACCTATCAAGGGCTAACCACCGGGATCATCGGCCTGTGCAACAAGGGCCAGCCGCGGAAAGTGGACGATTGGGGCGCGCTGCGCGCCTGGGCCTGGGGCGCCAGCCGGGCGCTCGATTACTTCGAGACCGACAAGGCCGTGGACGCGAAACAGGTGGGCATCGAGGGCCTCTCGCGCTACGGCAAGGCGGCTCTTGTTACCATGGCGTACGACGAGCGCTTTGCCATCGGTTTCATTGGTTCTTCGGGGGAAGGCGGCGCGAAGCTCCATCGCCGCAACTTTGGCGAGCTGGTGGAAAATGTGGCCGGTTCGGGTGAATACCACTGGGTAGCGGGCAACTTCCTGAAATACGCCGGCCCGTTGCAGTGGAATGACATGCCGGTCGATGCGCATGAGCTAATCGCGCTCTGTGCCCCACGGCCGGTGTTCATTAGCTATGGAGCTTCCACTGGGCCCGGGGCGGAAGGCCAATGGGTGGACCAACGGGGCAGCTTCATGGCGGCGGTGGCGGCCGGGCCAGTGTACCGGTTGCTGGGCAAAAAAGATTTGGGCACCGCTGAGTTCCCCGAAGTCGAGACGGCTCTGATCGAGGGCGAGATCGCATTCCGCCAACACAAAGGCGGCCACACCACGGTTCCGAACTGGCCGACGTTCCTGAAATTTGCGGATCGGTACATCAAGGTGCAATAAGCGTGATAATGCCGCAGACCTATTGCGAAAGGACATGTCTCGCCGCGCAATTTGCGGCGCCATTGGTACAATCGCCCTATCCATAGTGCTTAGCGAACCTCCGACCTTGCCATCGGACTTGTCCAGATGGGCGAACCACCTGTTGCCGCATCGATTCCCGTGAGGACGGAAGTCAATGAAGCCCAGCGCTGGCGCACGCTCGTGCTCTGCCTGCTCGGCTGGCTGTTCGACCACTACGATATGATGCTCTTTGCCTTCGTGGCCAGCGCCATCGGCAAGGAATGGCACTGGGGCGATTCTTTTACCAAGAACAAAGCACTGCTTTTGGGGATCGCGCTGTTCACGTCCGGCCTCGGCGGCGTGGTGTTTGGCGGCCTGGCCGATCGGTTTGGCCGACGGCGCGTCATGGGTTGGACGATTCTCGTGTATTCGCTCAGCACCGGTCTATCAGGTCTAGCCTGGAGCCTCGTGAGCCTTGCGTTCCTGCGGGCGATCACCGGTTTTGGCTTCGGCGGCGAATGGGCCACGGGGCAGGCGCTGCTGGCCGAAGTTTTTCCGCGGCATCGCCGCGGGCTCGCGTCCGCCTTGCTGCAGGCGGGTCAACCGGTCGGTGGCATACTCGCAATCCTTTCCGGGCTTTGGCTGGAACCGCATATCGGCTGGCGCTGGGTCTTTTTCCTGGGTGCTCTCCCGGCAGCATTGGTATTCTTCCTGCGCCGGCATGTGCCGGAGTCGGCAATGTGGCTCGCCCAGTCGGAGTGCGGCCAACGCAGCCTGGTGGAACCCTATGTCGTTCTTGTGCGCGATCATTGGCGGCGCACCTTGCAGGGACTGGTGCTTGGCGCCAGCAAGCTGGGTACCTTCTGGCTCACGTTCGTGTGGCTGCCCGATTATTTCATGGAACTGGAGAAGCAGCGACTCGCCGCAGCAGGCGTGACCAGCGGCGATTTCGGCAGCCTGCAACGAAACCTGCAACTCGGAGCCCAAGTCGCTCTGGTGCTGGGAATGGTACTTTTTGGTCCATTGGCCGACCGTTTCGGCCGGCGGCCGACTTTCACGCTCTACGGTTTGCTGACGATGGCGGGCCTGGTGGCGCTCGGATTTTGGGGCGCGGAAATGCTTGAGCAACGCACCGGGTTCTGGCTCACCATGGCCGCTGTTGGTTTTGGTTCCGGCTGCACAGCGGGATTTGGCGCGCTCCTGGCGGAATTGTTTCCGACGTCGATTCGCAATACGGCCATGGGCACGGTTTACAACGTCTCGCGGTCGTTTCAGGTCGTCACGCAATGGCTGATGGTCGTCATCGCCACAGGCGCCGGCGTTTCTTCGGGCCTATTGCTCGCGGCCGGCTTTGCCTTTATCACGGCTACTTGGGTTTGGACCTTCCCCGAAACCCGCGGCATCCAGCTACGTTCCGACTAGCGAAGCTTGCAACCATAGCCGGACCAGGTGTCTTCGCCGCTCCGGTTCCGGATAGTCTTCAAACGCCGTGCGGTTGTGCAGAATCCAGCGATTGTTGATGAAGTACATATCGCCCGGCGTGAGGTCGAATTCGGCTCGCAAGTCGGGACGATTGAGGACTTCGTCGAGCAGGTCCAAAGCTGTTACCTGGGTCGAGGTCAACGGCTGGCCGACTTTCTCGTGTCCAGCTTCAATCCAATAACGCAGGTAGCGGAAGAGCAATTCGGATTCATTCCCGGAAATGACTGGAAACTGAATAGTGGCGGCTTCTCCTTCGCGTACGCCGCCGCGCCGATCAACATGAAATGGCCGTTTCAGAGTTTCCAGAACCTCCGGATGCCGGGCGTATAACTCGTTGTAGACCGCAAACCCACTCGCCACCTGACTTCGACCGCCCGATTTCGCGGTCTGTAAGCAGAGCAAGCCGACATAATCGACGACTTTCGTGCCGAACGAATTGTCGGTGTGGAAGCTGCTTTCGTAGTTGGTCACTGAAACGCGAGCACCTTTGGTTAGATCCTGCCCCATGTCGCGCACGTCGTAGAGCAATGTGCCTTGCACGTTTTGCTCCACCGGCCGGCCAAGTCCCTGTCCCACAAGCCAGTACAGCAAGCGCAAGTCCTCGCCGCCAAGCGTTGGCCCTGCCGGTGCCTGCACGATTGCAAAGCCACGGCCTGACTCGAGCGCGGTGCGCATTGGCTCCAGCGCCCGGGTGAACTCCGAACTCAGTGCGTTGGAAAGGCGAATCTGCGTCAAAGGCCGCGGCGCTTTCCGATTGGATTCACGCACCGTTTCAAACGGGGCCCAACAAGCGTCGGGAAGCGAATAACGCCAGCAACGGGGGTCATCCACCGTAGAAGCAGTCCAGCTCCGAGGCCCCGTAACGGCGGGTGCAAGCATGATTTCCCATTCTCCCGAGCGAGATGAATGTCAATATGAGCAATCAAGGCCGTAATGGCAAGCAAACGATCTTCCTCTCTCATTATCGAATACAGTGCCGGAACTCCAACTAGTCCGTGTGGAACCGTCTGTTTTGGGCACGCTGCTTCCAAACGCCGGGCAACGCAATTCTCAACAGCTCTTTTGATTTTGAAGGAATAGAGAGAACGGTCGCCAGTTATGGCCCAAACTACAAGCAGCTCGTCCCTGTCCATTTCGGTCCGGCCCGATCCCGGCTTTGGCATGAACGTTGCAACTCAAATACGGCCTTGAGAAATACCGGCATAGCTGTGATGCCTGGAGAGCTTAGTGCGTTTCGAGTTATTGCTTTGACGTGAATGAGAACGTCGCCAGCTTGGTTCCTCGCCAGTCGAAGGTCGGCTTTGCCGACAAAGTTGCCGTGCTGCGGGCACTAAAACTGGGCGACCTGCTCGTTGCGATTCCAGCTCTGCGAGCATTACGGGGAGCGTTGCCCGCAGCCGAAATTGTGCTGATTGGTTTGCCCTGGGCGCGCGAACTCGTTGAGCGGTTTTCGCATTTGCTGGATGGCTTTCACGAGTTCCCCGGCTGGCCTGGGTTGCCCGAACGGAAACCGCGGATTGATCAGATTCCGAGTTTCCTGGCTGCTATGCAGGCCGAACGATTCGACCTCGTCATCCAGATGCACGGAAGCGGACCGTTTGTCAATCCGCTGTGCAAGCTGCTGGGGGCGAGGCAAACGGCCGGGTTTTACCTGAGCGGCAGTTACTGCCCCGATGCGGATCGGTTTTTGCCTTGGCCGGAACAGGGCTTGGAATTGCATCGACTGCTCGCGCTGACCGAGTTCCTGGGTTGCCCGGCTCGGGGCGAGCATCTGGAATTTCCGGTACATGAAACGGACTTCATAGCGATTAACCGGCTCGGGGGGCCGGCGGGCAAGTTCGTATGTATTCACGCGGGGGCAAGTATCCCCGAGCGGTGCTGGCCGGCCGAGCGGTTTGCGGCAGTGGCCGGCGCTCTTGCGGTCGGCGGTCTCCGAGTAGTTTTGACGGGAAGTGCTTCTGAGAAGGGGTTGACGAGGCAGATCGCTGCCACGATGGACGCGACAGCGATCGACCTTGCTGGTCAGACCAATTTAGGAGAAGCGGCAGCGCTGATACAGCGCGCGCGGCTCCTGGTGTGCAACGACACGGGTGTCTCGCACATCGCCGACGCCGTGGGAACTCCCAGCGTCGTGATCTCGACGGGGGATAATCCGGCTCGATGGGCGCCGCAGAACTCAGCCCGTCACCGGGTCCTTTGTCAACAGGATGGACTGGTTTCCGTGGCCGATGTCATCGCCCACGCGTTTGACGCAATCCACGCAACCCAAGCATCCTGACCCAAAGAGTTCCATGCGCCCCATCCGCGTTCTAACCTGGCACGTCCACGGCAATTATCTTCTTTACTTGTCCCGCGCACGAGTGGAATTCGTTCTGCCGGTAGACGCCGGCCGCGGCCCCAGTTACGGCGGCCGCGGGCGCACGTTCCATTTTGGGCCGAATGTTGTCGAAGTTCCGGCGGAACAGATTCCGAACGAGCGCTTGGATTGCATTCTCTTTCAAACCCGCAAGAACTACTCAACCGATCAGTACGACATTCTTTCTCCCGGCCAGCGCCGGCTTCCGCGCATCTACCTCCAGCACGACCCGCCCTGGGGCGAGCCGGCGGTCGAACGGCACTGGTTCGATGACCCAGCCGGGCTGCTCGTCCACGTAACGCCGTTCAACGCGCTCATGTGGGACAGCGGCCGAACTCCGAACCGCGTAATCGATCACGGCGTGAGCGTTCCCGAATCGGTGCGCTATACCGGCAAGTGCGCGCGTGGCATTGTCGTCGTCAATCACTTGCAGCAGCGCGGCCGGCGATTGGGGGCCGATATCTTCGAAGGCCTCCGGGCGCAAGTTCCTTTGGATCTGGTCGGCATGGAAACCGAGTCATTCGGCGGTCTGGGCGAAATCTTTCCGCCGGAAATTCCGGCATTTATGTCTCGCTATCGTTTTTTCTTCAATCCAATCCGCTGGACCAGTCTTGGCCTGGCGATCATCGAAGCCATGATGGTCGGCCTTCCGATAGTCGGTCTCGCGACCACCGAGCTGGTCACTGTCATTCGCAATGGCGAATCTGGCTTCGTGGAGACCGATCCGGCCAAGCTGGTCCAGCTTATGCACTACCTCATTGCCAAGCCGGCGGAAGCACGACGAATGGGCGAAAATGCCCGCCATTATGCCCTCGAGCGCTTCGGCATTGAACGCTTTGCCCGCGACTGGGAAGCCGTGTTTTCGCTCGCAAGTGGATGGCAACCCGGCAGTCAAACCGCGGCTGTCGCAGATTCACCGCCAAAGCATGCTGCCATTTCGACGGCCAAACCTGCCACGGTCGGCTCGTGATTTTCCTTTTGCATTGAGCTTGGGGAATAGCGTCATGCGCGTCGCCATGATCAGCGAGCACGCCTCGCCATTAGCCTGCCTTGGCGGCGTTGACGCCGGGGGGCAAAACATCTATGTGGCGCAGCTGGCCCGCCAATTGGCCCAGCGCGGCTGGCAGGTAGACATCTTCACGCGGCGCGACGACCAATTGCTACCGGCCGAGGTTCGCTGCTGCGAGGGAGCAAGGGTCATTCACGTGCCAGCAGGGCCGCCCCGGCACGTCCGCAAAGAAGACCTGCTTGGCCACATGGGCTCATTCACGGAATTCACACGTGACTACTGCCGCCGTCATAATTATGATTTGGCACACGCCAACTTCTTTATGTCCGCCCTGGTTGCGGCCAATTTGAAACAAGCACTGGGTCTGCCGTTCGTGGTCACGTTTCACGCCTTGGGCAAGGTTCGCCGCGGGCACCAAAAAGAAGCCGACGCTTTTCCCGAAGAACGGCTGGCGATCGAAGAGCGGATAATACGGGAAGCCGACTTAATTATCTCCGAGTGTCCGCAGGACGAAGAAGACCTAGCGAGTCTTTACGAAGCCGATCCTGCAAAGTTGCGGACGATCCCGTGTGGCTTCGATCCGATGGAATTCGCCCCGATGGATCGAACCGAAGCGCGCAGCCATATTGGCGTCGGCGGTCCAGAGCCGATCATCCTTCAGCTTGGCCGGCTGGTGCCGCGCAAAGGTGTGGATAATGTCATTCATGGAGTGGCACGGTTGCAACGCGAGTATGGCATCGCCGCACGCTTACTGGTCGTGGGCGGAGATCGGCGCGAGCCAAGCCCGGTGGCCACGCCCGAGATTGGCCGGCTCATGCGAATCGCGGCGGACGAGGGAATCACCGACGCCGTGACTTTCGTCGGTTGCCGTGGTCGGGCGGAACTTCGAGCCTATTACGCGGCGGCCGATGTGTTTGTGACCACACCGTGGTATGAGCCTTTCGGCATCACGCCGGTGGAAGCGATGGCCTGTGGCACGCCGGTGATCGGCGCAACGGTGGGCGGCATCAAGACCACGGTGCGCGAGGGCCGTACGGGCTTCCTGGTTCCCCCAAATGATCCGGCAGCACTCGCTCAGCGGCTGGCCGTGCTATTATTGGATCCGCAACTGGCTGCTGCGATGAGCCGTGCCAGCGTCCGTCGCGCCAACGCCTGTTACACGTGGGCCAAAGTTACTGACCAAGTGGAAGCCGTTTACGAGGAGGTTCAATCTGGCAGCACGACCGAGCGCGCGCCGCCAAGCGCAAATGAAATGGTGCCAGTAACGGCTAGATGAGAGGAATGGTAGCGTGATTTTCCTCGATAAAGACGGCACGCTAATCGACAACGTACCTTACAACGTCGATCCGGAGCGGATCGCACTGGCGGCCGGGGCGGTGGAAGGATTGCGCATGCTGGCGGCGGCCGGATTCCGCGTTGCCGTGGTCAGCAACCAATCCGGAGTGGCCCGGGGCTACTTTCCGGAGACGGCGTTGACGGATGTCGAAAAGTGCGTTCGCCGGCTGCTGGCGGAAATCGGCGTCCCGCTCGCCGGCTTCTTTTATTGCCCGCATCATCCGAAGGGAACGGTGCCGCGCTACGCACGAGCCTGCGAGTGCCGCAAACCGGCTCCCGGGATGCTACTAACCGCGGCACGCCAACTCAAAGTGGAGCTTCCGGCCTGTTGGATGGTGGGCGATCTGCTGGATGATGTTGAGGCTGGCCGGCGTGCCGGCTGCCGAACCATTTTGATCGATAACGGCAATGAAACCGAATGGCAAATGGGCCCTTACCGGGAGCCGGAGTTTCGCGCCCCAGACCTCGCGGAGGCCGCGCGGCTGATCACAAAAGATAGAATCTAGCGCTTGGCAAATCGGAAAGAAATCGCCTCACCACGGTCTGGATTACCTGCGTCGAGGATTACTATCGGAGAGCAGGTAATGATCGAAGGATTATCGAATCTCCTTGGCTCACTATCGGGGCGCCGCATCTTGGTGATCGGCGATGTGATGCTGGATGAATACCTAGAGGGAACGTGTAACCGGGTTTGCCACGAGGCGCCCGCGCCCATCGTCGAATTGAACAGCCGCGTGGTTGGTCCCGGCGGGGCGGCCAACGTGGCAGCCAATGCCGCGGCTCTCGGAGCCGACGTGACTCTGGTCGGAGTAATCGGCGACGACTTGGAAGGTGAGGAATTGGCATGCCGCCTCGAGGTTACCGGAGTCTCGGCGAATTACCTGATTCGCCAAGCCGGACGCCAGACGCTGGCAAAGCGGCGCGTAAGCGCGGGGGGCCAAATTCTCTGCCGGCTTGACCAAGGCGACACGACCGCGCTGCCTGAAGGCGCCGAAGCCAAGTTCGTGCGCCGGCTTGGTGCTATTTGGCCGGGATTCGATACCATCATTATCTCCGATTATGCCTATGGCATGATCACGCCGAATGTGATTGCCGCACTCGTTGATCTTCAACAACGTTCCCCGCGTGTAGTAGTCGGCGACTCCAAACGACTGGCAGCGCTGCGCGAAATCGGTTTTACGGCGGTCAAGCCAAATTATGGCCAAGCAGTGCGACTGCTGGGCTTGGAGCCAGATTTGGACGAGTCGCGTCCGGAACAAGTCGCGAAGTATGGGCTGCCATTACTGGAGGTGACCGGGGCGCAAATAATTGCACTGACGCTGGATCGAGAAGGCGCCTTCGTGTTCGAGCGTGACCGGCCGCCGCATCGAACGTTTGCGCAACCCCGGCCGCATTGCCAGGCCAGTGGCGCGGGCGACACTTATGTTGCAACCTTTGCGCTCGCGCTGGCTGCAAGGGTCGATACCCCAGTGGCTGCGGAGCTGGCCGCGGCGGCGGCAAGTGTCGTCGTCGCGAAGCACGGCACCGCCTGTTGCACTTTGGAAGAATTGCGCGGCCAACTCGCCGGCCAAATCAAAGTTGCGGACCGCGAAATCGTGGCCAGGCGCATCGCCGAGAAGCGCGCCGAGGGTTGCCGCATTGTTCTTACCAATGGCTGCTTCGACATTCTGCACCGGGGCCACATTCAATTTCTGGCTCGTGCCAAAGCGCTGGGCGATCTGTTATTGGTCGGCGTGAATACCGACGTCGGCATTCGCCGCTTAAAAGGGCCCCAACGGCCCATCAACACACTCGAAGATCGCCTGCACGTACTATCGGCGCTTGGTTGCGTGGATTATCTGGTTCCCTTCGACGAAAACACGCCACATGAATTGATTCGCGCCATTCGACCCCACATCTTCGTTAAAGGCGGCGACTACACACGTGAGCGGCTTCCCGAGGCAAGGTTGGTGGAAGAGTTGGGAGGCGAAGTGCGCATTCTCCCGTTCTTGGCCGATCGGTCCACCACCGGTTTGATTGAACGGATTCGCCGGGCCAACCACGCGGAGTCCTCGGCGGTGACGACGAATGGAGACCACCGATGAGCGGCTGGACGAGCGCGGAAAAAATCCTGGCCATCCGACTCGACGCGATGGGCGACGTGCTGATGACTGAGCCCGCCATCCGGGCCGTGGCAGAGTCACAAGCCGGCCCGCGCATCACGCTGCTGACATCCCCCGCCGGCGCGGAAGTGGGCAAGCTGCTGCCCGGAGTCGATGCGATCATCGCCTATGAAGCGCCGTGGATGAAAACGACATCAGCGCGTGCTTCGGCGCAACCCGACTGGGACATGCTGGACCGATTGCGCAGTGAGCGATTCGACGGCGCAATCGTTTTCACCGTTTACAGTCAGAATCCGCTACCCGCGGCGCTGCTGTGCTTCCTGGCCGGCATTCCACTCCGGCTCGCTCATTGCCGCGAGAACCCATAC
>DATGHS010000302.1:0-3447 GCA_035307785.1 Gemmataceae bacterium
ACCAGGGCAAAACGGTGGCACGCACATCGTAGGCCATGTCGTTCTGACCGCTAAAATCGTCGCCGGAGCTGTTATTGGTGCCGGTGCGGAACGCGCCAACCTGCAGCGTGGCCCGTTCGTTTTCGGTATACGAGAGCATCAGCAGGCCCCAGTTGCGGATCGGATCCAGCGCCGCGATGGGCGAGCACTCCACCAAGGCAAAGTAATTAGGACTTGTGCCAACCTCAAGGCTGAATGGTTCGAGCATGTGGCCAAATTGAACTCGCCGAATCAGGGGCAACTGATCGAGGCCGATGTAAACATCGCGAAACGAGATTGCTCCACCCGCGAAGTCGAATTCGGCCACCCAGTCTACTTGCTCGCCGACGGTGCCCTCGGCGCCCAGCCGGGCACGGCGAAAACCAGTCGCATCGGGGATCGGACCCAGGATTGCCAGATTCTGCGGGCTCTGGCCCACGAAGATTGTGTCGGCATTAATCCGCCCGCGCAGCTTGATGTCTGGTTTGATGTCATTGGGCTGGTCTGAGGCGCCTATTTGTGTCTTCGGCGCACCGGCTTGAGGAGATGGTGCGCCGGTGGCACCGGCCGACGGATCAGTCGGAGCTTTCTCACCCTCTGGAAGCGGCGGCAATGCGAGCGGGGAAGCAGGCGAGTCAGGTGGGCTGGTGTCATCCGCGGCGCGTGCAATATAGGCAACGCCGCTAGCGCCGTTACCGCCGACGGCAGTCGGCCGGCCCATGGGAATTTCTGGAACCGAGACGCAGCCCGCCAAGAAGCAAGTCACCAGGGCGCCGGCCCATGTCAAGCGCTTGGCCACATGGCTGAAGTATTCAATTGCGTGCCGCATGCCCGACCCCATCATCTATCTGGCGTCGGATTATTGAATCGGCGCACCGTAAGTACCGACCGGCGTCGCAGTGGGCAATGTGATTGGGCCTGCATTCGCTGTGGTGGAGTTAGAATCCATCGGCAACGTGTCCGTCGGCGCCGTTTGGCCATGGCGTGACGGCGTTCCGAATTTCACCGTCATGGTCAGGAAAATCGAATGAATGTTGGCCGAGAGCGACTGGCTTCCGCCTAGCTGGAATGCCGAACCGGAGACGGTGTTTTGAACCGTGTAAGCATATGCGAGCGAGGCAAACACGTTGTCGGCAATGTGTGCGGTGAAACCGGCGCTCACGACATGTTGGGTCACCGCCGGCGCCTGTACATTGAACAAGGTCAGATTGCTCGGGAAGGTCGGAGTGTTGTAACTGTAACCGACGCGGGCGCTCAAACGCGGTCCGAATTGATATTGAGCGCCGACCGCCGCCACGAAGACGTCCTGCCAACCCAGGCCGGCCGCGGCTGGCGGCAACCCAAACGGAGACGAATTCACGTTGTCAATGAGGCGGCAATCCACGGCCAACAATAGTTGGTCGGTCGGCTTGATGCCAATGCCTGCGGAATAGATGGCCGGTAACTGCATCGGCAACGTGACCGTGATGGGATTACCCAGGGCGTCGCGCGAATACCACGTGAGGTTTTCAATCCATTGCGGGCTCGTGTACCCGAAGCCGACATCAACGCTTGGCAACAGGTGGTAGTAAGCACCGACCTTGAAGCCGCCGCCCCAATAGGGTCGGCCATCGGTCGCACTGGGAAAGCTCAACGGTCCTATGCCCGTCTTTGGGGCGAAAAATGCCGGGTCGAATGCTGCAACGATCGTATCCACCACTGGCCCGGCGCCGATCGACAGCTTATCGGTAACTTGAAGTGAAACCTGACCGGTGGTTTGAAAGACAATCAAGTTGGCATAAATCGGTCCAAACGAAAGCACCGGGTTGGTTGGATCGCCGGGGAAATTCGAGCCGCCGGCGCCCGCGTAGTAACTGGCCATACCCATGGTCAAGCGGGGGGCGTCGCACAAGCGCAGTACGAGCGCCGTATTGGCGACGGCACCCAATCCACTGTCGCTGCGCGTGGTTCCGCTCGCCCCTCCGGGCAATGTCGAGCTGACATAGATGTTCGGGATCAAAAAGGCGCTGCTGATATCGACTTCCGATTCCTTCAAGCCGCTGATCGCCGCAGGGTTCCAAAGCATGGCGCCCAAAGCGTCGGTCGGTGCAGCCGTTGACGCGCCGCCCATCGATTGATTCACTGCACCCACCGCGGGAAAGTAAATACCCTGCGCCCGTGCGGTGCCGCTCAGCATGGCGGCCGCACAAGTGGCGCAAAGCAAAGCAATGAGGAAACGGACGTAGTTTCCGCGCATGCTTTCATCCTCCCATGATGGGATTGCGATAGTCGTTGTCATCTCGATTATCGGCACAAAAATGGATAAGCTTTACCGATTGTGCCGAATTTAACGCCACTGGTCACTGTCGCGGTGTGGCCAGACTTTCCGGGGGCTTTGCCAGGCGATGTCATTGCGCGTGGCAGGGTAATCATCACGAAATGCATTTGTTGCTGACCATTGGCCGCTGCGCGCGATCCGCAGTGTACGATCCGAACGGTGGAAAGTCATTCAAAAATGCGTTTGATTTCACGAAAACGCGTTTCGTTTCACGGGGGGTGTCAGTCTTTCGGTGAAATGGAAACGAAACGCTCCGCCGACCGCTTGCCGACTCCGCACTGGGCTCCGGCTCACTTGCCCGGCAATGACCAGATTGGATCAAATTCGCCGGGTTCTTCGACCATACATTGAACGACGCGATACAGCAACAAGAGCGGCGGCGCGTCTTCCGGGTGCTCAACGCGCCAGTTGCCGAGAATGCTGGCCGCTTTGGAAAAGTTCTGTTTCTCGAACTCCAGCAGTGCTTTTTCGTATTCAATCTGGGCCGCGGGCCAGTGGGGTTGATTGCGGGGCACCAATTCGTGAAGGGCCACCGGTTCGGCTATGTTCACAACCCGCACGGAACACAGGCGCCGTGTGGCGAAGCTGCTATCCAGCTTGGCCCGGGTCGCACCGGTGATCAAGACCCGGCACTTGAGGTACTTAGTCGCGCCTTGAACCCGGCTGGCCAGGTTGACCGTGTTGCCCAGGGGACCGTATTTGAACTTCTGCTGCGAGCCGACGTTTCCCACCCGCGCGAGTCCCGTGTTGACGCCGAGACCGAGATCGAGAGGTTCCTTCAGCGTCGTTTGCCAGCGCTCGTTGAGCGCTGGCAGGCAATTCAGCATTGCGAGGGCTGCGCGACAGGCACGGGCGGCATGGTCGGGTTGTTCATCGGGAGCACCCCACATGGCCATCAATTCATCGCCTACATAATCGACGAGCACCCCCTCTTCGGCACGAACACATTCCGAAAGTGCGCTTAGCACATCGTTAATCCATTCAACTGTCTTGGCCGGGCCGAGGCGTTCGCTAATTCGGCTGAAGGCCCGGATATCGCAAAAGATTACGGAGACTTCGGTATCGCGCCCCTGTAAAAGATTGGGGTGCCGAGCCAGCTGGTGGGAGAGTTC
>DATGHS010000303.1:0-3363 GCA_035307785.1 Gemmataceae bacterium
CCGAAGCCGTTGCCAGCAAGTACCCGAATGTGCACTTGATGGTGCTGCTCGTGGATGAGCGGCCGGAAGAAGTGACCGAATTCCGTCGCACGATCCGGGGCGAAGTGCTGGCCAGCAGCAACGACCGCGAAGCTTCGGCCCACGTCCGCCTGGCGGAACTGGCGATGGAGCGAGCCAAGCGATTGGCCGAACAGGGCCGCGATGTGTTCGTGCTGCTCGACAGCCTGACGCGCCTGGCCCGGGCTTACAACAAGGCCGTAAACACCGGCCGAACGATGAGCGGCGGCATGGACATCAAGGCACTCGATGTGCCGAAGCGGCTTTTCGGCAGCGCCCGAGCTTTTGAAGAAGGCGGCTCGCTCACGGTGCTGGGTACCGCGCTGATCGAAACTGGCTCGCGAATGGACGACGTGATCTTCGAAGAGTTCAAGGGCACCGGCAACATGGAGCTCGTGCTTGACCGCAAACTGGCCGACCGCCGCATTTTCCCGGCCCTGGACATCAGCCAATCGGGCACGCGGAAGGAAGAGCGGTTGCTGTCTGCGGAGACGCTCCAACGCGTAATCCTGCTCCGTCGCACGCTCGTGCAAATGAAGCCAGTGGAAGCGATGGAAGCTTTGGTTCAGCAACTTTCGCGCTCGCCGAGCAATGCCGCGTTCTTGCAGCGGATGAATGTGCGATGAAGCCGCTGGCGGCCATCCACTCGAAAACGCGCGAGCGTTCTGTATCCTAACGATTCAAATATGAACTCGGCGAGCGTCGAACCGGCCGGCCGACGTTTGAGGGTGTGAGCGCTCGCGAAGAGCCACTTCCACGTTGGGCTTACGCCTCGACGCTTGCCATTTCCTGCTTGGATCTCCTATGGAACGCACCCTGATTCTGCTGAAACCCGATGCCATGCAGCGCCGGCTGATCGGTGCCATCACCCAGCGCTTCGAGCAAAAGGGCCTGAAGTTGGTTGGCCTGAAACTGGTGCAGGCCGACAAGGCGCTCGCGGAAAAACACTACGCTGTGCACAAGGGCAAAGGTTTCTACGATTCGCTCTTGCAATTCATCACCTCCGGGCCCACGGTGGCAATGGTCTGGGAAGGCAGCGGCGCAGTCGGTGTAGCCCGCAACCTGATTGGCCCCACCGATGGCGCGCAGGCGCCGCCCGGCAGCATCCGCGGCGATTTCGCGCTCATCAAGCAGAACAACCTCGTGCACGGCAGCGACAGCCCGCAAAATGCCGAGATGGAAATCGCGCTCTGGTTCCGCAAAGACGAATTACTTTCATATTCCGTCGTCGATGCGAGCTGGATTGGGTGAAATCGCCGCTTGCGGCGTTGCAACAAATGACTTCGACAAAACCCGAACGCTGGAATCCTTTCTATATCCTGTTAATCGCCGTTAGTTTCGCCTTCGTGCTGACCGCCCTTGCCTATGCATTGGTGCCAGTTTTGGAACAAAAAGCGCGCGAAGCCGGCCAGGCGCCGCCGTCCTCTCCGCTGCGCGATTCGCTGCGCCACGACGGCTGGCTCTGGCTCCTGTACGAAGGCGGCGCCATCGTGGTCCTTTCGCTTCTGAGTATGGGCCTCGACCGCCTGCGGAGATGGAAAAACCCGCCGCGAGAGGGATAATCAAGGTAGTGAGTAGTGAGTGGTGAGTGGTGAGTGGTCGGATTCACCATTCACCACTCACCACTCACTACGGACGTTCGCCATCATGCGCAAGCTCAACGTCTTATTCACGATCAACGGTGACGGCCGAGGGCACATGACGCAAGCCCTGGCCATGCAGAAAATCCTGCACGATGCCGGGCACCGTGTTCCCGCAATGCTGGTGGGCCGGGAACCCAATCAACCAATACCGGGTTTTTTTCCGAGCAAGGCCGCGGTCCCGATTATCCGCTTTGACAGCTTTGCCTTCGTGGCCGACCCGCAGAACAAATCGATCAGCTTGCCGGCGACCGTCTGGCACAATCTTCGCGACGCCCCGCGCTTCATTCAAAGCTTCGGCGCCATCCGCAGGGCGCTGCGCCAATACCGCCCGGACGTTGTGCTGAACTTTTTTGAACCGATTGCGGGCATCTACTATTTGCTGTACCGTCCGCGCGCGGCGCTCGTGTCTCTGGCCAATCAATACATAATGCTTCATCCGGATTACTCGTTTCCGCCGGGGAAACGACTCGACCGGTTATTCGTGCAGTTGTGGTCGCGCGTCACTTCCTTCCGGTCCCGGCGGCTTCTGGCTCTGTCGTTGAAGCCGCGCGCCAACCTGTCGCGAATGACGGTCATTCCACCGCTGCTGCGTCCCGAGGTCCTGGCGCGCGCACCGCAGACTCGCGAGCCGTTCTTGCTCATCTACTTGTTGAAGAGCGGGCTGCGAGACGAAATCGTGCACTGGCATCAACAGCATCCCGAAGTGGAACTGCATTGCTTCACCGATTTGCCTCAGGCGGAGGAAACGCTGGCCTACGATGAGACGCTGTATTTTCACCGGCTGAGCGAGACTGCTTTCCTTGATCTGATGGCCCGCTGCAATGGAATTGTGGCCACGGCCGGCTATCAAACGCTGTGCGAGGCCATGTACCTCGGCAAACCGATCCTTGTGGTGCCGGTGGCGAATCACTACGAACAGTTTTGCAACGCGTTCGAATGCCCCGCCATCGGCGCCGGCCTTGGAGCGGCGCACTTCGACTTGAGCGCTTTCCTCGAGTATTTGCCCAAGCATAAACCGGCGCCATTCCGCGAATGGGTGGCGCAAGCGCCGCAGCGGATTGTGCAAGCGATTGAGTCGGTGGACCAGGGACTTCCGTCCCTGGGCTTTGATCGGAAAGAATAATTCAAATGACTTCAATTGAGAAACACGCCGAAGAACTGCGGCAGCACATCGAGCACCACAACTACTGTTACTATGTGCTCGCCAAGCCGGAGATTTCCGATCGCGAATTCGACCGGTTGCTCGAAGAGTTGAAGAAGCTTGAAGAGGAGCATCCGGATCTGATCACGCCGGACAGCCCCACGCAGCGCGTCGGCGGCCAGCCGATTACCGGCTTCAAAACCGTGAAGCACCACCTGCCGATGCTCTCCATCGACAACAGTTACAACCCGGATGATCTGCGTGAATTCGATACGCGGGTCCGCCGCGGCCTCAACAAGGGCGAGCAAGTAACCTACGTCGTGGAATTGAAAATCGACGGCGTGGCCATGTCCCTCACCTTCGAAGATGGACGCCTCGTCACCGGCGCAACGCGTGGCGACGGCGAGCGCGGCGATGATGTCACCCATAATTTGCGCACCATTCCTGAAGTTCCGTTGCGCTTGCGCACTAAGTCTCCGCCGAAGCTGTTGGAGGCTCGCGGTGAGGTCTACATGAGCCTCG
>DATGHS010000304.1:0-6681 GCA_035307785.1 Gemmataceae bacterium
GATGTGCGCGAAGTGGCCGACCTGTGCATCAACTGCAAAATGTGCGCGACGGAATGCCCCGCCCATGTGAACATTCCGAAGCTCATGCTCGAAGCGAAGGCCGCGCATTGCGCCGAACATGGACTCAACCGCACCGATACCATCCTCGCGCGCACCGAGGGCTTCGCTGCGTTTGGCAGCAAGTTTTCGCTGCTGGTCAATCCGTTCCTGGAAAGCCGGGCCGGCCGCTGGTTGTTGGAGCGCGTCTTCGGCATTTCGCGGCGCCGCATGTTGCCCTCGTTTGCCTATCGCAGCTTCATGCGGACCGCGGAAAGAAGAGGATGGACACGGAAGCCGCAATTGCGGAATGCGGAATTCGGAATGCGGACTTTGCAGCAGCCAGACGGATCGCAGTCGGCATCCGAAAACGGCAAACCGGAAATTCCGCATTCCGCAAGCCGATTTCCGCATCCCAAGAAAGTCGCCTATTTTGTGGATGTGTACGCGAACTACAACGATCCTTCGATTGGCGAAGCGACGGTGGCGGTGCTGCGCTATAACGGAGTGGAGGTCTATGTCCCGGCCGGCCAGCGGGCTTGTGGCATGGCAGCGCTGGCCCATGGCGACGTGGAAGCCGCCCGCGAGATTGCTCAACAGAATTTGCGCGTTTTCGCGGAGCTGGCTCGCGACGGTTACCGGATTGTCTGCTCGGAACCGACCGCCGCCCTCATGCTGAAGCACGACTATCTGAACATTCTCGATGATTCAGATGCTCGGCTGGTTTCGGAGCAGACCGTGGAATTAACCACGTTCCTCGAAGAGTTGCGCGACCTGGGCCGCTTCAAAACCGATTTTGATCCATTGAAACTGAGCGTGGGCTATCACATCCCCTGCCACTTGAAAGCGCTCGGCCAGCCGCCGGCGGGCCCCCACTTGCTCTCCCTCATCCCGGAATTGCGCGTGCATACAATTGACGTGGGCTGCTCCGGCATGGCCGGAACTTTTGGCTTGAACCGGCGCAATTACTACGACTCGCTGGAAGCGGGCCGGCCGATGCTCGAAGAACTGCGCCGGCCGCGCATCCTCTTCGGCGCCTCCGAATGCAGCGCTTGCCGCATGCAAATGCAAGAAGGCTCGGGCAAGCGGGCCATGCATCCGGTGCAATACCTGGCCCTGGCGTACGGCCTCATGCCGGAACTGGCAAAGACGCTCCGAACCCCGCTCAACCGTCTAAAATACCTGCTATGATGATCGCTGTTCGACTCTTTGCCCGCGCCCGCGATCTCGCCGGCCGCGACATGCTGCCGGTGGAACTGCCCGCCGGCGCCACCGTGGCTGATCTGCGACAGAGCATTCGGCTTGCTTGTCCGGCGTTGACGGATCTGTTGGCCCGCTCGCGGATTGCGGTGGGCGACGACTTCGCAGAAGACGAAACCAAGTTGACAGCTGGTGTGGATGTGGCAATTATCCCGCCGGTCAGCGGGGGATAGATTTTCCATTGCAATGATCCAACTCACGAACGAACCGATTGATCACAACGCGCTCACCGAATTGGTGCGCCGGCCCGGTTGTGGCGCCGTCGTCACCTTCCTCGGCACGGTGCGCGATTTGACGGGCGATCAAGTGACGGTCGCGCTCGATTACGACGCCTACCCGCAGATGGCCGAGCGCAAGTTCGCGGAAATCGAAGCCGAAGTCCGCAGCCGCTGGCCCGTTGGCGAGATCGCGCTGGTGCATCGGCTCGGTCATCTTGATATCGGCGACGTGAGCGTGGCCGTAGCCGTGAGTTGCCCGCACCGCCACCAGGCCTTCGACGCCTGCCGCTTCGCCATCGACCAGATCAAGGAACTGGTGCCAATTTGGAAGAAGGAGAACTGGGCCGACGGCCGAACCGAGTGGGTGCATCCGGGTGCGGGGTGATAGGTGAACTCGTGGGAGATCTGCCATGCCGATGCACGATTGGACGCGCGTTGAACCCACGATCTTTCACGATTTTCGACATTCTTGGCTGTCAGAAATCAAACGCGCTATTAATCGCGTTCTGCCGACAAACTTCTACGCGTTAATACAGCAACAACGATTGCAATTGGATCCGAATCTTACGACGCAGCAACGCCGACTTGATTTGGACCGCATCCCGGAAAGCGCGATTGTTGTTTGTCATGACCGGGATGATAGAACCCTGGCGATCGTCGAAATAGTATCGCCAGCGATCAAATACAGTGCCGATGCAGTCGGCTCGTTCGCGGCGCGCATCTGTGAAGGGCTGAGAAAAAAGCTTCAAATTCTGCTGATCGACCCATTCCCGCAGAGGGAACAGGATAAGAGCGTTCATTGTGCGATTTGGCAAAGGTTTGCGCATGCACCGGCAGCGTTCTCGATGGAAAAACCGTTGTTGGCGGCAACGTATAGTTGTCGTGACTCGATTGAAGGTTATGTTCACCCATTCGCGGTTGGCGATGAATGGCCCGATATGCCCCTGTTCTTGGAGCCGGAAGCGTATATCGACGTGCCGCTCGAGCGCACATACATGGCGGCATGGGAAGCCGTGCCGTTGCGGTGGAGAAAAGTGATTGAGCCTGGAACAGGAATTTGAAAAGCACTGAGCAACTCAGCGCGATTCTTCATGCTGATTCATTTCTTTCGACTCAATAATGGCCATGACGAATTGATCGCAAATATTGGTCAATGTTATGCTGTTTTCCGTAATCTCCTTTGGCCGGATTGTCCGATGCCAGACCATGGCGACCCAAATGAGCCATCCGCAACAGGCTATTCCAATTACTGCAATTAAGACGCCAATCGTCGACTTGTAACCTTCCTCCTTTACGGCTGCCAAAATGATTGTTAAGCCGATGATCAAAATGAGGGGAAGGTATTTCAATAGCTCTCGCTTCCAGAAATAGCCGACGTGCCATTCGCATAACGGCACGTCAACCCATATTTGCTGCCTCGCACGGGCGCGACCGGCGTCGTTATTAAGAATGCGTTTGCTAAAGGGCATCCACGTAAAATGCTGGCGCGAGTGCCCTTCAGCGGGGCGGCCGCAGACCATGCATAAATTTGGCAATTGATCGCCATTCGTTTGAGAGTCTTTCAATCGCAAGTTGGCCATTATTGAACTCCCACTTGGAATCGGCCAAAACCATCATATCGATGCGGCTGGCGCTTCCAAATTGTCCGACGCTCTTAATACTGAGCAAAAGCCGAGCTGTTGCCATTTTTCCATTTCCCCTCCGCCATTCTCCAGCTATACTTCCGGTAGAGCCGGCCTGAACTTTCCTGCCCGATTTGCCCGCCTGCGTTCTGTCACTTTTCCGCGTCGAAGTTGGGGGCCCGCATGCACCAGAACATACCATTCTGCGATGGAGTTTCGCGGCGTGATGCTTTGCGCATCGGTGCTCTCGGCATGTTCGGCATGAGCCTCGGGCTGCCGGAATTGCTGGCCCGGCAAGCGCACGCCAAGGAAACCGGCCACTCGACAAAGGATGTCTCCTTCATCTTCCTGTTCCTGCACGGCGGATTGAGCACCATCGATACCTGGGACATGAAGCCCGATGCGCCGGCGGAGTTTCGCGGTGAGTTCAAACCGGCAGCGACGAAAGTAACGGGTATCCAGATATGCGATCTTCTGCCGCGCATCGGCCAGCAGATGGACAAGTTCTCGCTGGTGCGGTCGTTCCGGCATCACAACTCCGATCACGGCCCGGCGGATCATTACATCATGACCGGCTACTTCCCGACGGCCGGCTTCAATCCAGGGCTGAATCCGAACAATCAACGGCCGGCGCACGGCGCGATCATCGCCAAGAAACTAGGCCCGCGCGGGGCCGTGCCGCCGTATGTTTGCCTCCCCAAGATGCACCCGAGCAGCGGCTCGGCTTACCTGGGCGCTGGGGCGGCCCCGTTCGTGATCGACGCCGACCCGAACGCGCCGGAATTTGCCGTGCCGGATGTTCTGCCGCCGATTAGCGTGTCGGGCGAGCGGCTCGACAATCGCCGGCAATTGCTGGCCCAGGTCGATCGCTTTCAGAAGTCGGCCGAAGCGCAGGCGAATCGCGCGGCCAACGCCGTCAGCGTGTTTCAGCAGAAGGCGTTTGAACTCATGACTTCGCCGGCCGCAAAGAAGGCCTTCGACATCCAGGCTGAGTCGAAGAAACTGCGCGACGAGTATGGCCGCACGTCGATCGGCCAGTGTTGCCTCATGGCTCGGCGGCTAGTGGAAGCCGGCGTGCGCTGCGTGATGATCGATCACAGCAATTACGACACGCACGACGATAACTTCAAGACGCTGAAAAGCGGCTTGTTGCCGAATTTGGATGCCGCCATGTCCACATTGTTCCACGACCTTGCCGAACGCGGGTTGCTGGAGAAAACATTGGTGCTGGTGACCGGCGAATTCGGCCGCACGCCCCGCATCAACAACCGCGCCGGCCGCGACCACTGGGGCCCAGCGTTCACGGTGGCGTTAGGCGGCGGCGGCATCCAGGGCGGCCAGGTCGTCGGCAAGTCCGACGCCCGGGCCGAGAAGCCGGCCAGCACCCCCTACGGCCCGGAAGACTTGTCGGCGACCATCTTCCATCTCCTGGGCATTGATCCGAAAGAGGAGTTCTACACCCCCGAAGGCCGGCCGGTGGCCATCGTCAACAACGGGCGGGTGATGCAGGAATTGGTGTAAGAAAAAAAAGGACACAAAGAACACAAAGGAGACACAAAGGACACAAAGAGATTTCTTTGTGTCCTTTGTGTCTCCTTCGTGTCCATTCTTCATTGAACTGATGCTTTCCCCAGCCCATCCAATTCTTATATCGACATTTCCTCAGGGGCGTTTCAAAAGGAGGCAGCATGTCCCGCAACATTACCGCCGCCGTCTTCGCCATCTTGCTCTCGAGCAGCTACCTGCTCGCACAAGACGGAATTCAGCGCGGAAAAATCAAGAAAGTAGACGCCGAAAAAGGCGTCATCACCGTGACCGCCGACGGCAAAGACCTGGAACTCACCGCCACCGGCGAAACGCGCTTCATGAACGCTTCGGGCCAACCCGTGAAAGACGGCCTGAAGAGCGGCGACATCAAGGCCGGCGAAGCGGTCATGTTCAAGTACGTTGAGCAAGACGGCAAGAAGCTCCTTGTCGGCATGCGCATTGGCGTTGCTGCTTCGGCCAATCCCGGTGGGGATATTCGCCGCGCCAAGATCAAGAAGCTCGACATCGACAAGCTCGCCATCACGCTGACCGTCGGCGAGAAGGACATGGATTTCGCGCTGGCCGAGAACACACAGGTTCTCGACGCTCAGGGTGACACGCTGAAGGAAAAACTCAAGGACTTCAAGGACGGGTCCTCAATCCTCTTTCGCTCGACCAAGCGCGACGGCAAGGAAGTAATTAACGGCCTGAAGCTGGACGACGGCAAAGGCCCCGGCGGCCCACCGCCGCTGGTGAAGGTCGATACCTCCAAGTTCAAGCCAATTCCAGAACTCGGCACCGAGAAATATCAAGGCTTCGAAGGCGGATTCTATCCTGGCGGCAAGAACGAGCGGCCGGCCGAACATGAAGCCGCCGGTCTGGCATTCGCCAAGCAAGTGCAGCCGCTCGATGCCGAAGGCAAACCAAGCCCCAACGGCAAAATCGTGCTCCTCTCCGTGGGCATGAGCAACACGGCCCAATCATCCGGCGGATTTGCGCGGCAGTTGGCCGGTTTCAACGACAAGAATCCGCATTTCCAATTCGTCAACGGCGCCCAGGGCGGCATGACGGCGTTCAAGATCCAGAATCCCGATGACGGCGGCCAGGGTGGCGCTTACTGGACGCGCGTCGATGAGATGCTGAAGGCCGCCGGCGTCACACGCGCTCAGGTGCAAGCCATCTGGATTAAGGAGGCCGATGCCGGGCCTAGTGAAGGCTTCCCCGGCTACGCGAAAAAGTTGCAAGGCGAGCTCGCCAAGATCGTGCAAATCTTCCCCAGCCGCTTCCCCAACTGCAAGTTGGTGTACCTGTCGAGCCGCACCTACGGCGGCTACGCCAAGACGGCCCTTAACCCGGAGCCGTACGCATATGAATCCGGCTTTTCCGTAAAATGGCTGATAGAGCAGCAGATCAAGGGCGAGCCGTCGTTGAATTATGATGCCAAGAAGGGAACGGTCAAAGCGCCCTGGCTCAGCTGGGGCCCGTATCTGTGGGCGAATGGTTCCACCAAGCGAGCCGATGGCTTCAGCTATTCGCCCGAGGATTTCAGTCCCGGCGACGGCACGCATCAGTCGAATTCAGGCACCGAAAAAGTGGGCAAAATGATGCTCGATTTCTTCAAGAGCGACAGCACGACGACGCCGTGGTTTTTGAAGTCGGATGTGAAGTAATTCGGCTTCCCCTCTCCCCGCTGGGGAGAGGGGCTAGGGGTGAGGGGTTAGGACGCTCGCCCCTCACCCCCGACCCCTCTCCCCAACGGGGAGAGGGGAGTTCGTTAAGGAGAACCATTCCGTGAGATTGCGTATCTTCATCGGCATTCTGTTCGCCGGTGCCGTATGCACTATCGCCTTCGCTGAGCAAGTCGAGGAGAAATTCCCCGACGGCAAGGTCAAACTGCGCTACACCTTGGACGACCAGCAGCGCAAGAGCGGCATGTTCGAAGAATTCTTCGAGAACGGCAAGCACAAGACGAAAGCCATCTACAAGGCAGATCAACTCGAGGGCACTTCAACCGAGTA
>DATGHS010000305.1:0-28063 GCA_035307785.1 Gemmataceae bacterium
ACAGCGGCGAAAAGCCGACCGGCAAGTAATCGCCGGTTCCAGCCATCTCGCCCGGCAACCCGCTCTGGCCCTCTTCAAACCCGCGAAAATGGGCTCTTTCTAGCCCGCGATCAACACATCCCACATGTGATGACCTTCCACGCTCTCGCCTACGCCCTTGTTCACCCAGAGGAGTCGCTGCTCTACAACGAGCAGGCCGAGAATAACCAAAGCCTCAGCCGTGCTGTGCAATGGGTCATCGATGACCAGTTGCAGAGCGCCGACATGAAGGCCAAGATTCGCGAACTGATGCTGGCCCACTTCCGCGAGGACTGGGAGCAGATCGTTGCAGGCGGCTATGAGCGGAAAAAGGAGGAATTGCTGCAAATTCGTCGGTCTCTTCCTCGGGAAAGCTTGCGTGGGGAATATGTCAAGTCGTTCGGCGAGAAAGTAATCGCCGATTTGCTCTTCGAACACAACATCAACTACCTGTATGAGCGAAACCACCGGTGGGGAAACATCAATTACCGGCCGGATTTCACGATCAGTACGCGCGAAGACTCGGGAGTAGTAATCGAGTACTTCGGGCGCACAGGCGATCCCGATTACGACGAGAGATCGCAGCAGAAGCGCAACTATTGGGGCCGTAAGCCAAAATGGTCGTTCCTTGAATTCGGTCCTCTGGACATTAACCAGGCTGGGGTCGAATCCTTCAAGCAAAGGCTGAAATCCACTCTCGAAGGTCTTGGCATTGTCTGCAAGCGATTATCCGAGGACGAAATCTGGCATCATGTCAGGGAACGAGCCATAGATCGCTTCACCAAGGCCACGGAGACGTTTATCGGACGATGCCGGAAGCTCTGGCTGATGCCTGATGCTCTCGCCAACCTAATTGAGCGCCACACTCCGCTTTCTCCTTTAGAAGGGGGCTTTCTCAGGCTCGCCCACCGGCTGTACGTCGAATACCTGAATCGACTGCTTGCCACCCATGAGGACGATTTCGACGGGCTGATGCAACGCGCAGTTCAAACTGTTGCCAATGGAAACACGGTCTTTGAACGCGGGGACGGGTGGGGGGACTTGAAGAGGATACGGCATGTTCTCATCGATGAGTACCAGGATTTTTCGGAATTGTTCTTCCGGCTGGTCGATGCCATCCGCAAGCAGAATCCACATGCTCAGTTTTTCTGCGTGGGCGACGACTGGCAGGCAATCAATGGCTTTGCGGGATCAGATTTGCGATTCTACGAGAGCTTCGGCAATTACTTCGCTCCATCCGAGCGGTTCTATCTACTGACGAACTATCGGTCATCTACCTCGGTCGTTGACATAGGCAACAGTTTGATGGAAGGACTCGGCAAACCTGCCGTGCCACACAAGAAAGCTCTCGGACACGTTTTTCTCGCAGACCTTTCGGAATTCGAACCGTCGGTATTGGAGAAGGAGAGGCATCCTGGGGACGACATCACTCCGGTCATTTTGCGGCTGGCAAACAAGGCCGTGAGCGCCGACCGAGACATCGTGCTGCTTTCGCGCCGCAACAGTCTGCCATGGTTCGTCAATTACAAAGATCGCGGCACCGGAAGGAAGGCCGGGCTTGAGAAATACCTTGATTTACTTCGGTCCTACTTGCCCAAGGGTCAGCGAGAGCGGCTGACCATTTCAACGGCGCACAAGTACAAGGGTCTTCAAAGAAGTGTGGTAGTAGTGCTCGACGCAGTCGCGCGTAGCTATCCCCTGATCCATCCAGATTGGGTCTTCTCACGAGTACTTGGGGACACGGTGGAGAAGATCATGGCGGAAGAGCGAAGGTTGTTCTACGTGGCAGCGACCCGTGCCGAGGATACTCTCGTCCTGATTACCGAGCAGAACGTTGTGTCTCCGTTTCTGCAAGAAGTCCAGAGTAGAACCAAGGTGACAAAGATCGATTGGACCAGGTTTCCACCTATTCTCTGTGTGACCAGCCGGCTTGTCGTGAAGGTGGGGAATCAGGATTCCACTGTGGCCGACGCAACTCTTGCGATCAAGGACCACCTTAAGGCTGAGGGGTTTCGCTGGCACTCCGCTGGTTGGAGAGCATGGACGAAGAGTTTCGCTACTGCCGATTTTTCGATCGATACTCTCCAGAAATCCCCTTGGGGTCGGTCGGCCAATGGAGTTGAAGTTCGGCTGTGCGACGAGCAAGATGAAGTCCGTGCGCGCTGGTTAGTAGATGCCGGTCAGTGGCGCTGCGTGCTGGACCGGTTGGCAGACACTCGGGACAACGAGCCAGACATGGGTCTAACCGCCGGTATGTAGCCATTAAGAAAGAAAATGATCATAACGGTCGCCTTTGGGAAGATAGGGGTTTACTAACCCTTGTTCTCGGAGGCGACTCTCATGTCCTACAGCCTTACCGACGTGAATAAAAACGACGCGGTCTTCCCGACGTCGGCTAACGGCGTGTGTCGTTGAGGGAATTCGAGCCCTCTGGAATCCTTCGACTGTCTGCACGCAGCGCTCACCAAATTGGGACATGTCCCAATCCTGCCGACCGCCTCTCTTATTTCCCTTCCTAAGCCATTTCCCGATCAAACGGAAAGAGGGAGATAAGCCCCCATGGTACCGCCATTAGAAGGCCGGGGGGTCTGGTTCAAATTTCGGCGGCCGACCAAATTTGGTCCCCCTTCGCAGAGAAAAATCCTCTCCGAAAAAACGCTGAAAAAGCTGCGAAACAAGGCCGAAACAAGCCCCAAACAACAGCCAAACAATCGCGCTCGCGCGCTCATTTTTGCGATTTCGTTTCAATCCATTTGCAAGCGATAGTCGGCCGTGGTTTTGAATGATCTCGATTGACGACGGGTGGATTTATAGAAGCCCTTCGTCCTTCGGAGAATCGAACCATGAACGCACTAACGCTGTTTGCACCGGCCGATTGCTGCCCACTGTGGGAGCGGGAACGGCCGCGCACTTGGGAACAAGTAGTCGGACAGGACAAGGTGATACGCCAGCTACGCCAGCTCGAAGCACGCGCTGGCTTGTCCGGCCGCGCCTACTGGCTGTCGGGACAGTCCGGCACCGGGAAGAGCTCGATCGGCCGACTCATCGCGGCCAGCGTGGCGGAAGACTACTTCACCACGGAAATCGACGCGGGCGAATGCACGGTGGCACGCCTAAGGGAATTAGAAGCCGAAAGTGCCGTGTACGGTGGCGGAGAGAAAGGCGGCCGCGCCTTCATCATCAACGAAGCCCACGGACTGCGCAAGGATGCCATTCGGCAATTGCTGGTCATGCTCGAACGCATTCGCCCGCATGTCGCCTGGATATTCACAACCACTTCGGAAGGGCAGGAAGCGCTCTTTGAGGATTCCCTGGACGCAAGCCCTCTCTTGAGCCGTTGCATCCGCCTGGAACTCTCCAAACGCGGACTAGCGGAAGCGTTCGCAGAGCGGGCGCAGGAAATCGCGCAGCGTGAGGGCCTGGACGGCGGCAAGCCGCTGGCCGACTTCGTGCGCTTGGCGAAGGAATGCCGCAACAACATGCGGGCCATGCTGTCCGCGATAGAGGCGGGCATCATGCTCGCGGCCTGATCGGAAGCCCGCGCAAGTCTGCGCGGGCGCTGTTTGGCTTCTCTTTCACGGTCCTTTACCCCTAGTTTCGGAGTTACTCCCATGCGACCGACAAAAGACGAAATGCAACAAGAAGCGCTCACGCGCGCCGTCAGCGGACAGGCGCTGACGAATTGGCCCGCCATCTTTGCCGGGTTCACGGCGAAGGGCATTCCGGAGAGCGAAATCAAGCCGCGCGAAAATGTGTTCACCTATCACGCGTGGCGGGCGCTGGGCCGGCAAGTGCGCCGCGGTGAGCATGGCGTGAAGGTGACGACCTTTGTGCCGATGGACAAAAAGACCGGCGAGAAAGACCCGGAGACGGGCGAAGAGAAGCGCTTGGCTTTGGGCAAACGTGCCTGGAGCGCGACGGTATTCCACGTTTCCCAAACCGACCCGGTGAAGGGATAACGCAACCACGGGCCAGCGCTAGAGCGCTGGCCCTTCTTACTTGAGAGGGTTCTGCCATGTTGACGTTCACGCATTCCATCGTGGCGAGCGAGGTTCGCATTGCATTCAACGAGAAACCCGACGAACGCATTCGCAGCATGCTGAAGGCCAACGGTTTCCGCTGGTCACCTGTGGCCGGTCTTTGGTGGCGGCGGCGGGTGACGGGCGCGGCCGATTTTCTGGCCGCGCTCGACCGTGCCATTAGCCCGCGGCGGCCCGACGGCGTTTGCTGGCGCTGCCAAGCACCGGAAGGGTTCTTTCGCCCGTATGGCGCAGCCACGCCGGTTTATTGCGATGCCTGTCACGCCGCGCTCAGCGCACCGAAGATCGACCGAATCGACCTGGAGTATGAGGACCGCTGCCGCGATGCTTGCGGCTTGTGAAACCACGGGCCAGCGCCAGAGCGCTGGCCGTTCTTTTTCCTGGAGTGTCCGAACATGGCCCGCGACCTATTCAGCGATTGTGAAGCGCTCGACGAAAGCCGCACGACATTTCGCCCCAGACCACCAGCGCAGCCTTTGCCATGCGCTGCGACGGAGCCGGACGACGACTGGCCCTATGACGATGACGACGACGGCAACGACGTAGACGGCACGTTCTGCTTCGAACGGGCCTGGATCGGTCTGGCCGGAGTCACGTTGGACGGCGAACCCGCCAAGCTCATGCGCGACATGACATTTCACATGGTCCGCATCGACGCGGTTTGGAGCGACGCGAGCATTTTGTGCTACTGCGACACAGCAAGGCGAGTGATCGAGCAACACCAGAAGCGCTTTCTGTCTAGCGACGAAGAAGACACCGGCTTTGACGGGGCATACTATCGACCCGCCACGTTTTCCGACGCAACGCGAGATGACGATTGAACTCGGCCGCAGCGTTAGCGCGGGGAGTCGCATTCCCGCCGGCCGCTTGCATGGCTCACTTCGAGCCGGGCGCTTCGATGAGGGTAGAGCTATGTCGCTTTCCATTGGGCAACGGGTAACGCTTCTGAAGATCGACGACGCGCTGGCAATGACGCACCGCTACGAGCTGGAAGTGCGGGCGCTCGAAGAACCGCATCCGGTCGGTTACATGGGCCGCAATCAGCGTGTGGCGATTGTGCGGCAGCGTGGCAAGCGGAAGGACTTCTACCTCGACCTGGCGGCGGATGACATCCTGCTCGACGGTTGGGGCCTGCCATTCCGGACGGACACCGAAGGCGGCGGAGTCTGGGCCGGCAATGCTTGTTACAACCTCGTGGGCGAGCCCGAGGCGATCCGGCAGGTTATCGAGACGAAGGCCGTTGTGCCGGTGAACGAAGACGCGAAGGCCAAAATCATTGTGGCGCGAGCCGAGCGGACGACCTGCAACGACGACGGCCAAGACTTGCTCTACCCGGATATCGCGACCGATCACGCGGTGGTAAACCGTCTTAAGAGCGCATGAGCGATGGACCGTCTCTAATGCAACATCAAGAACATATCGCGCGGAACAGCGCGGAATGTTCCGCGCCAAGCGCGGAACATCCGCGCTTTCGCCTTATTTCTCGCATTTCTCAAAATTGCTTGCAACGACTGTTGCAAGCGATTGAAACTGTGTTAGAATCCTCCGAAATCAGGTGTTTTTCGTGTCCGAGGCGTGAGTTGCCCGGATTGCCTCCGGAGCCGAAGGCTACAGGTTCGAATCCTGTCGGGGATATTGCCAATTCCGCGCTTCGCTCAAAACACCTCGCGACGCGGCTAACCGTCATCTTGCATCAATCTTCCTCAGCGCCTCGGCCGCGGCATCGCGCACTGGCTCCGGCGCATCCTTCAGCGCGGCCGTCAGATCGGGAACTGCCTTCTTGGCCATCGGGCCAATTTCACCTAGGGCATTCGCGGCACGAACACGCAGATCCTTGTCGGCATCCTTGTCGCGAAGCACTGCAGCTAGAATTTCGACCGGTTTCTGAACATCTGCTCCAATTCGACTCAGCGCCTCGGCGGAAACTACGCGCACCCAGCCGTCGTCGTCTTCCAGCCGCTTAACCAGCGCGCTGACTGCAGGCTTCGCTTCCTTGCCTTGCCGGCCCAGTGCTTCGGCTGCCGCGGCTCGCACTTCGGCCTCGCGGTCTTTCAATAACGCAACGATTTCCGTTTGAAGCGACTTCGCGGCCGTTTCCATGTCACCCAGTAGGTTCACGGCCCGGACTCGATAATCCTTCTCCGCATGCTTCAGGATTGGCTGAATAACCGGCAGCACTTTCGCCGAATCCTTGGCGATGTGCCAGACCGCTTCTGCCGAAGCGACGCGCATCATGCCGTGATTGTCTGAAAGAGTATTCGTGATGGCCGGCAAAGCGGGCTTGGCATTCTCGCCCACGCCACCAAGCGCTTCTGCAGCGCGCGTGCGAATGTCGGCATCGGCGTCCGTCAGTGTAGCAATAAGTGCCGGTAGCGCGGGCCTGATGTCTGGGCCAAGTTTGCCCAGCGCATCCACGGCTTCCCAGCGCGCGTCGCGATTACCGTCGCGCAATCGAGTAGCGAGGCGCGCGGCGGCCGACTTTGCTTTCTCGCCCATCGCCCCCAACGCCTGGGTCGCTTTGATGCGGGCAGCCGGGTCCTGGCAATCGAGTCCAGCGCAAAGTGCCGGCAAGGCTTCCTTCTCGTGGCCCACCTTGCTAAGGGCGGAAGCAGCCGAAACGCGAACGAGTTCATCCTCCTCTTTCAACAATCGCGCCAATATCGGCCCGGCGCCGCGAGCACCTTCGCCGACCTGCGCCAGCAAATCGGCGGCTTTGATCTGATTGTCGCGATTTTCGTCCCACAAGCAGGCCGTAAGAAACGGCACGATCTCCAGCGCATCCGGTTCGATGTGCCAAAGCCCCTCGGCCGCGGACAGGGCATAACCGAGGTCTTCATCCTTGAGTGCTTGGCGAAGCGCGGGCAGAGCGTCTTTGGCAGCAGCGCCGAATTTGGTTAGCACTTGTACCGCGTCGCCGCGAACGTCCTTGTCCTTCAGCGCTTCGACCACCTCGGGCAAAACTTTCACCGCCTTCGCGCCGATGTTGCCCAGCCCGTTGGCCCCCAGCCAGCGGTCGGGCAGATTCTTGTTCTTCATCATCTTCACGAAGGCTGGGGCTGCCTCTTCCGCATGTTCGCCCATCTGGCCGAGAATCTGGGCTGCATCCCAGCGGGCTTTGTCATCGTCGCTGAGCAGCGCGGTCACGAACAGGGGGACGGCCGGCCGAGCCGACGCCGGCTCGATTCGCACGAGCGCTGCCGCCGCCGTCCAGCGCACCTGTGCATTGGAGTCTTTCAGAAACGGCAGCAGATCGGGTACGGCGGGCTTCGAGGCGCCACCGATGCCGCCAAGCGAATCGATGGCGATGGCGCGCAAATTCGTGTCCTTCAGCAAGCCGCGCAGCGCCGTCACCGCCGCTTCGGCCCCGGATCCAATTCGGCCCAACGCATCGACTGCTGCCCACCGAACGTTGACATCGGTATCTTGAACGGTGTCCAGGAGTTTGGGCACCGACGCCGTTGCATCCGGCCCCAGATCACCGAGTCCCTCGGCTGCTGCCCGGCGAACCTCGGCCCAATTCGATGTGAGCAGCTTCCGCAACGCCGGCTCCGTATTCGCATTCTGGGGGTCGATTCGGCCCAGCGCTCCGGCCGCCGCGATCACGACGAATTCATCCTTATCATCCAATGCTTTTGCCAGCGCCGGCAGTGCGCTTTTCGCTGCCGCGCCAATGAGGCCCAAGTCCTCGGCGGCCGCGATTCGCCTGGCGGAATCGTTCTCGCTCAACTCCTTCAACAACGCCGGCACATTTTCGGCCGTGCCGGCGCCAGGTCCGATGTTGAATTTCGGATCGTTCTGAATGTCCGCCTGGCTGCCCGGCATCTTCAGGCTGGCTCGAATTCGCCAGACCGGATACGCCTTCCCTCGCAGCGCTCCTTTGAACATCACCTCGTCATAGGCCGCTACGCCATGGGCGCCGTGCATCAGTGCCGTTATCACTGCTTCTTTCCCGGCAAGAATGTCCACCAATGCCGTGCGCAACTTTTCAGGACGGCCCGAATACGCCAGGCTCAGGTCCGGCCGGCCGCGCGACAAATACCACCACGGCTGCTCGCCCGCATGGCATTCGTACCAGTACGAGCCAATGCAAGTTTGCGCAACCTTGCCATTGTGGAAGCAAATCGCAATCTTCCCCGGCCGGGCCCAGTCGAGAATCCGTCGCGGCTCGCGCGGATGAGCGCCGTCGGTGATCGCATGCTTGATCTGTTCGGCCGGGTAGGTGCCCTTCAAGTCGGCTATCTTGCGATAAATGATGACGCGCTTTTCCGAACTGACTTTTTGGACTTGCAGGACGGTAATCGACTCCGAATCGTTGATGACGGTTCCCAGTGTCGGCGAGGCATCAACGTAAGCCAGGGCAGGGGCCACCAGGACAACGCTAACAATGGTGCCAAGAGACAAACGGAGCATCACCGAGCCTCCGAATGAATGCGAGGAGTCTAATCCACAATAGAAGAGGATTTGCCGATTGATAAGATCAACTGAATACCGAAATGAAGAATGAATTTGCCCAACGCAACGACTCCACAAAAAAAGGCACCTCCGGCCAAGGTTGGAACCGGAGGTGCCCGAATGCAGATGGCGGCTGTGCTGACAGCTGCCCGTCAGCGGCTATCAGGTCAGCCGCCTCTGTTTACCATGACTCACGGATCACCTCCTTTCACATAAGCCACCCTGGCAGCGGCCGGACAACACCGGCTGCCCCAGGCCATAGCCCGTCGTGCCACGTTCACACGACCCACTGTGAAATTGTAGACATCCGCGAGGGCGGAAGGCAAGCACTTTCTTTAGCGGCAAGGCTCGAAGACTCGCCTTGTGGCTTTCGGGCCAAGCCGCAAGGCGAGTCTTCGAGCTTTGCGGGTTCAGAGCTCTACGCCTTCTTCACCTTCCCATGATCGTCACAATGGTCCCCATGCGGATGGTGCAGATGATCGCCCACTAGGTAATCGACGTGGTCGCCGTGCGGCACAGCCTGGTGGCCGCAGCCAGGACCGTGCTTGTGGCCCTTCTCGTGTTCCTTGCATTGATGCTTCGGTGTGCATTGAGCTGGGTTCGTGGCGCTCACTGCAATTACGTGTTCTTCGACCTTGTCGCCCTGGTGATGGTGCAAGCAGCCATCGTGCAGATAGTCGACGTGGCCTTCGTGCTCAATCGCCTGGTGGCCGCAGTTCGGCCCGTGTTGGTGCTTGTGTCCTTCATGATGTTGTGCCATGATGATTTCTCCTTAGTGATCGTGCGCCGGCGCTGACCTTAATTCTTCAGCGTGCGCCAGCGCGTTTTGAATGAGATCGGCCACATGCCGCTCGGCTAGTGCGTAATACAGATGCTGCCCTTCTCGGCGGCGGGAAATCAGCCCTTCGTCGCGCAAGATGCGCAACCGCTGCGACACCGTGGAAAATTTGTCGCCCACCGACGCCACAATTTCGGAAACGCATCGCTCGCCATGCTTGAGCAATTCCAGCAGCCGCAGCCGCTCGACATCGCCCATGGCCTTAAACAATTCCGCCGCCCCCCGCAGCCCCAGTGCGCTCGGTGCCCTCGCGGGCTTGTGGTTGCGATGGTTAGTGACAACCGATGGCTTCGTGCGCTTCATTATTTCATTGTTTAGTGAAATATTGAAATACGGGCAACGGAAAACGCCAACCCGCGTCAGTTTGGACGATGTCCCATCTTTGCCTGAAGGCGAAGGCGATTCGCGTAACGCGAATTTGGACAGGACCGTCGATGCGAGCTGGCGACCCATGTACGATACGCCGGCGTGCAAGGCTGGCACCTCTTCATCCACCGCTGCTGCCAAGGTATCCTCTACAGTCGTCGGCATAGCTATTCGGGGTGAGAAGACCATAGCCGCGTATGCTCTGCGCGCGGTATTAAATGAGCGGACCTTTTCCTTACGCTGCTTACTGCGCTTGGATGAATTTCTGCCGGCTAAAGATTAATGGTTCGCCAGAGTCGCCGCAGCCGGTTTGTCTCGAACCACGAGAGCGTACAGTGCGGGAACTACTACCAGCGTGGTCACGAGCCCGGCGATCAAGCCGCCGATCACCGCCCGGCCCAGCGGTGCATTCGCCTCGCTGCCGCGTTCCACGGCCAAGGCCATTGGGATGAGGGCGAAGAGCGCCGCCAGCGCTGTCATCACCACCGGTCGCACGCGAATTGACGCGGCCTTGCGGATCGCATCGGTGGGAGACAGGTTCTCTCGTGCCCGCAGGTTCTGGGCGAAGTCCACCATCAGCACTGTGTTCGACACGACGATGCCGATCATGAAAATCACGCCCAGCAGCGATTGGATGTTGATTGCTGTGCCGGTTACGTACAGCACCGGCAGCACCCCGACCAAGCCAATGGGCGCGGCCGATAGAATCACGAGCGGAATCAAATAGGAATCCAGCAAGACAACCATCAGGAAGTAAATGAAGACCACGGCCAACAGCATGCCGATACCGAAATTGACGAAAGTTTCTTCCATGTGCTGGAATTCGCCTGTGAGGGTCAGCGTGGCGCCTTCCAACAGCTTCGGGTTGGCGTCCCCGGTGTGGGCTTCAGGATCGTAGGGCGTCCAGGCAGCGCTGCCGGTCGGTTTCGCGAATTGATTCACGACATGCTTGATGTCGTCGGCCACGTGGCCGAGATCGCGGCCTTCCACGTTCATTGTCAAGTCAACCGTGGTTTGCAGATTGTTGTGCGTCACCTCCGTGGCCATGGTTGACGGCCGCAGGCTCACCAGATTGCTGAGCGGGATCGGTTTCTCTTGCGTTGGGCTGGTAACCGAGACATTGAGCAGCGTCTCCAACGATTGGATATCGCGCTCGGGGTACTGCACGCCCACGTAGTACTGGTTGTGCGTGATCGGGTCGAACCAGAAATTCTTTTTGTTGTATTGGATGGTCGATTTGAGCGCAGCCACCACGTTTTCCATCACTTCTTTTTGTGTCAGGCCCAAGCGTCGAGCCTTGGCCCGGTCCACTTCGACTACGTAGGCGGGGTAATCGAGGCGCTGCACTATGCGCGCGTCCACAACGCCCGGGATTTTGGCCACGGCATCGCGCAGCCGTTCGGCGACCGTGCGCGACTTATTCATATCCTTCCCTTCCAGGCGTAGGTCGATCGGCGTGGGACGGCCTTCATTCAAAGCGCTGCGAATTGTGCCGCCCGTGTTGAAAGCGACATCGAGGGTGGCAAAACGGTTGTCCTGGGCCATGGTCGCGCGCAAGATTTGGGCATAATGTTGCGCCGAATGCCGGCGGTTACCGACAAGCTGCACCTTGACGACGGCATCCATTGGCCCGGAGTTGGGCGTGTATGCCGCCGACCAGTCGGCCCACACTCCCAACTCACTCACGATGATCTGAAGGTCCGAACCCAGCTTTTGCCGGACCAGATCCTCGACGTCGGTCACGTGCTTCTCGGTTTCCGTGAGCCGGGTGCCGGAGTTCGCGCGCACATAGATTTCGAAAGCGCCCGCGTCGGTTTCGGGAAAGAACTCGCGGCGAACGATGGGAGTCAGCAACACGACGACCAGCACGAGGGCCCCGGCCGCGGCGATGACGACCGTCCGCCGGCGCCGCAGCACTCGCTCGAGTTGCCGCTCATACCACTGAATGCCCCAGCCGATGCCGCCCTGAACGCGCTCGAACACCCGGTGCAACCAGGTGCCGCCAGGCCGGTCTACGTGCGTCTTCAACCAGTTGGCTGACCGACTCGGCACAAAGGTCATGGCCAGAAGGAACGACGCAATCATGGCCAGAGCCACGGCCAGGGCCAACGGGCGAAACAGGAACTGGCCGCGGCCCGGCATCAAGGCCAGCGGTGCCAGGACCAGCAACGTGGCGCCGGTCGCGACCAATTCCGGCAGCACCACCTCGCCGGCGCCGGCGAATGCCGCTTGCCGCGGCGATGCCCCCATTTGCAAGTGGCGGTGCGTGTTCTCCAGGCAGACAATGGCAATGTCCACCAGCGGGCCAATCGCCAGCGCCAGGCCGGCCAGCGTCATCACATTGATGCTTTGACCGAGCGCATACAATCCCGCAATTGCCACGAACACGGCCAACGGAATTAGCAGCATGGCAATGACGGTCATGCGCCAATGGCCCAGGAAGATGAGAATCACGAACGAGCACAGCACCGCGCCCAGCACGCCTTCCGTGGCCAGACTCCGGATCGACTGCCGCACGTAAACCGACTGGTCCATGACCATATGCAGCCGGACATCGGGCCGCGATAAGCGCGACTGGATGCCAGGCAGCGCTGCCTTCACATCGTCCACGACTTGTAAGGTGCTGGCGCCATGTTGCCGGTAAACCGGAATATAGACCTCGCGCCGGCCGTTCACGCGCACCGCGCTCATCTGAATCAGGTGCGTGTCGCGCGTTTTGGCCACGTCACCCAAAAAATCCACGCTGCCCGGCTGCGTGCGCAGTGGTATGTCCTCCATGTGTTCCGGTTTCTGAAACATCGAATTGGAATCGATGGCGTAGTCGCGCTGGCCGAAGTTCGCGTCGCCGGTCGGCAGGAACAAGTTGTACTTCTCAATGGCATCAAGCACGTCGCGCAGTGACAGGCCGCGGGCTTCCAGTTTCGTAGGGTCAACTTCCGCCAGCACGGCCCGAATCTTGCCGCCGTAGACCACCGGCGCATTGGCTCCCGGCGAGTTCATGATCATATTCCGCACTTCGTACCTTCCGACGTCGTAAAGCACCGCTTCGCCGGCCGATGGACTATCCACGGCCACGAGGCAGACGGGCACGCTTGCGGTGGGATCGTACGGCAATACCACCGGCGGCAGGGTGCCCGGCGGCAGGTTCGGAATCTCGCCCAACGCCAGCGAGTTGATCTGCGTGAGCGCGCCGTTGGCATCGACATTGCCTTGAAAGTAATTGCGGACGATGCTCACCCCAATGATCGAGCGCGATTCCTGGCGGCGCATACCGGCAGCCTGGCCCGTCAAGCGCTCCATCGGAAAGGTCACGGTGCCGGCCATTTCTTCAGAGGGCATGCCGGAGTAGAACGTGAGCACTTGTACGGCCGGCCGATCGTACACCGGCAGCACGTCCATGGGAACACTCAACAGACTGATAACTCCGAGGATCACGATGCTCAGCATGGCGACGGTGACGGCCCGCGAGTTGTTCAGCGCCAATTCGATGAGTTTTTGCATGCCCACTGCGCTCCTTGGAAGATGATGGAAGCATGCCAAGCATGGCCGGGAAAAGATGCAATCGCACTATGGCCCGACTTCGACTTTGACCGCAATGCCGTCGGCCAGACCGGCGCCGTGGCCGGCGATGACCTGGTCCGTGGCTTTTAATCCGGAGCGCACTTCGACCGAGATCCCGTCGTCGCGGCCGACGCGCACTGGGACCAGGCGCGCCTTGCCGTCTTGGACCACGAACACCGAACGCTGATCGTCCTTCGGTTGGCCGGTGAGACAAGTGCTGGGAATGGTCACGGCATGCGGATCGGAGCCCAGGTAAATGGTGGCCTTCCCAAACATGCCGCTGGCGAGATTTCCTTCAGGGTTCGGCAAATCGATCTCGGTACGCATGGTGCGCGAGTTGTAATCTTCCGAACGGGCCGTACGAGCGACCTTGCCATGAATGACCTGGCCGGGCAGCGCATCCACTTCGACGTCGGCTTTCGAGCCCTGATGAGTGAACGGCACATCGGGATCGGGCACATCGACAATGCCGCGCATAACGTCAGTGCGGGCCACGCTGAGCACCGGTTTGTGGCCCACGCTCGTGCCTTCGCGAATGAAATCACCTTCGTGATAGTTGCGCTGGGTAATCACGCCTGCAAACGGCGCGCGAATCTGCAGGTAGCCCTGGAACACCTTGGCCCGCGCCAGGGCCGCTTCGGCGACTTGAACCTGCGAACGCGCGTCTTGCAGCTCGGCCCCGGCTTCGGCCAGGCGTGCCATGGCCGTGGCCACTGCCACCTGCGCCGTGTTTACCGCCTTCCGCTTCGCGACCACGTCGGCTTCCGCCGCCTTCTTCGCTTCCAGTTTCTCGTCGGCCAGCTCCGGTTCGATCGACTTCAATTCCACCAGCTTTTGGATCCGCTTATATTGTTCAGTGCGCAAATCCTGCATGGCGCTGGCGCTGGCCAGGTCGGCCTTGGTCTGCTCGACTTTCACCGTCGCTTCTTCCACGCTCGCTTGCGCAGCGGTCTGACGGGCGCGCATTACCTCAACTTGTGATTTCGCCTTGGCCAAATCCGCGGTCGCTTGCTGAACGTTGGTATTGATTTCCGGGGCTTCGATCTCGGCCAGGAGCTCATTTTTTTCGGCCGCGCTGCCAATGTCCACACCCTGGTTGTGCAGGTAGCCCGCCACCTTGGCATAAAGATCGGCAAATTGAAAGGCGTGGATGGTAATGGGGCGCGTGACCGTTCGCTCTAGACCGCCGGGCCTGGGCTGGATGACTTGCACCGAAACAGCAGCGCTCTCCGAAGGATTGGATGCCTTGGCCCCGGCGAAAAGATAGGTGCGCGCCACGAACACGACGCCGGCCAGCGCAGCGATCCCAGCCAGCACGCCCACGAGCAGCAATACCCAAAGGCGGGTCATCGTTCACCTTGCCTGCTTTCAATGTTCGAGCGGCTCGCGCTTGACCGCCAGCAGCGAACAACGCACCTGCGGCAATAAGCGTTCGGCCATGTTGCCCAGCATCATGCCCGAGAAGCCGTGACGGCCAACGCTACCGAGAACAAGCAGATCGATATCGTGCTCCCGGGTGAATTTTACGACGGCGTGATCGGCCAGTCCATCACTATCGGCCACGTGGATGCTCACCGCCGGCTCGGGCGGCCCGTCTTCGTTTCGCGCCACTTGCTGTTGCAGCGCCTGGAGGGCTTCGCCGCGCAGCTGAACGTGATAGCGCTCCGTGACCGGGTCCGCCGGTGACGGGCTCCAGAGTTGATCCAGTGGGAATTCCACGACGTCGAGAATATGCACGCGTGCCACGTCCGCCTGGCCGATTTCCAGGCCCATCTGCACCACCGCTTCGCTTAACGGAGACAGATCGCTGGCAACGAGGATTTGCTGCGGTGCGGTTTGCCTCCCCGGTTTGCTGATCCATACCGGGCACGGGCACCGGTGCAACAGCTTGCGCGACGTGCTGCCCGACAACAGCCGGCTCCAAGCGCGCCGTTCGCGTGTGCCAACCAACACGAGGTCGTATTGCTCGCGCTGCACCTGGCGAATGATCTCTGCCGAACTGTCTCCACACGTTACCACGATGCGTGGATCGATGCCTTGAGCCCGGGCCTGCTCGGCCAGTTGGGCCAGTGCCAGCCGCGCTTCCCGTTCGCCGATCCGATCGTGGGCCCCGAGTACCGACAACATTGTCAAACGCGCGCCGCTTTGCGACGCCAACCATATCGCCTGCCGGACTGCGTGATCGGCCACCGCGTCCATGGTGGCGACGCCGATCTGTTTGCCTTGAATGAGATCGACGCCGGCCAGAATGTTGTGAAATGGATGCATGACTTTTCCCCCTATCGGGTTCAGCCAACGCAGCCTTGCCAACGGAGAACGAGAGAGGAAAGTGCAAACCCGATGCCAATCTTTTTGCACCGGAGCGGTTCAAAATGCACACAGAAACGCAAACAGCAAAATGATCTGGCCGCGGCTCGTGAGCAAAAACTCGTCACCGTGCGCAGAACTCTTCCCTGTTTATGAACGCGGCACGCGCGGGCGTCCGATTCCCAGGTGTTGCAAGCGATTGCCTTCTGGTCAGCGGGTAGAGTCGAGACAGATTCACAGGATAACCAGCATGCGCACCATTCACGAGACCTGTAACGGAACTTGTAACCGAATTTGTATCCGCACCAGGCAACTCACTTTTCGACTTTTTTCGACCAAGTCTGCGAAAGCGAGCTGCGTATGCAGCAAGTGGTTGAAATACCAACGAGTTTCGGCAACGGTTGCGATTGTCCGAGCGACTGCAAAGTCGAAAAAAGTCGAAAAAGGCGCGCTTCCAACCCATCGAATCAGCAACTGGCCACGGCGGGACTCGAACCCGCACGTCCCTACGGGACAGGGGATTTTAAGTCCCCAGCGTCTGCCATTCCGCCACGTGGCCGGGAAGTTCGACAAGAAGCAGACGTCATGAGCAAGTCTACCTGCCGTTTGCGCAGCAGCAAGACCACCCGAGCCGGCTCGGTGGCGCTGGCGGTGGTTCTCTCGAGTCCTTCAAGCGGTGGCTTTCTGGGCCGGCAGCGGGGAAATCTCGGTCGGGGGATTGGCTGTTGTTGGAACTATAAGCCCAGTTGGCTTCTTGGCCTTCGACGTGAGCAGGATTTCGATGAAGTTCGAAATCGGGCCCACGATGAAGAGCGCGTAATAAAGGGCATGCACTTCGCGGAAGGTCAGGCGAATGATTGTGTCCATCACAGCCACCAGGGCCGCCACCAGGCACTGGCTCCAGCGCTTCTTTGTGGTGGTCGGCGGATCGGTGATCATGAAAAAGATGTAGAGTTGAAACATCGGCCACGTTACCGGCCCCAGTTCCGCCTGCCAGCCATTGCCTGTGACCGCGGCGCGGACAAAACCCAGCGGAATGAACGTCGCCAGGAACACCAGCGGAATATGCAACCGCCCGAGCCGGTAAAGAATGAGCGAGCCGAGGGCCCAAATCAACAGCACCGGCCAAATCTCATTGCCGGCCTGAACGCTTAGGCTCGCCAACCGCTCGCCGGCCAACGTCAGCAACATCGTCACACCGAAATTCGACGGATTCCACAAGTGCCGGCCGCGAAAGCGCAGCGCGTATTTCGACATGATCGAAATCAAGCCGCACATGATGAATGGCCAAAGCTCCGGCGATTTGATTAGAATGCCCACGCTAATGCCGGTGATGTATGCGCTGGAGATGTGCGGCCACTTGCCGCGCATGAAGCGCGCCATGACCATATCGATGGCCACCGTGGCCATCATGGCCACAAACGTGGGCGAGTAGCTGGTCACTTTTCCATTCGTCAGCCACGTGAGCCATTCGCTGGTGTGGTTGTCGAGAATACCGTAAGTCGCATCGGCAACGAGCAGAATGTAGGTGATGAGGATCGGGGCGTGAAAGCGCACGTCGCGCTTGATGAGTTTCCACCAGATGGCGACGAGGATGGCGCCGAGCAATGTTACGGCGACAACCCTCGGCACGGCGAGGTCCGGTACGAACCCAATCCGCCGCGCCGCGTCGAGGAAGAGTTTGGTGAAAGCGGAATAACTGACGAAATAACAAATGACGACTACAGCCGAGATCAGGAGCCGAACGGCCACCGCAACCGCCTTGTCGCCGGCTGGCTCAGGCGGTGGCATCTTTCCGGGCGGCGGGCTTGCCGCGCCATTGAGCCCCGGCTTGTCGTTGGTGTTCATTCGGACGGCTCCAGAATCTTGTGCAATTTATTCACTTCCGGCGCGGCGATCGTCTGTTCGCGGCCCGACGGCCAGTTAATCACGGCTTTCTCCACCTGGGCGTTCTTACCCAGGCCGAAGTGCAGCCGGCGCATGTTCTGCGAGGCGTAGCCGTTGCCGCCGGAGACTTCTTGAATTTGCAATTGCCCTTCGGGCCGGGCTTCGTTCTTCCAGTGTAACGTGATCCGCGCGCCGATGGCGCTGCGATTACTTTTGGTTCCTTCCAGTTCGAATTGTATCCACTGGTTTTCCTTCGCCACGGTGTTGCGGTAGAGCAGCAACGGCCCCTTTTGATTCGCTACCAGCAAATCCAACTTGCCGAGATTCTCCAGGTCGGCCACGGCCACCGCCCGGCCGTCAAAGGTGTCGTTCACGCCGACGGCTTTGCAGATATCCACGAACTTTCCACCCTTATTCCACCACAAGCACTTGGTTTGATAGCCCGACAGACTCCGGCCGCGCATCTTCGGCCAATTCTTGGCGTCGGCGATGAAGATTTTGTTCGCCCCGGCAATGAGTGAATATTCGAACCAGTAATTATCTTCCTTATTTGCCGAGATATACCCATTGGTGAGATAAAGATCGAGCATGCCGTGGTTGCTGAAGTCGGCGAACTGCCCGCCCCAGCTCCAGCCGCCCTGTTCCACGCCCAGCGAGCTGGCCTGGTTCACGAATTGCAACCCTTCGCCAGATGTGCCGGGCTTGGGCACCCAAAGATTGTTGCCTTGCACCAGATTCCTTGGTTCGGAGATGTTAGAAACATACACCGAGAATTGGCCCCGGTTGAATACGTCGCCGAAGCTCACATTCATGCCGCTCTTGGGATGCGTGCCGATGTCGCAGTTTTTGCCGATCTCCACAAATTCCTTGCCGCCGCGATTGGCGAACACTTCGGAGACGCCGTAATCATTGGCCAGAAAGAGATCGGGATAACCGCTGCCGCACAGGTCGGCGGCGGCCACGGCCAGTGTCCAGCGCCGGCTGTTGATGCCGACCTTCTCCGTCACGTCTTCGAATGTTCCGTCGCCGCGGTTGCGGAGCAGGTACTTTCGCCCGCCATTCTTGGCATACTCAAAGCTCTCGGGCATAATGTTGGTGTCTTTGAGGTGCCACAGATCGAGCTTCTCATCCCAGTAGCCGGCTATGAAAATATCGAGATGCCCGTCGCGGTCGTAATCGAGCCAGATGGCGCTGTTGGCGTTGACCCAGGGCGGCAGCCCCGCATTGTCGACACGCGTGAAGCCTTTCCCTTTATCATTGTGGAACAGCTCGGGCTTGCCCCACTTATACACCAGGAGATCCTCATAACCATCGTTGTCGTAGTCGCCCCATACCGCGCCCATGCACACGCCGGTGCCGTGCTGATTCAGGTCGGCAACGCCTAGCTCCTCGGCCACGTCTCGGAACTTGCCGTTGCCGAGGTTTTTGTACAGGCGGTTCTTGCTGCCTTCGCCGCTGTTGACAACATAGATGTCGAGCAGACCGTCGCGGTCGAAATCGACAATCGAAACGGAAGCGCCCATGGAGTTGATGATGGGCATGATGTCTTCGAGCTTCTTATCCAGCGTGGGCGCCTGGTGTGTAAAGTCGATGCCGGCTTCGTGGGCGGATTCCTGGAAGAAAAACTCATAGCGTTTGAGCGCTACGCTTTTGTCGAGTGTGTTTTCGGTCCGGGATTTCTGCGAGTAACGGACGGCCACCACCGAGCCAAGCAGCCCGGCCAGCATCAGGGCGGCAATGATTTGTTTGAAAATGTCGGACATCGGAACTCTCCTCATCATGGCTGCGGCCGGCGGAACGAACGAAGGCCTTGTTCGAATTCATAAGGCGTAACGTAGCGCGTGTGATATATGCACCAATCCATAGGATTTCGTTGATAAACAGGGTCGTCTTCCAATCTGCCCGGCGGCCGGTCGTAGCTTTTGAGATTGTGCGCCGGCAACGGCAAAACGGTCTTCGAGAACGACGTGTTGAAGTCGCCATCCTTCTCCCAGCCATCGCCTACCCACACGAAATCGCGCTTCCAACCGGCCGGCGGACCGGCCGGAACCGGAAACCGCAGAGCCAGTTCATCGCCGGCGTTCATGATAACGTAGCGGTCGTCGACATTCGCCAGCAGTTCCTTCACGTCGCCAAAGCGCGTGTGGTAACCGATCAAGTCGCGCCAGCGCTGTTGCGTCGTCGCGATTCTGTCATAATGCGGCAACTCCGGCGAACTCGCGTTCGCTTGTGTCATTTCGAGAATCCCGCGGTAGCGCAGCTCGGCTTTTTCGGGCGACAACCGTTGCTGTTTCATGTCTTTAGAATCAAGGCCGACAGCATATTGCAACGCATCCCAATAGATTTCCAGGTTGGTCCGCAGCCGAAAATGGCGCGCGACTTCTTTGCCGTCGCTGCCGTCGAGGCGGATCATCATCGTCTTGTTCTTGCCGGCGGGGAAGCCGAGCGCCGGTCCGCTTGCCTTCCAGCCGCCGTGACCATCGGGCACTTCGAGAACCAACGGTTGCGGCTTATCGAGATTCCCTTGATTGATGGCCATGTTGATCGAGCTGTCGGTCGGGTGAATCCAGCCCGTGGCCAGGAGCCAAAGCGGACCCTGGATTGGCGCATTGGCACCGAGATCGACTTCCACCCAGTGATCGCGGGTGATGCCCTGAAACTTACCGCGGCCAAAGGTGTCGAGATAGACACCGTCTACACTCTTCACGATTTCGGTTACGTCGCTGCCGTTGTCATCGATCGCCCGCGCCACCGGTTTCGGCTTGGAAGTGAGATGAACGTCCAGTTTCATCGGCGTCAGCGCGAAGCGTTCGTCGACAAAGATTTCCGTGTTGGCCGGATGATCGACCACCATCAGCGCCACGTAGTCGATAAAGTGCGTTTCCCACAGATTGGCTTGCACGCGCAGATCGTAGAAGCCGTTGTGCGGCGCCAGTTGCTCGCTGCGAACTTTGCACCAATCCTGGGTTTGCGCGAAGCCGGTTTGCGCCTGGCCATTGATGTACATGCCGAGCGGCGAACTCCACAGGAAGTCGGTGACAAACGTCACCTGCTTGCCGTCCCAAGTGAAAAGGAACGGGCAGGAGCCTTTGAGGCGCTGCTTGGCGGAACACATGTTGTCGCCGGCATCCAGGAATTCGTATTGTGCGTAGCCACTGGTCCAAACGATGCGCAAGACTTGACCTTTGCTACGATGGCCCAGGCCAAAATGGACGCGCGGAGAACTGATGATCTGTTTCTGCACCAGTGTGCCGGCCCTCAGCTCGATTTCGCTGCCAATGCCGTAGGAGTTAATGCGCTGGTCACCCGGGGCGTTCGCATTGGCAAACGGGCGCACCAATTGCCAATGATAGTCCTTCGTGCTTTTGCCGATGAGTTGCACTGGCTGGCCCGGATCTGAGACCGTAAGGAGGTCAATCTTTCCTTTTCCAAGTACGTCTTCCACGCCGGTGATGCGTGAGGCGATCTCGGTCGCCAATGGAGTGAATTTGTCGGGGCCTTCGCCGAGAAAAACACGACTGTTTCGCGGCCCGACGACCACCAAATCCGGCATGCCATTGTTATCGAAGTCGGCCACAAAGATGCGAGCAGCGCCAGGTTCAATCGGATCCTTGAAGTCAGGCCAGCGCGCAATCTCGGCCACCTGCCAGCCTTGGCCATGCTTCTGGTCGGACAAGCGCAGAACTGCTCCATCATCGCGCACGGCTAGTAAGTCGATCACGCCGTCATCGTTGACATCCGCCGCAGCAAGGGCGACGAGCCGGCCCAGATCGCTCGGCACCGGTCGGCGGCGGAAAACGCCAGCCCGCTCGTTCGCAAAGACGTGCAGTTGGCCGTTTTTGTCGATGAACGCTGCGTCGGGCGCGCCATCATTGTCGAAGTCGGCCCAAATAAACGCCCGCGCGCCATCCACGCCGGCAAACGGCTTGACGACCTTAAACGTGCCATCCTGATTGTTGCGCAAGATAATCGGCTCGCCTGATCGCGGCGCCGCGATCACGTCGAGATCGCCATCCATCTCGATATCAGCTGCCCAGACACCAAAGTAATCTGCGTTCAGAATTGGTGGGGCCAGACCCGTCTTTGCCGTCACATCGCTGAAGCCGCCGTCTTTGTCCTGCTGCCAAAATTTCAGCCCACCAACACCCGCCAATAACAAATCGTTAAGGGTATCGTTGTTCCAATCGACAGGAAGGATGCCATTTGCAGTCGGCGGCAGATGCTGCGCACCTGAGGGAAATGAAAGCACGGGGGCGGGGCCATCAGCTCGACGAACCGTCTTGGCATTAGCGACAAATACCGCCGGTGCGCTTTCACCGGACAACCAGACGGGCAGGCATAGATCCCATCGCTCCTTGGCAACATCCGGAACCACGTTGTCGATCGTCCGGGGGGTGAAGGTCAGACCGGTATCGGGCGGGTCGGGCGTAGTCCGCAAAGGCGACAAGCGCAAGAACTGCTGTAGCGCCTCGCCAATGCCGCTGGAATACGTGTTGAGTTCCCGGCCGTAACGAGCGTAACCGAACTCCGCCATTAATACGTGGTCGAGTTGGCTCACTTCGTATGGTACGTCGCCGAGCAACATCGCCTTGGCGGCTTTTTTCACAACGGCCAGCTGATCTCTGGACATTTGCGACCAGTCCGGGGCCAGTTGGTCAAACCGGGCTAGGGTCGCTTGCACAGTCTCGGCATCCCGACGCTGGGCCGCAACGCGGCAACGTTCCGTTAGTGCTTTCAGATTGTTGGGTTGAACGCGCAGGATCGCTTCCATCAACTTCTGATATTCCGCATCGCTATTTTCTCCGGCAGCCTGGGAAATCAGGTGGGCAAGTTGAAATAGCGCTGCAACGTCTTGCGGCCTGCGTTCGACGGCGCGACGCAGATGGGCAATGGCTTCGTCGTAATTGCCCTTCTTGTCGGCCAGTAGCCCCAAAAGCAAGTCAACCTCTGGGCTGTCCGGTGCAAGCTCATGGGCTTTATTCAAATCTGCTGTTGCTTCCGGCAGGCGATTTTCGCGTATATACAACAGTCCGCGATTGGCCCAGGCGGCCGGCTCTCGCGGAACAATTTTAGTCGCCTTGGTTAGATTCTCCGAAGCCACATTGTTCATGTCGGCATCCATCGCCGCGGTACCGGTCTCGAATGCCTCAGCATATTGCTCATAGGCCGGCGAGCTGGGCTCGGGCAGTTCTGGCCCCCATGGGCGCATAACGATGACGACAAGAACAATTGCGCCGAGGGCGGCGACCGAGCCGCCAATCCACCAGGTTTTGCGAGATGCGCTCATGGCCTGTTTGCCGGCAAGCGGCCCTCGAGTTTGCCCAGTTCGTACAGCAACGTCAAGTTTCCGGTGAATGGTGACTTTCCGACGTACGCCCAATGCACCCGGCCATCACGGCCGACGATGAATGTTCCGTGCTGCAAGCGTTCCGGCGTGTTGGCCGTGGCCGGCTCATAAACGCCGTAGGCCGCCGCCGTCTTGTTCCCCGGATCAAACAACACCGGAAACGAAAACGCGCCATATTCCCGAAAACGATCGAGCGTGGCCTGCGGCGGGTCGGCACTAAGGGCGACTATTTCCGCTCCCAGCTCGTGGAACTTCGGGAGGTCGTCGTTTGAGGCAAACAGTTGACCCACGCAATGGTCGCAGTGGTAACCGTAATAAAAAATCAGCACGACCGGGCCACGCACAAGCAAGTCGCGCAGGCGCACGTCGTTCAGTTTTGTGTCGGCCAGCGTGAAATCCGGCGCCGGCTGTTCGAGCACAGGATGCTGCTGTGTGGCGACGCGCTCTGTCGATGCATCCGCTAGCAGTTTCTCCAGCGAGCCTGACAGTGGCTTGACGTTTTGACTGTTCAAAAACTCGCGGGCCGCGCTGGCTACATTACGTCCCGGCGCCGGCATCGGTTTGCGCGGCCGCTGGGACCAACTCCAGACTCCGCCGGTAGCAGTTAGCAAAATGAGGACCGCCAGCGCTGCTCGCCAGCGTGGTTGCAGTTTGGAGAAGTAATCCTTTTTCCTGGCCCACGCTAACAATGCAACGCCGATGACCGTAAGCGCTGCAAGCAGTGCCGCGAGCCATGGAAAACGCGCGGACCCCGGCGCGTCATGAACCACAAAGGGTTCCCGAATTGCCGTTTCTTCGGTCGGCCCACAGTCGACGGCAACTTCATAGGCACCGGCTTCAGCGACCGCCTGAACCCAGCGACCTTGTAAATCGGTTCTTCCCGCCGCGACCACGATCTGCCGGCCATACAGCAGCCGCACGGCCGCGCCTTCAGCCGGCCGGCCATCGGCATGCTGCACGCGAACTGCCACCTCGTGGCCCGAAGTCTGCACCGCCACTCTCAGTTCCTGTTCGGCGAATGCCCAAGCGGCCAGGAACAGCAGCGAAACTAGCGTTAGCGGCCACCAGCGGGTTTTCATTGCGAACCGTTCTCTACTTGGCCGGCGAAGTGTAACAGCTCCAAAATCGTCGCACGTAGTTCGAGGAAGCGAGGGCTCGAGCGCTTGCGCGGCCTATCCAAATCGACATCAATGACGCGCTCAACTCGTCCGGGCCGCGGAGACATGATGGCAATGCGATCGCTCATGTAGATCGCTTCGTCAATGTCGTGCGTGACCAGGACCATGGTGGCCCGCCGTGTTTCCCAGATGCGCAGCACTTCGTCTTGCATGCGCATGCGCGTGAACTGGTCCAGCGCGCCCAGCGGTTCGTCAAGCAGCAGCACCCGGGGATGATTCACCAACGCGCGGGCCAAAGCCGCTCGCTGGGCCATTCCGCCGGAAAGCTGGTGCGGATATACGTCGGCAAACCCTTCTAAGCCGACCAGGCGCATGAATTCCTCGACATCGTGCCGATGCTTCCGCAGGACGCCCCGGGCCACCAGCCCGGTTTGAATATTGCGCCGCACGCTCAACCAGGGAAACAGATTCGGCTCTTGAAACATCAAGCCGCGAGTCGCGCTCGGCCCCGCGATGCGCTCCTTGCCAACCAGCAACTCTCCGGAAGTCGGCGTGTCGAGGCCGGCAATCAAGCGCAGCAAAGTCGATTTACCACAGCCGCTCGGACCGATGAGGGCGACCATTTCGCCGGCGCGCACCGAAAGCGACAGGCCATCGAGCGCCAGGACCGGTGATCCGCTCGGCGATACAAACGATTTGCGCACTTCACGCGCGGTCAGCGACGAAGCATCCTGCGCGGCACGCAAACTATTCATGCTCACCACCGGATCATCCCCTTCTGCCATCCCAGCACCCAATCGCGCACCTTGAAAAGAAGCGTCATAATGCTTGAAAAGAACACAGCCATGATGACGAGAACGCCGTAAACTTTGTCGTACTCGGCATAGCCTTTTTTCCAGACCAGATACCAGCCCAGGCCGTTCTTCACGCCCAATGTCTCGGCAACAATGAGCGTCAAGAATGAAACCGCCAGGCCCATAAACAGACCGATGAAAATGCTCGGCAATGCCGCCGGGATCGCCACCCGGAAGATCAGGTAAAGGCGACGAGCGCCCAGCGTGCGTGCCACGTCGAAGTAAGACACCGGCACATTGGCAATGCCCGACATGGTGAGCATCGTCACCGGAAAGCAAACGGCAAAGGCGATCATGGCCGCGCCGGAGTTGAAGGCTTCCGCGAACATCAGCAGCGCCAGCGGAGTTAGCGCGGTGGCCGGAATGGGGCCGATCACTTTCATAATCGGCAAACCCCAGTAACGAGCGCCGCGGAACCAGCCGATCAACACGCCGAAGCACAAGCCGCAAGCGACGCCGATGAAGTAGCCCGTAAGCAGCAGTTTCAACGATCGGTAAATGCTGTCGAGCAGCATTGGCCAGTCGTCCCACATGCCTTGCAGCACCATATCCGGGCCAGGGAAATAAGGCAGTGGCATCCAGGCCAGCTTGAGAGTGATCAAATCCCATATGCATAGCCACGCGATTACCCCCGCAAATAGCGGACTGTAATAGCGAATTCGGGCGCGGCTCGGCCGCCAGGCCCATTGCAGCAGCACCAGCAGCAGGCCCAAACCGAGTAGGATTTGTAACAGACCTGGATACAGGTGCGTGCGCAAGAACGTCTGTTGGTTGGGCACCAGTTTATGGACCAACATGGCGATCACTGCGACCAGCGGCGGCGCCAGCGACACCACGGCGAAACCGTGCGCCGTGGCTTCGCAGCGATGAGCCGCCTTGCCGTTTGTATCCTCGGTTGCCATGGCCGGAGGACTAGCGATCTCTGTAGACAACGGATCGCCCTCCATCCGGTTTCAGGACCATCTCTAATCGCCGCGGCTTAAGCAGCGCCCAGCCGCCGTCGAGTGGCGGAATCCCTTTGCCCAAGTCGCCACAGCAACCGAGGCAACCGCCGTTGGCACAGCAATCCTCATCGCTATTAAACAAGCTCGCGAATTCAGCGTTGGTTAACTTGGGCGGCCGACCGCCGCCGGCGACTTTCTCGACCTTCAGGCTCTTGACCCATTCATCGTTCACACCGTCGAGGTCCATCCAACAATTCTTGACCAGATCTTCGGGATCCGTACTCGGTTTCAGAAAGCCGGATTGCTTGAGCTCGCGGGCCACCGATTGCATGTCGCGGTGTGCCTTGCTGACACCTGGTTCGTACTTGAGCATGGAAATCGCCTGCGCGTTGATCTCCGGCGTGGCGGAGACATAATGCTTCTCCACGGCCAGATTGGCGGCTGCCGTTGGATTCTCGTTCACCCACTTGGCGCCCTTGAGGAGCGCTCGGGTCACCTTTGCGGCTGCCGCTGGGTTTTCGCGCGCAAACTTGCCATTGAGCGTAACCACGCAGCAGTATTCGTCGCCATAGGGGGGAGTAAGTGCCTGATCGCAGACGGTGTGGACCTTGTCCCTGGCCAGCAAAATGCTACCCATCGGCTCGGCGCTGGCCACGGCATCGATCCTTTTCTGATCCAAGGCTAGAGCAAAAGTGTCGGCCGGAGTCGTCACCCATTCGACATCTTTTTCCGGGTTGATGCCGTGGGCCACCATGGCCCGGCTCGCAAACAGGTGCGGCGGACTGCCGAGCACCGTCACCCCGATCTTCTTGCCCTTAAGGTCTTCGAGCGTTTTGATCGGCGAATTCTTGGCGGCCTGGACCCGCAGGCATCCGGTGTGGATGCCGCCGGTGATTTTGACATCGAGCCCGTTCTCGATCGGTTTCATCATGTACATGAGCAGGTGATGCGTCGCCTGGAACTTGCCCATGCCCAAACCGTCGCGCATGTTTTCCCAGTCCGACTTCACCAGCTCAACGTCAAGTCCTTCCTCTTGGAAGAAGCCTTTTTCATAGGCGACAAAAATCGGCGGCTCGCACGTCAGTCCGAGGTAGACGACCTTGATCTTCGTGGGTCCACCATCGGTCTGGTCCACATTCGAGCCGCCTCTACGGCAACCCATGGCGAGCAATGTGAGACCGCCCGCCGCGATCATTATGAAGCTGATTAGAAGTAAAGGGCGTTGTGTGACTTTCGGCACCAAGTGCTTCATTGCCGGCTCTCCCATTAAAAAGAGTTCTAATTCTGACGCCTGTAAGCTGGAAAGCGAGATCTTCGCAAGTCCACGACCTTGCCATTCCGCGACGCATCTGACGGTTTGCTGGCGATGCTTCTTCGGCGATTGGCTGCTGCCTGTGCGCTTGGACGTAGCTGTGGACTTTGCCGCATAGTCGTATTCGGGAATACGAGCCAACCGCGACGGGGCGCAAATGGACAGAGTTACGGTCAGCGAGGAGGGCGTTCGATGCGATCCGGATGTGCTGCAGCGGAATGAATACCTTCATTGCAAGCTCGACACTGACTCCCCGCACGCAGATTGATTGGCACCGAGATTGGTAGTCCCCACTGATCAAATTGGGATCCGGTAGACGCGGGCGCGATTGGAGCCGGCAATTGCACTGGCTGATGGCCGCAATGCGGGCCGGAACAGGGCCGGCCCTCGGCGGGCTGTTCGCTGCCGGGCGGCAACGTCGAATCCGAGTGGGCTTTTGCCGAGGCGATACCGGGATTCGCGTGGGCACTTTGGCCGAGCTGCACGTAGTCGCCGCAACTCGCCTCCCCGCGCGGCGCGAACACGCTCAGGCCGGCAATGACGGCTAGACCCAGCGCAAGTCGCAGCAACTTCGTATTCAGCGAGTGGGCCACTTTGGCCTCAGGCAAAGAATGAAAAAGAGCCCGTTTCTTTTCTACACGCACCGGCGCGCGGTTGCAAGCAGAAGTCTGCGATTATTACGCTCTTAATGGCTTGGCGGGTTCAAAAATTACGCGTATGGGTACATATTCTTCTTGCTGCGATCACATAATCCGGCGGTATTGAACGGAGCGATTCCTTGGTGCACTTGAAGTTGATACTCCCGACGTTCGTCGGCCGTCGGGTTGCTTGCGCATAGCCGGATTAGCCGGTCATAGCCTTGGAAAAACGCCGTACGAAACCGGGGGTCATGCGAGTACAAGAATTCATCAGCAGAGCTGGCCTGGCCGGCACGCCGCCGTTCTTCGGAGAAGATAGCGCCCGCGAAGTAATACATGCTGAATGCGGCCATGAAGTCGAAGTGCCGAAAGGAGAGGTAC
>DATGHS010000306.1:0-8145 GCA_035307785.1 Gemmataceae bacterium
CTGGTTTTGGGATTTCGGCGGCGGCCTACTGACCGATCTGATGGTCCACTGGATCGACGTGGCCTACTGGTTCCTGGCACTGGAACATCCGCTCGAAGCGGTGTCGATTGGCACGCACACCGTGAGCAAGGACGTGTGGGAGACGCCCGACACGATTCAAACGATCTTCCTCTACCCGAATGATCTTCAATTGCACTTCGAAGGCACGTTCAGCAATGCTCGGGCCGGCGCCATGATCGAATTCATGGGCAGCGATGCGACACTGTACATCGACCGCGGCCGGTATGAACTTCAGCCCGAACGCGGCAAGGGCAAACCGGACGAGATGGTCCTGGGCACCGGTCCGAAAGGAAAAGACTTCTACGACAAACCCGACGGCGAATTGCTGCACCTGACAAACTGGATCGAGTGCGTGCGCAGCCGGCAAAAGCCGAATGCCCCGGCCGAAGCCGGCGTGGCCGCGGCCGCGGCCGCACACATGGGGAATCAGGCGTATCGCACGAATGCGGTGGCGATGTGGAAGAAGTGAGTACGTTGAAGGTATAATTGAGGGCGGAGGTGTACCGTGCCGATTCACGACTGGACGCGCGTGCCTTCGGGCTTGTTCCACGATTTCCATCAGACGTGGACAATTCAAATAAAGATGGCGTTAAACTCGGGCCGCTTGCCCAAGGGATTATCCGCGATGGTGGAACAGCGAGCCGGTTCAAAGGAACCGGATGTCTTGACGGTGGAATCCAGATTAAAGAAACCGCGCTCGGATGAGGACAACAATTCGTCAGTTTTGACCCTTGATCGCCCTGCTGCCAGTATTGTCCGGCGTACAACCAAGGAAATCTACGCTGGGCGCGCGAATCGTATTGTGGTCAAACATCATCTTGGTCGGATTGTGGCAGCGATCGAAATCGTCTCGCCGGGCAACAAGGATAGCCGCGCAGCTTTTCGTGATTTTGTCGAAAAGACAATTGTCTTTCTGCGTCAAGGAATTCACCTCCTGATTGTTGATCTGTTTCCGCCATCGCCGCGTGATCCATTTGGAATTCACAAGGCAATCTGGGACGAGATTCACGAGGAAGATTTTGTTTTCCCGAAAGGGAAAGACCGAATTCTCGCTTCCTATGAAGCCGGCGGCGAGAAGGTAGCCTATGTTGAGCCAGTTGCGGTTGGAGATTCGCTCCCCGACATGCCGCTCTTTCTGGCCACGGGAATGCACATCAAGGTACCACTCGAATCTACTTACCAAAGCACGTGGAATGCTACTCCCGAAGAGATGAGAACGGCGGTAGAAACCGGCATCATGCCGGAGTCGGATGCTGACGGTGATTAGGCGGTGGTTCTGAATCACCCTTTTTCCACCCGGCACGTCGGCGAGTGTATGCCGGCCAGCGCGTTGCGCGTGTCGACAATGAGCCGGGAATGTTTGGCAAGCCAGCGGTAGTCAATGCAGGAGTGGTCGGTCACGATCAGGAAGCAGTCCTGACTCGCGGCGAATTCTTCCGTAAGCGGCGAGCTTTCCAGCTGAATCTGGTGATGCCGCATTTTCGGCAACACGGGAACGTACGGGTCGTGATAGCTCACTTCGGCCCCGCGGGCTTGCAGCATTTCCAAAATGGTGAAGGCCGGCGATTCGCGCGGGTCGTCCACGTTCTTCTTGTAAGCGACACCGAGAACGCAAATCTTGCTCCCTTTGAGCGCCTTGCCGTCTTCGTTTAGCGCTTCGCCGGTGCGGCGAATGACGTAGTTCGGCATCGCGGTGTTGATCTCGCCGGCCAGCTCGATGAAGCGCGTGCACACGCCGTGCTTGCGAGCGATCCAGGTGAGGTAGAACGGATCAATGGGGATGCAATGTCCGCCTAGCCCCGGGCCGGGATAAAACGCCTGGTAGCCAAACGGTTTCGATTTCGCGGCCTCGATCACTTCCCACACGTCGATGCCCATGGAATCGAAGATCACTTTTAGCTCATTTACGAGGGCAATGTTGACGGCGCGATACGTGTTCTCCAGTATCTTGCACGCTTCGGCCACGCGGGTGCTGCTGACCGGAATCACGCCTTCCACGACTGTTTCGTACAATGCCACGGCCAATTCCCGGCTGACGGCATTCATGCCGCCGACCACTTTCGGAATGTTGCGCGTGGAATAAACCGGATTGCCCGGGTCTTCGCGCTCGGGGCTGAACGCGAGGAAGAAATCGACGCCGGCTCGCAAGCCGGACTTTTCCAAAATCGGCTTGAGCAAGTCTTCCGTCGTGCCTGGATAGGTCGTGCTTTCTAGCACGATCAACTGGCCCAGGCGGATGTGATCCTTCAGCATCCGAGCCGTGCCTTCGATGTACGACAGATCGGGCTCACGAGTTTCGGTAAGCGGAGTCGGCACACAGATGACAATGACATCGGCATCGCGGAAGCAGCCGGCGTCGGCCGTGGCCGAAAAGCGCTCGGAATCGCGCAATTCGCTGATCCGCTGACTGGAGATGTGCCGGATATAGCTCTCGCCGGCCTTGAGCCGAGCGATTTTTTCCTCGTCGATGTCAAAGCCGACGACGTTGAACCCGCCCCAGGCGAATGTTTCCGCCAGCGGCAGCCCGACGTAGCCCAGACCGATGATGCTGACGGTGGCCGTGCGCAAACGCAAACGCTGGAGAAGTTGGTCTGCGAGCGACGATTTGGTCTTCAGCGGCGTCATGCCTTCTCCTTGGTGAGTGGTGAAAAAGCCCAGGGACTTCTTTCCCTGGGCTTTCGAGGCTTTGCTTACAAGCTCTTCAATTCTTCAAAGCTCGGTACATCCGCCGGGTGCAGGTCGCGCTGATCGATGCCGTAACGCACTGCCAAATGGAATGCCTCCTTGGCGCCGGCCTGGTTCGCGCTCATCTCGCGCGCCAGAGCAAGGTGGAAGTAACGCATCGCCGTGGGCGAATCGGCGATGGCGTCTTCCAAATCCTGAATCGCTTCGGCCGGCCGATTCAGGGCCAAATAAACCTTGGCCCGGGTGTCCAGCAAATCGATCATTGGACCGGCCACGGCGATGGCGCGGTGAACCTTTTCCAGCGCTTCTTCCGATGGCCCACGGCACGCGAGCACCCAGGCCAGGTTATTCAGGGCGACGATGTTGTTCGGGTCCTTTGTTAGCAACTTTCGGTAGCGCGCTTCGGCGCCGGTGAAGTCGTGCTGCAATTCCCGCAGGTCGGCGAAATGAAGTTCCAGATCCACCAGCGGTTGATCCTTCCCAGCTTCTTTTAGCCACGTCTCGAACTCCTTGCAGCGCGCGACCGAAGCATGGCCGGAGCGCAGGGCCGCAATCACCGCCGATGCTTTCAGGCCCAAGGGCAAGGGCGGCTTGATGTGATCGATCATGTCGAGCGCTGGCTGCATCTCGCCGGTGTGGCTCATCAGATCGGCCATGCGAATTATGGCATCAGGCTTCTGTGCGGCGCAGGATTGATAGAGCTGAAGCGCCAGCTGCTTCAGGCGCTGCTGCGTGTTCGGTTGATTCGCCGGCTGCTGTATGCCGCGGGTGAATTCATCGAGGAGCGTGGCGGCGGTGTAGGCGCGATTGGCCGCATCAATCGATTGCGGCGCGGCCCGGTTCACGTAATCGCTCAGATAGAGCAGCGTGCGCTCGATGTCGCCACGAAGAAAATGCTGTCGCGCTTGCAAGGTCACGGTCGCCGCATCATTCGGCGCCAGCTTTTCCAGCCGGGCCAACGGCGGCGAGGCTTGATCGAGCTTACCGAGTTGGAGCAACCGGCGGGCATAATGCACCAGCGCCGCCGGGTCTTTGGGATCCGCGTCCACTACGGCCCGGTATTGTTTATCGGCCTTGTCCCATTCTTTTTCGGCATCGTACAGGCGAGCCAGTGAAAAGCGGTCTTCGCGCACCGACTGCGGGCTTTGCACAATCTTTTCGAGCAGTTCAATCGCCTGACGGCGCGGCGAGGGGTTCGTGTTGCTTCCCGGCGGTTCATGCGACAGCAACACCACGTGCGCCCGCATGTCTTCCAGGTTCGGGCCAAGCTCCGATTCGTTTTTCGCCAGGAGTTCATACCCGCGCTGGAAGCCTTCGGCTTTGCGGTCCATAGTGCCGAGAATCGCCAGATTGCGGCGAGCCCAGGCGACATCGTCCTTGGCCAAATTCCCCGGCTGCGCGATAATGCGGCCGAAAAGTTCAATTGCTTTTGACGTCCGGCCGAGCTGTAAGAGCAAGCGAGCGTAACGGTGTAACCAATCGGAATTGATGGGCTTTATCTCGAGCGCTTTACCATACTCAGTCAAAGCCTCGTCGTATTGATGCGCGATCTCCAGGCAGGCCGCGACGGTGGCTGCGGCCTTCTCGGCCGGCACGCGCTTGCGGGCTTCGCCCATCTGTTGGCGCGCCTCGTCGAGTTGGCCTTCGAGCACCAGGGCTTGCACCAGCGTGGTCCACGCTTCCGGCAACTGGCCGCCCAAATCCGTGGCCTTGCGAAATTCGGCAATCGCGCCGGCATGGTCACCGGTGTCCCAGAGCATCTTCCCGAGCCAGATGCGGTCGTGTGGATCCAGCGATTCCCGACCGACCGAAGCCTGAATATGTTGCCGCATGGTGTCGTTCGGCAACAGCGGCGATACGAGTTGCAACATTTGCCGGCGCCGCTCGGGTGAGAGCGAGCCCTGCTTCACTTGCTGCAAGACCTTCTCGGCTTCCTTCTCCTGCTTGGAATCCACGAGCAAGCGCACCAATTGGCCGTAGCAGCGCAAGTCGGTGTCGCCCAGTTCGATCGCTTTGCGATACGATTCGATGGCATGGACCTTATCTTGCTCCAATTCCGCAAGCTGTCCGAGTGCCTGGTGAACCGGCGGCCAATTCGGCCGCTGCTCCAGCACGCCCATTAAGAAACTGCGGGCCCGAGCGGTAGCGCTGGCATCACCTTCTTCGGCAAGGAAAAGCTGGCAGCGCGCTTCGAGCATGGGCAAGCTGGTGCCGCCGGCCGGTTCGATCCGCCGAATCTCCATAAGCCCTTGCTGTGCGCCGACCTTGTCTTTCTCTTGAATCGCGATTTCGAAAAGGTTTCGCCGGCTCAGCAGGTCGCCGGGTCGTTGATCCGCCAGTTGCCGGTAGAGTCGCTTGGCGTTCGTGAAGTCGTGGGCGGCGTAGTACATGTCGGCCAGCCCTTCGCGCAGTTGTCGAATTTGTTCTGCGGTGTATCCTTCGCCGGGCTGCTCCAACTCGCGGAAACCTCGCTGCACGTCGGCCGGCGAACGATTGAGCAACAGCGCCGCGCGCTTCAAGCGCAGCTCCACCGCATCGCCCATCGCGGCCTTCGCTTCATCCAGCGCGGCCAGGCCTTTCTGACTGTTTTGCTCCGAGGCGTGCGCGTATTGCAGCCACAAGCGCACTTCCTTCGGGGCCTTGCCACAGGCGGCTTTCAGAAGATTTACGGCCTGCGGCAACTGATTGCGGGCCAGCAGCAAGTCGGACTGGGCCAAAACCGTATCCACGTCGTCGGGCAGTTTCTGGGTGAGCGCTTGCACGGCCTGCTGAATTTGCTCCCACGATTGCTTGTCGTCCGGGTCGCGCCGTTTGCGCGAAATCATGAGGCGAACCATGTCGGCCAGGGCGGTGAACGGCGGGTTCGGGAAATTCAGCATCTGCTGGTATTCCTGGATCGCCTCATTCAGCCGCCCCAGGCTCGCGTACAGCGTGGCCAGTCCCTGCCGGGCCAGCACGTTTTGCGCGTCGAATTCGAGAGCCCGCGTCAGACTTTCCTGTTGCCGGTCGGTGTCGTTCAGGTGCCGAAAACAAACGGCCAGCAAGAGGTTCAATTGCACCGACAGATCGGCATTGGTTCGGGCTTCGGTGCGCAACTTCTCCAGCAAGCCCACGGCCTCAACCCAGTGCTCCTGTTCCACGGCGATTCGAGCGGTGAGGTATCGTATGCGATCATCGCGCACGCCCTTGTTCTTCAAGTCGGAAATGATCTTGTCCACCTGGTCGAACATCTTGCCCTGGATGAGTAGTTCGGCAAGAGCGGTGTGCAATTCGTAGTCGTCCGGGCAATGCTCGATGGCGGTCTGGAGCAGCTGCCGGGCGGCATCGCGCTGTTTGAGGTGGTATTGGATCCAGGCCAGATGACGATACATGCGGGCGTCATCGGGATAAAGTTGAATCCCTTTTTCGAGCAGCTTCACCGCTTCGGCAATGTGCTTATTCTCTTGGTCCACTGCGACCTTCTCGTGTTCCGCCAGGGCCTTCTCGTGTTCCACTCGGGCCGCCAATAAAATCGCTTCGGCGTTCTCCGGCGCCAATTGAATGGCCTGGGCGACGTCTTCGTCATACTTGCCCAGTTTGTTTTCCATCATGTAGCGCGCCCGCGCCAGGTGCGCTTCTGGCGACTGGCCGTGCTGCACGATCATCGCGTCGATGACGGCATCGGCTTCCGGGTTGCGATTCAGCCGCTGCCGCAGAATGCGGGCCAGCAGTTCGTGGCTGTGGATTTGTTCGGGCGGAAAGCGGATCGCTTGCCGTAGCGCGTCGGCCGCTTCTTCATACTTGGCCGTGGCTTCCAGGCATAGTCCCCGGAGTTGCCAGATTTCGCCGTCTTGCGGGAAGTCTTTTTGAAGCTGGTCGAGATGAGCCATCGCGTCGTTGTAGCGGCGCATGCGCGGCAGCATGTAAAGCTTGACGATGCGCCGGCGCACGTCGCTGCGGCTCGGGTCGCCTTTGAGCGCTTCTTCGTAGAGGAAGATGATGGAATTCGGATTGCGCGAACCGACCGCTTGCTTTTCCAGGCTCTTTTCCAGCATCGCGCCAAAGGCGATGCGCGTGTCCTGATCCGCGGGGCGAAATTCGAGGTATTGGCTGTAGAAGAGGGCGGCGCGCTCGATCTGGCCTTCGTCGCGGGCGTGCTCGGCTTGCCACAGCAAAGCGCGGGCAATTCGGTCTTGCTGGAATCGGTGCAGGAGGTATAGGCCGCTGCCGGCAAGCGTGAAGACGGCGAGCAAAATCAGCAGGAATCTCACGTTGAGTTTTCGCATGCCACATCCATCCGCGCGAGTTGGGATTTATCAAGAAGCGAAAAGCGCTGCCCATCCCGAAGGGGAGAACGGGATGGGCAGGAACAGCACCGAAGGGGGCTTCAACGCGCAGCGCGGCGCTTCAACCAGCGCCAGGCGCCGAGCACCGGCACGCTCAAACCCAGCAGGACGAACGAGGCGGGTTCCGGTGTGCGGGGAGGAACGGAATTGGGGTCGGGCGTCGAGGTCGAGGTTAGATTGCTGACGCCGCGGCCATTGTCCATCATGTGATCGGTCGACGCAAAATCGCTGTTGATCATGCCGTTGGTGCCGCTCAGCACCGAGAAATCGCCAAGGCCTACACCGCCACTGCTGCCACTGATCGTGGCCCCGCTGTAAGTCCAAGTGAGGTTCGGCACCTTGGGATCATCGACCGGCAGAATGCCGGGCGGGGTTTGGCCGACATTCGAGGTGCTGTAGGTCCAGCCGGCGGGCTGCTGGTTGCCGCCCATCAGGCCGTGAAAGTCGTAGATGGTGAAGTAATCGCCGGCGTGGAGGGAGTAGTTCGAGGGCAATACCACCGAATAGGTGAAACGATAATTACCGGAGTCTGGGGCCACGGTAACGGCAGCCGGGATCAAGCCGGCTTGGGCTGGAGCGGCGAAGGCGAGCACGAGGCCGCCCAGCCAAACCAGCGTCAGAGACCATTTCGCGATGCGCGACATGGCACGTTCTCCTCCTTGAATTTCTAACCGCCGAGTCCAGCGGCAGCCTAGAGTCGGCCCATCGTAAGGAGAATGAGAAAATGTGTCAAGAAGGGTTTGGGGACGGGGGCGGCGTCACGGCAAGTCAACGACTTCGCCGCCGGCGCGTGTGGCGAGGGCAGGCATTATTTCAGCCGCCGAATATGCGATAAAATGAACGGAGCCGTCGCAGAACAGGAAATTCGCCCCCATTGGGTGCAGGCTCCAGAAATGGAAACTGTCGCACGGGTTGTCGATCCGCCCTGGGCCGTAATGAAAAGGCCCCCTACAACCTCCGCCCGTACTCCCCGTGTCCCAATACATCTCCATCGAAAACGCACGACCCCCGTATGAATGGAAGCCAGGCCAGGGGGGATTCAAAGGTGCCCAAGTGTTGTACCAAGCTCCGGCTA
>DATGHS010000307.1:0-2006 GCA_035307785.1 Gemmataceae bacterium
AACGGCTCGTTTGTAACCAGCCCGGTACCGAACCAGATCTTCCAGGGTGTACATCCGACTCCGGACCCGCTGGCTTACTTGCCGCCCCCATCCATGCCTCCGGATGGGACGATGACTAAGACAGCTATCGGCAATGGGAATTTCCAGTACACGCTATCTCCGGGAACCTACACAAATCTGCCGACATTCAACAAAGGTGACGTCGTCATCCTGCAGCAGGCCAGTGCCAACAGTAATGGCGGCATCTATTACATCAACGGCGGCGGCTTCAAGTCCACCGGCGCCACCGTTACGATGGACCCGCTCACAAGCGGCGGCGTCTTGATTTATAATCAGCCTGCTTCCAGCGCTAACTCCGAGAAGATTCAGATCACCGGAAATGCTAGTGGAATCGTCGACCTGGCGCCGCTACAAAACGGCCCGTACTCCGGCATTATGCTATGGCAGGACCGCAACTCCGCCGTGCCGATGCAGATCGATGGCAATGGCACCTTCACATTGCGCGGCACCTTATATGCGGCCGGGGCCTTGATGAATGTAACCGGCAACGGCGGCCAATACGCAGCTGCCGATGGCAGCATTCAATCGGGTAGCGCCGTCGGCTCGCAATACATCACAAAGGACTTAGGAATTTCGGGCAACGGCAATGTCCTCCTGCGCTACCCCGGCATGGCGGCCCCCACACGCATTCTCACGCTGGTAGAGTAGAGGGCTGGCATGTTCTAGCCGCAGGCTGCGCCGATAACTTGCTGCCTTTTCAGCGAAAAAAGGGTATTAATATGAAGCATGGGAATACTCAGAATACTTCCGAGCGTCGCAGCGTCTCTCTTCATTGTTTCGGCGCTGGCCGAATTCAAGACATCTCTCGCAGATGAGCCTGCCAAGCCATATTGGGCTTACCAACCGCTTACAGGTATTGCACCACCCGGCGTAAAGGATAAGAGTTGGTCCAAGAACGCGATCGACTTGTTTGTTCTGCAAAAGCTGGAAGCGCATAATCTTGCCCCCAATTCGCCGGCCGACCGGGTGGTCCTAATTCGCCGGATCTTCTATGACTTGACCGGCCTCCCGCCGACGCCGGAAGAAGTCGATGCCTTCGTCGCCGACTCCGCTCCCGATGCCTACGAGCGCTGGATTGATCGTTTGCTGAGTTCGCCCCGTTACGGTGAAAAGTGGGGCCGGCACTGGCTCGATCTCGTGCGCTTTGCCGAAAGCAATGGTTACGAGCGAGACGGGCCGAAACCGCTGGCCTGGCGCTATCGCGATTACGTCATCTGTAGCTTCAATGCCGACAAGCCGTTCGACCGGTTCATCAGGGAACAACTGGCCGGCGATGAACTCGCGCACGGCGATCCGGATTCGATCATCGCCACGGGCTTTTACCGGCTGGGCCTCTTTGATGATGAGCCAGCCGACCCGGCCCAGGCTCGCTTCGACGAGTTGGACGATATTGTCACCACGGTATCGCAAGTTTTTCTGGGCATGACGGTCAACTGTGCCCGCTGCCACGACCACAAAATCGACCCGATTCCACAGGCCGACTATTACCGGTTGCTGTCGTTCTTTCAGGAGATCCCGCGCTTCAGCAACGACCCCAATCCGATTTCGAGCTCGACGGTAACGGAGATCGCGCCGGCACAAATTCGCTCTCAACACGAAGTCGAAGACCGCGCGCGTGCCAAGCGCTTAAACGAAGTTACCACGGCTCTGCGCCGCCTGGAGGACGAAGGTGTCCGCAAGATGCCGGCGCAGGATCAGCGCGCCGCCGAGGGGCCGGAACGGCAACAATTGATCCGGCTGAAGCTCAAACAGTTTCTTACGTCGGAGCAAATCGAGGATTATGCGAACCTGAGGAAGGAACTCAAAGCGTTGATGTCAGCGGCCGGCACTCCGCGTGATTTGGCCCTGTCGGTCAACCACTGCGCGGTCAATCCCGGTTCGACGTACATCATGATTCGCGGCAATCCCCACGCTCCGGGCAAGGAAGTGGCGCCTGCATTTCCAAC
>DATGHS010000308.1:0-22199 GCA_035307785.1 Gemmataceae bacterium
GCTGCGCTGAGTGTCGATCCCGATCTGTCGCCGCCCTTTATTCTGGTGGCCAAGAGAAAAGGCAGTCGGGTTACTATTCGCGTGCGGATGCTTGGTCCTTAACCATTATGCAGCGTGAACTCCAGTTTTTGCGTAATGGAAGCTATAAAACCTCGCGGCCCACAGGCCAATTTTTCCCTCTGTCATCATCACTCCGCCATCATGTCCGCCTTTGGCTCCGTCAAGAAGAAGCAGAGGATCGAGCCGCTCAGGTACACGAAGAGGGCCACGGCGGCGGCGGAGATGGCGTAGTTCATGGGCGGGTAGCCATCGAACATTTTCCGCCGGATCATCACGTCGGCGATCGTGGTTGCTACGAACGCAAAAGAGGTGCCGATCATTCGGCCGCCAATGTTCATGGCGAAGCTTTCGCCGGTGCCGCGCAGGTGCAACGGGTAGACGCGCGGCAGGTAGTTGCCCCAAAAGCTGAATTGCGCGACCGTGAAGAAGCCGGCGAGCATCACGCCCAGCGACATGGTGGAAATCGGCAGCCGGCCCAGGTAGATCGCTTCCAGGGGGATGTAGAAGAAAGTGCGGTTTTCGACGGACAGGAAATAATAGAAGAGCAGCGGGGTGAAAATCAGGCCCGGTAGCTGGAAGCAACGCAGCAAGCGCCGCTGGCTGATGAGGATGGTGGCCAGGATGGCGAAGACAAAGCGCCCGGCCAGCCCGCCGACTTCCTGGAGCTTGTTGAACTCGTTGTACAGCGTGCGCCCTGCTTGGGGCACCGGGACGGTTCGCGGCTTCTTTCCAGCCTCCGAGGCCTTTTTGTTTTCGATTTCCTGCATGTGTTCGCGCGTGGCATTCACGTCGTTCTTCAGCCCCGGAACAATGTCTTGCAATTGTTGAATGGCTCCGAAAGCGGCGCCAAAGCTGCACGCGGCCATCAGGCAAGTGACGATCGTGGTCTTGCGCAATTCGGGCGCGAAAATGGCGGCGATGCTGGGGCGCTTGAGGGTGCCGGCGTCTTTCTTTTGCTTCCAGGCCGGCGACTCTGGCAGAAATGGCCGGATCACAATGAGCGGAATCGCGGGCAACAGGCCGGAGATGAGCGTATAGCGCCAGTCGGCATGCGCCTCACCAATGTGACCCAAAATGCCGCCCAGGAACGTGGGCATGGTGATGGCCGGCAAGCTCACCGCGTGCTCGATCAGCCAGCCGTTCACAATGGCAATCATTATGCCGCCGAAGGAGCTAAACGCTTGCGAGTAGCCGAGCACTTTTTCCCGTTGTTTATGATCGGGGAATAGTTCAGCGAGCCAAGCCACGGCGGCCACGAATTCCACGCACACGCCGATGAACGTGAGGATGCGCAGGACCAGCAGCATTTCCATCGAGGTGCTGAAGGCGGAGGCGTAGGCCGAAACGGCATAAAGGAGAATGCTGCCCACGAGCACGCGCCGGCGGCCGAACAGGTCGGTCAGGTAGCCGCCTAGCAGGCCGAATAGCCCGCCGAAAAGGGCCGGCACGAAGAACAACAACCCCTTCCAGTGGTTGAATTCGGGGGAACCGGCGTCGGCATGCAGCAGTTCTTGCAGCGCCGGCCGCAGAATCAGCGGCAGCATGAGCAACTGGTAGGTATCGAATAAGAAGCCAATCGAGGCGATGATAACGATCAACCAACGTTGCAACGGGCTGAGGGACGGGGCAACAGGTGACGACATGAATGCTCCACAAAACGAAGAGAAACTGTCGGCGGGAGAGTCAATGAAGAGAATTTAGGGAATCAGCGTGTGGCATGGTAGTAGAGCGTGGATCCTCATTCGGTGGACTCGTTAGCCCGAAGCGCCAGCGAGAAATGTCGGTCGCCCTCGCTGGCGCTTCGGGCTAACGGATCGGCCGCCGTTTTCGGGCTTCGTCGAGTTTCTTTTGGTATGCCGTGTTTTCCGGACCCAAATCCGCGGCTTGTTGCAAGTGATCGATCGCTTCCGGATAGCGCTTTTCCTCCAACAGCAGTTCGCCGAGTTTGGCGTGGGCGGGCGCGCTGAGCGGCTGGCAACGAAGCGCATCACGAAGCGAAGCGATGGCGGCATTGCGATTGCCCTGCTCCGCCTGACACAATGCCAGATTGAAATGCGCCTGCAACGAATCGGGCTTGCGCTCAATCGCGTTGCTAAAGCACGTTGCCGCATCGGCGACGTCGTGTTGCTGATAGCGGCATAGGCCCAGGTTAATCCAGGCTTGCGGCGACTGATCTTCGAGCGACACCGATTTCCGCAAGGCTTGCTCGGCCGCCGAGAAGTTGCGTTGGCCAAGGTACACACTTCCGAGCGCGGCCCAGGCGCGTGCCGACTGCGGATAGTCACGCACCAGTTCCTGGGCTGCCTGCAAAGCTTCCCGGTATCTCCGGCCATCTTGCAATTGATAAACGCTTTGCAGGCGGATCGATTCGCCGGCCTTGTACTTGCGGATCTCCGCGAAATAGGCGTCGGGCCATTCCGGAGGATCTGGCAGCTCGATCATTTGCGCCAAGGCGCGGTTCGCTGCCGGTGTGTTGTGTTGACGCTCGTAGATCTCGGCCGAAAGCGCCAGGGCCGGTTTTCTGGTGCGCGGATCGGCAAGAGCAACTTCTAACCGCCGACGGCTGGAGTCGAGGGCGCCGGTTTGAAAGTCGATGCGGGCCAGTCCGAGCAGCGCCCGCGGATGCTGCGGCGAGCGCGCCAGGAGCTTTTCGAATTGTTGGCGAGCTTTTTCCGGTTGGCCTTGTGCGAGGTATTCGTCGGCCAAGCGCAGCCGGGGCCCTTCGACCTGATCTCCGGCAAGTTCCACGGCCTGCTCCAATTTCGGCAGCCCCACGACCGGGTCACGCGAAAGCGCGATCAGAGCCTGGCAATAAATCCACAGCGCATTTTTGGGATCCAGTGCCGAGGCTTGCGCGAAACAAGAATCGGCTTCATCCTCGAACAAGTTCGCCAGCAGCGCGCAACCAAGCCGGCCCCAGGCGTCGGCGGAACGCGGGTGACCGCGGACATTGGCCATCTCTGTTTCAAGAACCTGCCGAATGGCGGGGTCCACGCCGGCCCAATTGAGTTGCGGAGGGTTCAGGGGCTTGGCTGCAAAGAAGCCACGGTAAATCAGCGGCAGGGCAAGTAAAACGCCGACCAGCGCCACGGCGGCCAAAAGCCACCGGCGTTTCGCAAATCGGGCAGACGCGTTGGGAAACAAAACATCGCTCATATCAAAAACCACGGCGTTATCGCGCTACCGCCGTTCCTTCGCCTTTGCGCAGAGTAAGACGCTGATCGGCAGCACATCCAGGGAATTCCTCGACGGCGCCATCGGGCCAGGCTATCCGAATAGTGTCCACTTTCTCGGCGCTGCCGAGCCCGAAATGCGCCCGTGGATCGTTGCTGCACAAATAACTCGAAGCGGGCTGGATTAGCCGGGTGAACTGTTTGCCGCCGGCCCGAACCGTAATGGTGGCGCCATAAGCATCGCGCTTCCATTCCGGCAGCATGGCGCGCACGATGAGCCAGTGCCCGACATTTGGCGCCACATTGCGGTACAACCGGGCCGGGCCGTGAAGGGACGTCGCCAGCAGGTCGACGCGGCCAGTGCCGAAGATATCGCCGGCGCAAAGTCCGCGGCCGATGGCCGGTGTGCCGCAGAATGCCGGATTGCCAGGCGAGACATCGCGAAAATGACCCTGCCCATCGTTCACGAGTATCTGATTGCGCTCCTGATAATCCGGCCAGTCAAAGCCTTCGGATTTCCCGCCGGATTGCCGGGAGACGCGGCCGTTTACGATCGCCAGGTCCAGGCAGCCGCGCTGCGCGAAATCGGCCAGGACGACGCCGAATCCGGTCCCGCGCCAGCGCGGCGAGGCCAGACCCGACGACAGCGTGCGATCCGTGAATATGCCGATGGGACCTTGTTGCCACAGCGTGCTGGTTTCGCTGGTGAGATGCGTCACGAAGAGGTCGGGCATGCCATCGCCGTCCACGTCGCCGTAGACGATCCCCATGTTGCCTTCCGCCTTGCCGATGGCGTTGTAGGCACAGCCGCGCGCCACCGCCTCTTCGCGGAATGTGCCGTCCTTTTGGTTGATCCACAAGTGATTCGGCTTCGCATCGTTGGCAACGAAGATATCGGGCCAACCGTCGCCATTGAAGTCGGCACACAAGACGCCGAGCCCGGGCGCAGGCCGCTTGGCCAGGCCGGCTTTCACGGTCACATCCTCGAAAGCAATTTTTCCGTCGGCCGACCGGCCGAGATTGTGGAAGAGACTGGTCGCGGTGCCCTGGAACATCGACGGATGGCAATAGTCCTGCCGCGCGTTCGTTCCCGTGCAATGAACGGCCGGCTGGTAATCGACATAATGCACGACCACAAGATCGAGCCAGCCGTCGCGATCATAATCGACAAAGCTGGCCGACATCGCCCAATGAACGCTGTCGAGGCCAGCTTCCTTCGTCACTTCCGTGAAGGTACGGTTGCCGTTATTCAGAAAGAGCCGAATGCCGCCGTATTGTGTCAGCAGCACATCGGGGAAGCCGTCGTTGTTGACATCGGCGATGGCCACGCCCATCCCATAGCCGCTAACATCGAGACCGGAACCCGCACTGATATCCTCAAACGTGCCGTCTTCTTTCTGGTGAAATAGCCGGTTCTTCGAGGCCGACTTGGGGCCGCCGTTTTGCACCAGGTAAATGTCGAGCCGGCCATCGTTGTCGCAATCGAAGAGCGCCGCGCCGGAGCCCATGATTTCCGGGAGAAAATACGATCCGCCCGGCCCGGCATCGTGAACGAAATTCAAACCCGACTTGCCGGACACATCTTCGAACCAGGGCGGGCCGAAATCTTCAGTCGGCGACGTGGTTGGACTGTTGGGCTGGCAGCCAAGAAACGCTACGACCAGCAAGTGAAACGCCGCCAGCGAAACAATGCACAGCGCTCGCTTGCCGAGATTCACGATCAGGCTCCGCATTCTGTTGGCGACTGAACCACAACCAAATCAACGCTTTCCAAGCGGCGCATATTTCGCAATAATCGCCTTCGCCGAGCGCAAGCCATCGACGGCAGCGCTCACGATGCCGCCGGCATAGCCGGCACCTTCACCGACCGAGTAAAGCCCCGCTAATCCTGGCGAAGAGCGCGACGCGTCTTCCCGTAACAGGCGCACCGGCGAGCTGCCGCGCGCTTCAGGAGCAGCGAGTACGGCTTCCGGCAAAAAGCGGCCCTGCCAACGCTTGTCCAGAAGCGGCAACCCGTGCTGGACGGCTTCGCGAACCAACTCCGGCAGCAGTTCGGCCAGGTTTGCTGACACGCCGCCCCGCGGATAGCTTGTCGCCGGCGTGGCCGGACTGAGTCGATTCGCGAGGAAATCCGTCGCGCGCTGTACCGGGCAACGGTATTCACCTCGGCCCACTACATACGCCTTCGCCTCGTACTGTTCCTGCAAGCGCACTCCGGCCAGAATGTCGGCGCTGCCGAACGATTCCGTCGGGACCGTCACCACCAGGCCGCTATTGGCATAGAACGAATCGCGTTTCGACAGGCTCATGCCATTTGTGCAGAAATAACCCGCTTCCGACACACTGGGGATGATATAGCCGCCGGCGCACATGCAAAAGGTAAAGAGATCGTGCCGGCCATGAGCAACCAGTGAGTAGTCGGCAGCGCCAAGCTTTTCTTCCAGCCGAGGCGAGCCGTATTGCACACGGTTCACCAGATCCTGCGGATGCTCGACGCGTACGCCGAATTGAAACGGCTTCTGCACCATCGGCACTCCACGCCGATAGAGCATGCGGTAGGTATCGCGAGCGCTGTGGCCAACCGCCAACACCACGACGCTCGCCGGAATAAAGCCCGAAGAAGTCGCCAGGCCGCGAATCGTGCCATCGGCAACATCGATATCCTCCACGCGGCAATGAAACCGCACTTCGCCACCCAGGATTTCAATCCGTTGCCGCATCGCCTTGACCACGGCCGGCAAGCGGTTGCTGCCCAGGTGCGGCCGGTGCTCGTACAGGATGCTCGGCTTGCCCTTGCACTCGGCGAACAGTTCGAGGATGCGCTTCACGTCCGGCCCGGAGAGGCGGCAGGTCAGCTTCCCATCGCTGAAGGTGCCTGCCCCGCCTTCGCCGAAAAGGTAGTTGCTCTCCGGCTTGAATTCGCCACCCTCATCGAATGCCTTTACATCCCGGATGCGCTCGCTCACCGGCGGGCCGCGTTCGAGCAGCAGCGGTTGGTAGCCGCGCTCGGCCAGGAAATATGCGGCCGCCAGTCCGCCGGGTCCAGAGCCAACGACGACCGGCCGGTGTGGAAGCGGCGCCTCACCCGATTCTGGCATTTCAAACGGGGGCTCATCGAAGCGTTCGACGTGCACCGAACCATGTCGTCCCGACAGGAAGCGCTCTTCATCGGGAACCTGAACTTCGGCTGCATAAACAAATTCGATCGCCTGCTTATCGCGCAGGTCCAGGCTCTTGCGCAAGATGCGCCACGAGGACACATCGCCGGGGCGAACGCCGAGCACCCGCGACAGACGTTCCAACAATGCGGCCTCCGGCGCGTTGATCGACAAGCGCAAATTGGAGACGCGCAGAGACATGGTTGCTTTGGAAATGCCGCGCCGCAAACAGCTGCGCTTACTTACTGATGATATCCGATGCGTTGAATTCCACGCCGATGACGGCACATACCGAAAGATCTTTGCCCTTGTAATTGACCAACCCCCGGCGGAGCAGCACGCGCCAGGTCATGGGGCCCTTGTGATTCGTGGCCTCGCTGGCCACCCCATTCTTCGGATAGGCAGCGAACACCAAGCGGCGCTCCTCACCGGGATTCAAAGGCTTGATGTCATTCTCCTGGCCGTCCATGTATTCCCGCTCGAGTCCGACCGGCAACGGATTGAACTTATCGTGATCGACGGGGTGCAAAATGCAGCCGCCATAGTAGCGCTTGTTGCCTACGTCGATGAAATCATACGGGTGCTGTTCTTTGCTCGCGTCCTCCCGCTTGCCATTGACCGTAACGTAAAGGCGCGGGGTATTGTCGCGAATATTCTTGCGGTCCAATTCCCTCGGGTAATCCTTGCTATCAGACTTGAACATCCGATCAAAATAGCCGTCGGTCGGCCGAAACCAAACGTCGGTGGACGTGTTCTTCACGCGCATCGTCAGCACCAGGCAGCGGGGCGAGGCCTCGACCGTTGGCGCTTTGCCCGTGAGCTTCTGATAGGCGGCAATCTTGCGATATTCGATCCGCTCCGGCGTCACTTCCAGGTCACCAATCGCCAGCGTGTTGCCCATGTGGACCTTCAACTTGTCGGGTAGTTCCTGGTCAGGCGGCGGCATCTTAACGCTCTTCTTGTCGCTGCCGCGCGGGTACTCGGGAGTAACATCGGGAACGTATTCGAGCGGGTGGGTACTCTGGCCGCCGAAGTACTTGAAGGCGTAATAACCCGCAATGAGAGTCATGATGACCGCATACGGCAAGAGGATCATCAAAAACATCTTGTGGCTTTTTTGCGTTTCGAGCGTATCGTGGGGCTGCCGGACCGTTAGCTGTTGGCGCGGCAGTGAATCCTTTTGGGCCGGCTCCTCGGCGGCCCAATTTTCGGTGGCCGGCGGTGCCGGAGCGCTGCTCGTCTCCGCGCCGGCATCGCTAAAAAACGGATCGGCCGTAGCCTGCGACGGTGCGCTTGCGGCAGGGGCATCTTCGAATGGATTGCCGCCTCGAATGGTCGGCATCTCCGTGGTCTCGGCTATCGCCGCTGGTGGATTGTCGACCAGCGGATTTGCGAAACCAGTGTTCGCGTCCACTCCTGCCGGCGCGGCGGGCTGCGATGGCGGCGGATAGTCTGCAAACTGCGTGTGGCTGGAGCCATTGGCCGACGGCGTGGCTGTGGGCATGTCCGGCGGGATCTCAATCTTCGGCGGCGGCGTACCGAACAAGTCTTCATCGTGCGTTTCGCCGAAGATGCTTTCATGGGTTTCCTGCCGTGGCGATTCGATCGAGAGTTCCTCGAACGGTGGCACGACCGACGGCGTGGCCGCGATTGGGGCCGGCGCCACGGCCGGGGCCTGAACAATCTGATTGCACGTCGGGCAGCGAACGTGTTGACCCAAGAATTCCGTGCTAACAGCCATCAGATTGTTGCAGTGCAAGCAAGTGAACGTAACCGTTTGCATAGCGAGCGACACAAATCGTAGGAATAATGGCGAGCAGCAATGGATACATTGTAAGGGTTTTTGCTGAACGCACCAGCAAGGATCATTAAGATTTCATAATGCGGCGGCAGGCATGGACTTGCCGTCTTCCCCCCGAATACCGAAGAGTAAATGAGCGTAACCCGGATCCTTAGGAGAATGCTCGTGGAACTGTATCTTATCCGTCATGCCGAAGCGGCTGCGGTCGGCGACGCCAGCATTACTCGTGATGCGGATCGGCCGTTGACCGATGTCGGGCGGCAGCAATGCGACGCGATGGCGCAAACGCTCCAAAAGCTAAAAGTCCATCTCGACGCGATTGTTAGTAGTCCGCTCTTGCGCGCCAAGCAAACGTGTGACACGCTCATCCAGGGCTTGTCCGCTCCGAAGCCGGCGTCGCACATTTTGGAAGAAATTGGCTTCGAGGTGCGGCCAAAGGTCATTGTCGAATTCGTGAAAGACTTGAAAGTCGAGTCTGCAGCCATTGTCGGGCATCAACCGGGGCTGTCGCGCTTTGCCGCCTGGTTGATCGGCAGCAAGAAAGCACAGCTCGACATGGCCAAAGCCGGCCTGGCGCGCATTCAGTGCGAGGAACTGGCTAAAGGCGGCGGCACGCTGCTCTGGCTGTTGACGCCGGATTGGTATAAGTGAGATACCCCACCGACTTCCGTCCGGGGGCTTTCATTGGACATAGTACTCGTCATCCCGGTGGTAAGCCGGTACTCCGAAGACAACGGTTCGCACTCCTTCAGCGCTCATTAAGCGGTGTGCGGTGAAGGGCTCAATGTAGATGATCATGCCCGGTTCCACGTCAACCACGTCGTCGTTCAATTCCATCTTGCCGTGACCCTCCAGAATGTAGTACACCTCTGTGGTCTCACGGTGATAGTGCTTGACCGAATCGGTGATAAACGTCACGTGCAGATTGCAGAGCGGCGTATCGGCCGATGTCAATGGCCGAGTGCTTCGGCCGCAGGAACATTGCACGACCGGCGCTTCATCCAGCCGACGAATCAGGTACCCCTTGCTCACGGCGGTAGTCATGGCAGATCAACCTCGAATGCAACAGCCGAACTTCAAACTCCGCCAGTATAACCGCTTGGGCGGGAGAAGAATAGTGGTCGGTCTGTTTTTGCCCTGCCTCCTTCTGGTCCTCGGGCTCGCAGGATGCGAAGCGCCGGCGCCGCCGGAAGAACCGGAACCACAACCATTGGAGATTGGCGGCAAATTCGATGAGAAGACAACGGGAACCATAAGCGGCCGTGTGGTTTGGTCGAGCACTGTTCCGCAGAGTCCGCCGTTTAACGTAGCATTACCCGTGCCCGGCGGCGGCACGCAAAGCCAATTGGTGCCGAATCCGAATACGCCAAAAATCAATGCGCAGACGGGCGCGGTGGCCGCAGCAGTCGTTTACCTGGAGGAGCTCGATCCGGAGAGAGCCAAGCCATGGAACCTTGCGCCGGTGCGCGTGGAGACGCGCGCGCTGGCTGTGCGCATTCTTCAAGGCGACACGGTCGTCCCGGTCGGTTTCGTTCGCCAGGGCGAGGAAATCGAAATGGTTTCGCGCGAAGCGGTGATGCAGTCGCTGTGTGTCCGCGGCGCGGCATTCTTTTCGCTCAGTTTCCCCGATCCGGATCGGCCATTGCGCAGGCGGCTCAATGAACCCGGCTTGGTGGAGCTGAGCAGCGGAATGGGCCATTACTGGTGGCGGGGCTATCTCTTCGTGTGCCGGCATCCGTATTTTACCTGGACGGATGCCGACGGCCGCTTTACGCTGACTCAGGTTCCTGCCGGCGACGTTCGGGTAGTGTGCTGGCTGCCGAATCCAAAGTGCGCACCGGAGCGCGATCCCAATACCATCGGCATTTTGCGAGTTTCTTACGACAAGCCGTTCGAGCGCGCGCTGCCGATTCGACTGGAAGCGGGCGATGACAAGCAATTGGAAATACGAATGAATTTAGATTAAGCCGATCCCCTAGCATGAAGGCCCCTTCCATGTCTCCTCAACATTTGCGAGTTCTCACGCTTGCGACCAACGGAACCTGGACCGACGAATTCCAGTTGGGCCCCGAACAGATCACCATTCATGGCCACAAGAACTGGTTCATCCGGAAGCAAAGACTTCGCGGCGGTTTACAGGATGGCGTTGACGAGATCGAGGTAAACAACGGCGCGCTGTCGTTCTCGATACTCCCCACGCGCGGCATGGGAATCTGGAAGGGTTCCTATCATGGTTTAACCCTCGGATGGCAGGCGCCGGTGCAGGGCCCCGTGCATCCCCAGTTCGTCAACCTGGCGGATCGCAAAGGCCTGGGTTGGCTAACCGGCTTCAACGAATGGCTCTGCCGCTGCGGCCTGGTATCCAATGGGCCGCCGGGGGACGATCAGGGAACGGCGCTGACCCTTCACGGCCGGATCGCGAATCTGCCGGCCCACTTGGTTCAAGCTTCGATCAGCTTCGACAAGCCGCACACGCTCACGATTAGCGGAATCGTGGACGAGGGCGGGCTGTTTCTCGGGCGGCTACGTCTCCATACGACCTACTCCACGGAACTCGACTCCAATCGGATCGCCATTCACGACGAGGTCGAGAACGTCTCGTCGCAGCCGGCTGAAATGCAATTGCTCTATCACTTGAATTTCGGCCCACCTCTGCTGCAAGCCGGCAGCCGGTTTGCGTTGCCCATCCGCGAAGCGGCGCCGCACACTCCGCGCGCGGCCGAAGACATTGATGGCTTCGATGTGTACCTTGGCCCAACGGCCGGTTATCAGGAACAGGTCTACGATTTCTTGCCGGCCACCGATGCCGAGGGCCAAACGCTTGCGTTGCTGAGAAATCAAAATGGAGACGCTGGCGCCGTGCTTCGCTGGAAGGTCCAGGAGCTTCCTTGCTTCACCATTTGGAAAAACACGCAGACCGAGGCCGATGGCTATGTGACCGGCCTGGAACCCGCCACAAACTTCCCCTACTTCAAGGCGCACGAGCGCTCGCAGGGCCGGGTGCGCATGCTGGAACCAGGCGGCCGCTGGGAATGCACTTGGAGCATCGACATTCTGGACTCGAAGGCAGCCATGGATGCGGTTCTCTCGGAAATCGCCGACATTCAAAAAACCACGCAAGCAAACATCAACCGGATGCCGGTATTCGGACCTCCGGGAGTTTAAGCCGTTTCGCTAATCCCAGGTTCGCTTCCATGCCAGCAATCAGCGCCGGCTTGTTAATGTACCGCTTCCATAACGGCGAACTTCAAGTCTTGTTGGCACATCCTGGCGGGCCGTACTACCGGAAGAAGGATGAAGGCGTCTGGTCCATACCAAAAGGCGAAGCGGAAGCAGGCGAAGATCTGCTCGAAACCGCCAAGCGCGAATTCGAAGAGGAACTCGGCGTCCGTCCAATCGGTCCATTCATCCCATTAAAACCGGTCAAACAGCGGTCCGGCAAGATGGTCCATTCCTGGGCGTTCGCCGGCGATTGTGATACTGGCGCGATCGTGAGCAACATGTTCACGATGGAATGGCCGCCGCGTTCTGGGCGGGAATGCGAATTCCCCGAGGTCGATCGCGCCGAATTCTTCGCCACCACCGTCGCAAAGCACAAAATCAACCCCGCGCAAATCGCAATCATTGAAGAACTTAAGCAAATTGTGAGAAAAATGAGCTAATTCCACTATTTTTGCATTTCCAGTACTGATTGTGCCGTTTGCCTATGGTACAAATTCTTCGCATTCATCGCAATTTACTTTGACGATACATCTTCACTATCTTATCCTGAATAACTGATGAGAAATTCCGCGCATTCCGAAGGTTCCTTGGCGGAGCCTCGCGAATACGCGGAGCCACATGGTGAGGAGGATTGATTCATGTATAGCCTCGTGATGATGATGGCCATGAATGGTCCGGTCGCCGAAGCCCCAGCGCACTTGTTCTGGTGGCGTCATGGATGCAGCGGTTGTTCGGGTTGTTGCGGTGGTTGCTGTGGCGGCTGCTACGGCGGCGGCCATGGCTGGCACCACCGAGGCGGTTGCTGTGGCGGCTGCTATGGTGGCTGTTGCGGCGGCTACGCCGCTTGCTATGGTTGCTCCGGCTGCTACGGCGTGGCCCACGCTTGCGGCGGCTGTGTGGGATGCATGGGTTACGGCTTTGCCGGCTGCTATGGCTCTTGCTATGGTTCGTACACCAATTACTTCAGCTACTGGCAGGAACCCCCCGCTACTTACGGCTACGGCACACCGATGTATCCAACAGTGCCGGGAACTCCGAGCAATGTGGTGCCGGTGAACCCGGCCGGTCCGCCGGCCAAATCGCCCGTAAAGCCGGCCGCCCCGGGCAAGGCACCGGAAGCGGCGATTCAAGGCAACCCGGCGACGGTCACGGTCGTTCTTCCGGCCGAGGCGACGCTGTATGCCAATGGCGTTCGCATGATCCAGAAGTCCGAAGAGCGCAAGTTCGTGACGCCGGTGATGGAACCGAACCAACGCTATCATTACATTTTCACGGCCGAAATTGAGCGTGATGGCCAGACGTTGACCGAAACCAAGAAGGTGGAAGTTTGGAGCGGCGCCGAAGTGTACGTGGATTTTGGCGCCATGACCGCTGCCAAGCCGCGCCCGGATTTGCCGTCGCTGGTCATCTCTCCAAAGTAACCCTTCAATCGGGTACTTGATCGCTGGAGAATATTTGGGACTTCCGCCTGGCTTCGTACCAGTGCGGAAGTCCCTTACCAGCGGTCCCCCGTCCTTATTCCGCATGGGTCATTTTCCACGCAGGTAACGGGGAATTCGGGCCAACTTGCGCGCCATTGCAACCCTGCGAAGGCGCGCGGTGCAATTCTTCAACGGCCGGCTTCGTGCATTTCCGGCTCGGATTTGCGGCCATCGTGTTGTTGCATGGCGCCGCTATGACGTTGTCCGTCCTCATGTTCACGTTCTTGTCCCAACTCGCGGTGTTGACGGCCGCTTGGTTCCCCATCGCCGTCTTCACCATGTTTGGCATGCTCGTTAATCATCTCCGTTGCGAGGTGTGACAGCTTCTGGTCAGTTTCCTTTTCCTCGTTCAATGTTTCTTCGAGTAATGAAACTGCTTCGCGCAAGCCCAGCTGTTCGGCCCAGGTGCGTGCCGAACCGTAACTGGCGATCTCATAGTGCTCGACCTTCTGGGCGGCTGCGATCAGTCCGGCGTCGAGCACGTCGGCGTCTGCGTCTTCGCTCATGAGTTCCTTGCCTTCCGTGATCAAGCCGACCATTGCGGTGCACTTCTTCCCTTTGGGCGTGATGTCCAGGCGCTCGCAAATCTTTTCGATGCGTTCGACTTGATGGCGCGTCTGTTCCAAATGCTGCTCAAAGCCGTGCCGCAATTGCTCGTTCTCCGCGGCTTTCGCCATCTTGGGAAGTGCCTTGACAAGCTGGTTCTCCGCACTGTAAAGGTCCTTCAACTGTTCGGCCAAAAGATCCTTAAGCGATTTCATTTTCATGTTGGTTTGCTCCAGGTAGGGACGGAAGTTCTGCCGGCGGCAGAATGGAGGTGCGCCGCCAGACTCAAGAGATTGCGGCCGCAAATGATATGCCGTCGCCTCGCTCCGGAGCGGCAAACCAATAGGTGAACGAAATGCCGAAATCGCTTCCGCCGGCGAATCTGGCGGCGGATTGGGCCAAACCGCATTTTTTGGCCTGCTTCGGAAAGTGGCTTCTCATTTCGTTGCACTGCCTTTCCCGTGAGCGGGTCTAATTTGGTGAGATTAGGCAGACGGGCTTAAATGCCAGTCTCGGCGAGCAAACTTTGGTAGAAATCGTGTTTTTGAAAAAGACTGGTGAAAAAATGCGACGAATTTGCCGATAAGAACGAGAGTACGGATTAGACCAGCTGTCTATCCGCTTGCGCACGGGACCGCGAGGGAGGCGGGGCGCACTCTTCGGGGGGAGTAAGATCATGGCCAAGGCTGGCTCCATCCGGTTGCGTGTTTTCGGCGGTCTTGCGTTGACCACACTCGCATGTGGCTGTCTAAACTCGGGCCCGCTGCTGCAGCCTTGGAATTCCAACGGTAACTGGCAGGCCAGTCCCGGCAATAACTCGGAGGCAGATTCGCAACCAAGTTCCTCCAATGTTCGTTCGGCTGCCAAGAGTCCTGCACCTGGCCGAACTTCTCCGGAGCCAATCGAAAGGGTCAGCCACAACTACCCGGCCGAGCGAGCACCGGAACCAGTAGTTGAGTTCCCGACCGAGAAAATGAAGGTTACGTTTCCGCCCTACGTGATCGAGGTTCCCGATGTACTGCTGGTGGACGTAATTCGAGGCAATCCGAAGCCGGTCGTGGTGCAACCGGGCGATAACCTGGTCATCAACTGCCCGCAAGCGCCGAAAGAGGAACCCGTTCAAGGCGTGTATCCCATCAACCCGGACGGCAGCGTGAACCTGGGATTTAATTACGGAACCGTTTATCTCTCGAACGTCAATGTCGATCAGGCGCGCGAAATCATTCGCCGGCAATTGGCCACGGTGCTGCCCAAGGCGCAGCCCAGTGTGGCGCTGGCAACCACGAACGATGGCCAGCAACTTCGCCGTGAGCGAACCGTACGCCCGGACGGCACGATCAACCTTGGATTTTACGGCAGCGTTTATGTGGTGGGATTAACCCTGGACGAAGCCAAACAAGCAATCGAACGGCAGCTTGCCAGGAGGCTGATCAAGCCTGAAGTCTCCGTGGACGTGGCAACCTACAAAAGCAAGTTTTATTACATGGTCATCAGCGGCGCTGGCTGGGGAGAAAAGGCCTTGCGCTTCCCGGCCACCGGCAATGAAACCGTGCTCGACGCCATGACCGAAATCTGCGGCTTGCCGGCCTCAAGCCGATTGAAGGTGTGGGTGGCGCGCCCCGCCCCGCCGCATTCCAATTTCCCCGACCAGATTCTGCCGGTCGATTGGTATGCCGTGACCCAAGGGGGCAACACGAAAACGAATTACCAGTTGCTGCCCGGCGACCGGGTGTATGTGTCTTTCAATCAATGACGGGCGGGGTTTTCCGATTAGTTAAGATGTGACGCTCCGGTGGCGCTGCAAGCCAGGCAGCCTTGGAAAGAACTCCGGACACTGACACCGGTTGCTGCCTTCACCACAACACATTCTCGTCTATCACTCGCCCCAAGATCCCCATCTCGCCGAAATGACGGTAGCCACGCTGCTAAGTACTTAACACCAATGCCAGTGGTCGTTCCACCTAGGACGGTGCCTACCACGTTCCGGGAAAGCGAGAACCGGATGATCCCGCAATTTGCCTTGCATCGCCAGTTGTTAACTTACAGCGCCGTATTGGTGACTCTCATTTTCTGTGGCGCGTTCTCGTCGGCACTGGCGCAAAATGCTCCATTAGCCTATGGACTACGGCCGGTTTCATGCGGTTGCGGGAGCGGTGTACCGAGCTACTTCCCATCTCAACCGGGGTACGGCAATTCTCAATACCCGGCGGGCACGAATTACGAATCTCAAGCGCCCTATGTGCACCCGGGGGTCACTTTCGGCTACTACCCGACGCAGTGGCGGCGCTGGCCCTACGGCCAACCGCCGGTTGCAGTTCCTCCGAATCCGGATGCTGAACAACTCCCTGAACCGCGGCCGATTAGCGGCAAGCAAGTTCCCGATCAGTTACCGATTCTGGATTCCGTTCATCCGACCACGTACCGAACACGACGATGAAACAGAACGGCCCTGGACGATGTGTCCAGGGCCGTTTTTTTATATGAGCAAATAGCGAGATTAGCCTGGGCCGCCGCGCCCGCCACCTGGCCGGCCAGGCATGCCGCCGGGCAAGCCAGGTTGGCCGCCCGGAACGCCCGGCTGGCCTCCCGGAAAGCCTGGAAATCCCTGGTTCTCTTCCTTCGGCTTTGGCTTGGGCGCGTCCAGATGGATGTCATTGCCTGGGGCGGTTTCGCTGCCCATTTGCTTGTACCAATCATTAGCAAGTTTCGTGAGGGCCTCCTCGTCCACCTCACCGGCTGCATTGGTCAATTTGAACGACTTGGCAAAAGTCAGCAGCACGGTGCGTCCATCCAATTCAAGATCCGGAGGCAAATTGTCCATATTCTTGAAGTACCCGAGAAGTTCGTCCAAATGATGCTTCGCCAAGTAGTAGGTGAGCGACCAGGCATAGGCCCGGGCGCGCGTAACATCTTCTTTGGCTCGGGCCAATTCCTTTTCCCTCTTTGCCCTTTCCGATGGCGACAGATTGGGACTAATCTCCGTGTTCACGGGCAAACGCACTTGGTGAGCGTAAATGTCTTGCACCGTCTTCTTCAAGGCCACTGGTGCGTCGTCAAGTTTGGTCGCTTCGTCCTTCGAACTCGACCACTTCTTCCATTGACGAATGTAGGCCCAATTCGGGGCGCCGTAGCTCGGCCAAAATGCCACCTGAGCTGCGCCATCCACTCCCGCATACGGACCCTTCGGTGTCTCAAAGAGACTACCGATGCCGAATTCGAGCCATTCGGGCATTTCGACTACCCGGCTGATGAGTCCCGAAGCGACAGCGAGTTGCCGGCTGCCTTCATGGGACACGGCGGCGATTTCCGATTCTTCTTCGAGAGCCTTTTCCAGCAATGCGAGCGTTTGCATTCTGGGCAAATCGCGCTGCATCAATTCCTTCTTGGTCCCACCGGCCGCTTCCTTGGCGCCTTTCGGCGGCTCCTTGCCCTTTAACAAGTCTTCCCGATTCCAGCCTTGGGCCCAGTAGGTTCGGGTTTGCTCGGCAAACATGTTGTACGCTTCATCGGTCCGCTTGCTCGAAAAGACGACCACGTTGTCGCGCGGAGCAAAGAAGCCATCGCTCACCAGCTGCACGTCGCCCAGTGCATTGCGCTGAACCTTGAATTCATCCGCGCTGTTGACTTGGATGGCGACCATCTTGTCGGTCGGGACCGGCAAAGCTTTTCCTTTCAGCACAAACCACAGGTAAAACGCTTTCATGTTGCGCTCGAGCAGCGCCAGGCGACGTTCGACCTCGGGCGGCGTGGTCGGTTCGCCCGAGTTGTAGAACAGAGCGTAATGACCATCGTTCGAATAGATGACCTTGTAATCGGGGAGGCGCCCCTTCCAGGCATTCACTGCATCGCTGCCGGCACTCGCCTTGGACAGGTCGGCTTTGACCTGCGTATAAGCATCGATCACCTTCTTGGCATACGGGCTCAAGTCGGGCTTTTTCGAGACTTCCTCAAGAACGTCAATGCACTTTTCCACCATACCGTGGTTCAGTGCGAAATTGGCCGCTGTGGACAGAATGGAATCCGCGTTTTGCTTTTCCGAGCTAATGCGGCGATCCGAGAAGCGCTTTTCCAGTGAGGGGGCCTTGACCAAAAAGGTCTGAATCGTCGCATTATCGTTGTAGGCCTTGGTGTACCCCCACTTGTGGATGTACTGCTTCATGTTGAGCTTTTCGTTTTCATGCATGCTTGAGCCGACCTCGACCACGGCGATGACAAACGTCTCGTACGTATCTTCGTCATTACTTCCTGCCTGGCCGAAGCCGCTTCCGCCGGGCATGTTCCCGGGCATGCCGCCCGGCATCATTCCCGGGGCGCTGCCGCCCGGTCGCAAACCGCCGCCGGCCGGGCTTAATTGACCGCCCGGGCCCGGAACATTCTGCTGCGCGCCCCCGCGTGGCGGCATACTGCCAAGACCCGGAGGCATCTGTCCGCGCGGCCCGCCGGCCGCGCCGGGATTGCCGCCCGGGATTGCACCGGGTGGACTGAATCCCGGGGTGGTGACGCCACCACCAGGCCGCAGGTCTCCACTGCCGCCAACCGGAGTACCCGGGGAATTGCTGGCTGATGCCGCCTTGCCACCGATGTTGTAACGAATGATCAAGTAATCTGCCCGGACTGAGCCGGCAGTGATAGCCGCCAGGGCTACGGCCCATAGCCAGTGCCGCATGCTGGAATTCCTCCGGTTGGAACGCGAGTCGAGACGCAAACGCTCATAAACCACAACGCTTATTGTCCAGATATGTTGGTCTTCCCGCAATAGAAAAAGCGGAAACTGTTACACATTTCGCACAATCGCAACATGACGATCCGGAAGCGTCAGCAACTGCCTATGTATCCGTGGCAGACGCTTCCGGCTCGTTTGCGAACCCGCCTTTGCCACTCTTGTCCTTTCCATTGCCAGCCATTTTGGCAAAGATAGGCTATCTCAATTCATGCGCACGGAGCAGAACCGAGAGCCGCCATGCCGAATTACCTTCCGAAGGCCATCGAACCGAAGTGGCAGCAATACTGGGAACAGCATAAGACCTTTGCAACTTCCGACACGCCGGCCGCCGGTCAATGCAAGAAGTATTACATCCTCGACATGTTTCCCTACCCTAGCGGCGCTGGGCTCCACGTCGGCCATCCGGAAGGCTATACGGCCACCGATATTTTGGCGCGCTACCGCCGCATGTGCGGCTGGCAGGTGATGCACCCCATGGGCTGGGACGCGTTCGGCTTGCCGGCGGAGCAATATGCCATCGACACTGGCACGCATCCCCGGGAAACGACGCAAAAAAACATCGCCACCTTCCGCCGGCAAATCAGGATGCTCGGCTTCAGCTACGACTGGAGCCGGGAAGTTGACACTACCGATCCAAATTACGTGAAATGGACGCAGTGGATTTTTCTCGTCCTCTTTGAGACCTGGTACGATTCGGAGCAAAGGAAAGGCAGACCGATTGCCGAATTGCCGATTCCCGAAGAGGTTCATTCCAAAGGGAAAGACGCCGTCCGGCGGTATCAAGACAGTTTTCGCCTCGCCTATCAGTCGGATCAACCCGTAAACTGGTGCCCTGCCCTCGGCACCGTGCTTGCCAACGAAGAAGTGCAAGACGGCAAATCCGAACGCGGCGGCCACCCTGTCGTGCGCATGCCGCTCCGCCAATGGATGCTCCGTATCACCGCCTATGCCGAGCGCTTGCTCGAAGATTTGAACATCGTCGAGTGGCCGGAAGCCATCAAGGAGATGCAGCGCAACTGGATTGGCCGTAGTGAAGGCGCAGAGGTCGATTTTCCGATACGAGCCGGAAGCGTAAGCGAGGGAGCTTGCATCCGCGTTTTCACCACCCGCCCCGATACGCTCTTTGGCGCCACATACATGGTCTTGGCTCCGGAGCATCCGCTCGTCGATCAGATCACCACGCAAAAGCAGAAAGCAGCTGTCGCCAAATACAAGGTCGAGGCGGCGGCCAAAAGTGACCTCGAACGCACGGAACTTTCCAAGACGAAGACAGGCGTCTTCACCGGCGCTTACGCCATTAACCCTGTCAACAACGAATCGATTCCGATCTGGATCGCCGACTATGTACTTGCCACTTACGGCACCGGCGCCATCATGGCCGTGCCGGCGCATGATCTTCGTGACTGGGAATTCGCGCGTGCCTTCGGGCTTCCGATTCGCGAAGTCGTGAAGCCGCCGGAGCTTTACCAGCCGAGCAAAGAAGAAGCTGCTCTTGCATACGAGGAGAATGGCGTCAAACACGTTCCTTTTGCCGGCGAAGGCACGGCGATCAACTCCGGTTCATTCAACGGCCTCGGCACCGCCGAGTTCAAGCAGAAAATCATCGCCTGGCTCGAAAAAGAAGGCCGGGGCACGCGCAAGATCAACTACAAGCTCCGCGACTGGCTCTTTAGCCGGCAGCGCTACTGGGGCGAGCCGTTCCCCATCTTGCACGAGTTGGATGAGAAGGGCAACGACACGGGCCTCCTTCGCGCGCTCACCGAAAAGGATTTGCCGTTGCGCTTACCCGACCTCGAAGACTTCAAGCCCTCAGGCAGGCCGGAGCCGCCGCTGGCTAAAGCGACGGACTGGGTCAACGTCACCATCGACGGTAAGAGATACAAGCGCGAAACGAATACCATGCCGCAATGGGCGGGCTCGTGCTGGTATTACGTCCGCTATCTTGATCCGAAAAACTCGGAGAAACTCTGCGACCCCGCGAAAGCGAAGTACTGGCTTCCCGTCGATCTCTATGTCGGCGGGGCCGAGCACGCCGTCTTGCACTTGCTCTATTCGCGCTTCTGGCACAAGGTCCTGTATGATCGCAGCTACGTCCCCTGCCCCGAGCCGTTCATGAAGCTGGTGAACCAGGGCATGATCTTGGGGGAGATGGAGTACCGGATCACGGCTGAACAACATGAGAATTCAAGGACCATTCTAGAGTCAAAAGGAATTCGCTGGTCACACTTCCAACAAGCACTTGAGGATGATTTCGTTCTCAAGTCTGTTGACCAGGCAACTGGTGAACTCAGTAGTCTGACAGAGGATCAAGTTGAAAAAAGGAAGGGAAAGCTCTACTTAGCTGGCACCGACCTGGTACTGGTTGGCAAGTCGGAAAAGATGTCGAAGAGTCGCGGCAATGTCGTGAACCCCGACACCGTGGTGCAGCGCTACGGGGCCGACAGTCTTCGGCTCTATGAAATGTTCATGGGCCCGCTTGAAGCCGTGAAACCTTGGAGCATGCAAGGCGTGGAGGGCGTGTATCGCTTTCTCAGCCGTGTGTGGCGGATCTTCATCGATGAGCGGGCCGAACACGTGCGGCTCAACGAGAGCATCAAAGACGTGGAACCCGAGCGCGACACGCTCCGCGAGCTTCATCGCACCATTCAGCGGCTAACTGAAGACCTCGACGGCATGCGCTTCAACACTGCGATAGCCGCGATGATGGAGTATTCCAACCACCTTACGCCTTTGACCGTCCGGCCACGAAAGGCGTTGGAGCCGTTGGTATTGCTGCTCGCTCCATTCGCACCGCACATGGCCGAAGAACTTTGGGCTGCGCTCGGGCACAAGAATAGCTTGGCTTACGAGCCGTGGCCAAAATTCGATCCGCAATTCGTACAGGCCGATGAATTAGAAATTCCGGTACAGGTGAACGGCAAGTTGCGCGGCAAGATCACCGTGCCTGCCGGCACCACCCCGGAGCAAATTCAGGAGTTGGCACTCAAAGATGAAAAAATTGCGTCCTTGATCGCCGGCAAGCAGATCGTGAAGATCATCGTGCCGAAGGGGCAGCTGGTGAACATAGTGGTGAAAGGATGAGCCCGGGCATCAATATGCCGCCGATTCAAGCAACGTAGAACGGAGTTTATTCCGTTCCATCGCTTGAACGGAATAAATTCCGTTCTACGCTGATTCACTTGTCCCACGATCCATATCGAGATGCCCGTTTCCATAGAACGCCTGCAAGCCGCGTATGAAAAAGCCAAGACTGCGCTGCTCGCCGAGCGCACGCCGGAAGGCTTCTGGATCGGCGAGCTTTCCACGTCAGCCCTTTCAACTGCCACGGCCATTAGCGCACTCTCTCTTGTGGGTGGCCACGAGTCGATAGTTACCGGGGGCGTGCACTGGCTGGTTAAACATCAGAACGCCGACGGTGGCTGGGGCGATACGGTCAAGAGCTTCGGCAACATCTCGACGACGATGCTTTGCCGGGCAGCGCTGCATGTTTCCGCTCGCGGCTTGGCGGAAACGAGCGCTAAGCCGCAAGCGGCCGTCGAGACAGCCGAATCCTGGCTTGCCAAGAATTACGGGTCCACCCCCACCGAACTTGCTGAAGCCGTGCGGCTGCGCTATGGCAAGGATCGCACTTTCTCGGTGCCGATTCTCATGAATTGCGCTTTGGCCGGGCTTGTGCCGTGGTCCGAAGTGCCGGCATTGCCATTCGAACTCGCGTGCTTGCCGCAATCGTGGTATCGCTTCGCCCGCATGCCGGTCGTGAGCTACGCGCTGCCGGCTCTCATTGCCATTGGCCAGGCGATTTTCCATCACAAGCCGCCGAATCGGCTCCTTCGCCCAATTCGCCGCTGGGCCATTCCACGCAGTCTCGAAGTCCTCCGGCGCATCCAACCAACGAGCGGCGGTTACCTCGAAGCAGCCCCGCTGACGAGTTTCGTAGTCATGGCACTGGCAAGCTGCGGCCACGACGATCATCCGGTCGTGAAAAAGGGAGTCGAATTCCTGGTGAACTCGGTTCGCCCCGACGGCAGCTGGCCA
>DATGHS010000309.1:0-10064 GCA_035307785.1 Gemmataceae bacterium
GGAATGAGCGCGCACGGGCTGGCGCAACGTCTCGGTGTCGCGCGCGAAGACGCGTCGCGGTTCATCGACCAGTATTTCGCCCGCTATCCGAAGGTGCTCGATTATCAAACGAAGCTGCTGAACGCGTGCCGCAAAGAGGGCGTCGTAAAAACGATCCTCGGCCGGCGGCGAACTTTCGACAAGAGTACGATCCGGGCCCATTCCACCTATCAGGGCCGCAATCAGGCCGAGCGCGAAGCGATCAACATGGAAATTCAAGGCTCGGCGGCAGACCTCATCAAGAAAGCAATGCTTGGCGTCCATCGCCGGTTGAAGGAAGAGAATCGGCAGGCGAAAATGCTGCTCACGGTGCACGACGAATTGGTCTTCGAAGTGCCACCGAAAGAGTTGCAAGAGGTGGCCGAGATGGTGCGCGCCGAGATGTGCGGAGCGATAAAATTGGACGTGCCGCTGAAGGTGGATGTTGCTGCGGGCCCCAACTGGCTGGATGTGGAAGAGATTCGGTAAGCCAACGGATGAACATGGATACAAACGGATAAACACGGATTGGAATTAACGCAGAGTTCGAAATCTGATCTGTGTTCATCCGTGTTACGAAGTCCGTGTCGATCCGTGGGCTATGAGCGAATAAATGGCTGTTGCCAATCCGAAATCCGAAATCCGAAATCCGAAATGGGTCATCGGTCTGGTCGGCGGCATCGGCAGCGGCAAGAGCCTGGTGGCGAGGCTGCTGGCCGAGCATGGCGGGCGGATCGTTTCCGGCGACGAGGCGGGGCACGAAGCGTTGCGGCAGCCTGAAATACGCCAGAAAGTGGTAACTCGATTCGGGCCCGGCATCCTTGATGAAGCGGGCGAAATCGTGCGGCGGAAACTCGCCGCCATTGTGTTTGCGAATGTGCAAGCGCGAAAGGACCTGGAAGCCATCGTCTTTCCCTGGATCGAACGGAAATTGGAGCAAGAGATTGCCGAAGCGAAGTCCGTTCCGGCGGTTCGGTTCGTCATTGTCGATGCGGCTGTCATGCTGGAAGCCGGCTGGGATCATGGCTGCGACCGGCTCGTTTACATCAATGTGCCGCGCGAAATTCGCCTGCAGCGATTGGCCGAGCGCGCGTGGGAATTGAGTCAGATAGAAGCGCGCGAGAAGGCACAACGGCCGCTAGAGGAGAAAGCCAGCCGGGCTGATGCGATCATCGATAACAGCGGCGACCGTGCCGAGACCGCCCGGCAGGTGGAAGCGCTGGTGCAAAAATGGAGATTATAACAATCGCCGCTTGCGGCGAAGCAAATACCCCCGATCTTCTTATGTTCGCTTATCCCGTCCTGCCGCCGGCCTGCCGCACTCGTTCATCATCGGATGCCCGTTCGGGCGCCTGGTGCGGCCGACTTTTCTTCAAGTCGTATTCCGGGCCGGCTTCGAAAGGAGTGGTGTGTCATGGCTGAAACTCGCACGGAATTCACCAAGCGCGGCAACGGCTCACGCCCCCGCCGTAGTAAACCCGACGTCGGCGGTTCCCACCTGGCGCCCGAAGATGGCGCGCCCCGGCAGCCGGATGAAGTGCCGTTCGGCCAGGGCATTCTGGATGATGTGCCGCCGACAGAGCCGGTACACGAAGCGGCCCCAGTGCCAACCGAGGAGCCGCCGACCGCCGACCAGGCGGCGCCACCCGCGGCCCGAGAGGAGCACCGCGACATTGACGAAAGCAAGCCGCGCGAACCTGCTGGAGAGCAGCCGCGCGAAACGACTGATGCGGTCGAGCCTCCGCATGATGAGCGCGCCCACGCGCCGCGCCGGCGGCCCCATCAGGATGAGGATTTCGACACCCCGCGCGGTTTCGACCAGGAAACCAATGAGCGCTATGAGGAAATCAAGCGCGGCAACACGTTCATCAGCGAATTGCAGCAGATGACGATGGGCCAACTCATGAAAACGGCCAAGGCGGAAAGCCTGACCGATTTCGTGGGCCTGAAGAAGCAGGACCTGATCTTCAAGATTCTGAAAGAGCGGGTCAAGCAGAATGGCCTCATGTTCGGCGAAGGCACGCTGGAAACGCTGCCCGACGGCTTTGGCTTCCTGCGCAGCCCCGATTACAACTATCTGCCTTGCCCGGACGACATCTACATCTCGCCGAGCCAAATTCGCCGCTTTGGCCTGCGCACTGGCTCCATTGTGGCCGGGCAAATTCGTCCACCCAAGGAGAATGAGCGCTATTTCGCTTTGCTCCGCGTGGAAGCAATCAACTACCACGACCCCGAGCAACTGGCGCAGAAAGTCGTCTTCGACGACCTCACGCCGCTGCACCCGGACGAGCGCTTGAAACTCGAAACCGACCCGACGGAAATCAACATGCGCGTGATGGACCTGATCACGCCCATCGGCAAGGGCCAGCGCGGTCTCATCGTCGCCCCGCCGCGCACCGGCAAGACGATCTTGTTGCAAAAGATGGCGAACTCCATTCTCCGCAATCATCCGGAATGCTACGTCATTGTGCTGCTGATCGACGAGCGGCCGGAAGAAGTGACCGACATGGAGCGCACCGTGAAAGGCCCGCGGGCCGAGGTCATTAGCTCCACCTTCGACGAGCCGGCCGAAAGGCACGTGCAGGTGAGCGAGATCGTGATCGAGAAGGCCAAGCGGCTGGTGGAATACGGCATCGACGTGGTGATCCTGCTCGATTCTATCACCCGTCTGGGCCGGGCTTACAACACCGAGATGCCATCGAGCGGCAAGATCCTCTCTGGCGGCCTCGACGCTAACGCCCTGCACAAGCCGAAGCGCTTTTTCGGCGCCGCCCGCAACATCGAAGAAGGCGGCTCGCTGACGATCCTGGCTACGGCGCTCATCGACACCGGCAGCCGCATGGATGACGTGATCTTCGAAGAGTTTAAGGGCACCGGCAACATGGAAGTGCACCTCGATCGCAAGCTCGTGGACAAGCGCGTCTGGCCTGCCATCGATGTCAACGCGTCCGGAACCCGCAAGGAAGAACTCTTGCGCAGTGAGGAAGAGCTTCGGCGCGTGTATATCCTGCACAAAGTGCTTAGCGATATGCACCCGGTGGAGGCGATGGAACTCCTGACCAGCCGCATGGCCCGCACGAAGTCGAATGAGGAATTCCTCAACAGTATGAATTTGGCGTAAGAGTCAGTTGTCAGTAGTTCGTTCTCCGTAGCAAAAAGTTGTTGCTCGTGGCTCACAGTGCATTAATGACTTCTGACTTCTGACTTCTGACCTTTGATTATGCCCACCATCGACGGCGATCTCTCTGCTACCTTCGGCCGATTCGCCATTGTGGCCGCGCGCTTCAACCGCGAAATCGTGGATGCCCTCGTCAGCGGTGCATTGCATGGACTAAAGCAGCACGGCGTGGCCGATGACATGGTCGATCTCATTCACGTCCCGGGTTCATTCGAACTTCCGCTTGTGGCGCAGAAGTTGGCCGAATCCGGCAACCATTTGGCGGTCATTTGCCTTGGGGCAGTCATCCGCGGCGAAACCGATCATTACGAATACGTGGCGAGAGGAGCGGCGGACGGGATAATGCAAGCGTCGCTGAATACGGGCGTTCCCGTCATCTTCGGCGTGCTCACCTGTCAAACGGAAGAACTCGCTCTGGCCCGCGCCGGCGGTAAGGAAGGCAACAAGGGATTCGACGCCGCGCTTGCAGCAATTGAGATGGCCAATTTGCTGCGCAAACTCGAAAGGCAACAATAAGCCCACGGATGAACACAGATTTCGTAACATGGATGGACACGGATAAGAACAATTAGCGTTTTGTCTGATCTGTGTTCATCTGAGTTATGAAATCTGTGTTCATCCGTGTCCTGATTCTGAGCTGAGAGACGGCGATGCTTCGTGAGGAACAAATCGACATCCGCAAGCAGCGGGCGAAGGCGGCCTCATTTCAGATCCGCAAGCTCGGCCGCAATCGCGTCTTTAGCGATTATCAAGTCTCCAATCCGCAAAGTGGCGGCCAATACATCGTCTCTATTCGCGGCTTCGAAACCGGCGACAACACCTGCACCTGCCCCGATTTCCGCAGCAATACTCTCGGCACCTGCAAGCACATTGAGGCCGTGCTCGAAAGCCTGAAGGAGGAAGCCCCGCCGCACCTCCGACAACGCAAGGCCGCCGTCACCCGGCCGGAAGTCTTCCTGCATTACGGCGAGCAGTTGCAGGTCGGCCTACATCTGCCGCCGCGTCATTCCGATCAGCTATCGGCACTTGCCCAGCGCTTTTTTGACGCGAAGAGTTTCTGGAAAAACTCCGCTTCCTATGAGGACCTTATCGCCGCCGTCGAATCGGTGCCGGAACAAGTAGTGATCTTCACCGATGCCATGGAGTTCATGGACCGCGAGATCGAACGGCAACAAATGGCGCGGCGTGAGAAAGAACTTCTCGAAGAAATGCGGAATGCGGAACTCGGAATGCGGGATGGTTCCGGCGATTCCGCATTGGGCAATCTGTTGAAGACTCCTCTCTACAGCTACCAGCTTGAAGGAGCGATCTTTCTGGCTTGCCGCGGTCGATGCATCCTGGGCGACGACATGGGCTTGGGCAAGACGGTGCAGGCGATGGCGGCCGTCGAGATTTTGGCCCGCGAGCGCGGCATCGAGCGCGTGCTGGTGGTCGCCCCGGCTTCTGTCAAGTATCAGTGGGAAACCGAAATTCGCCGCTTCACCGACCGGCCCGTGCAAGTGATCGAAGGCGGGCAGGAATCGCGGCTCAGCCAGTATTCCGAAGCCGCGTTTTACCGACTTGTCAATTATGAACAGGTGCTGCGCGATCAAGAGCCGCTCAATGCCTGGCAGCCGGATCTCATCATTCTCGACGAGGCGCAGCGAATCAAGAACTGGGAATCGAAGATCTCGCGAGCCGTGAAGAAACTCCGCAGCCGGTACGCGTTCGTCCTTACCGGCACGCCGCTGGAAAACAAACTGGAAGAACTCTACAGCATCGTGCAGTTCGTCGATGACCGCCGGCTCGGCCCGCCCTTTCAGTTCCTGCATGAACATTTGATCGTCGATGACAAGTACAAGCTCCTGGGCTATCGCAATCTCGACAAGATTCGCGAGAAGCTCGCGCCGATCATGCTGCGCCGGACGCGCGGCGAGGTGCTGCACCAATTGCCCGAGCGCACCGACAGCACTCTTTACGTGGAAATGACGCCCGAACAGCGCGGCCCGTACGAGGAACAGCGCACCGCGCTCGCCCGGCTGCTACAAAAGAAGATCCTCACCGACCTCGACCGCAAGCGCATTCTCTGCTGCATTGCCAACCTGCGCATGCTCTGCGACAGCACCTGGCTGTTCGACAAAGCGACCAACGTCTCGCCGAAGCTGGAAGAGTTCGCCGAACTCATCCAGGAACTGGGCGAGGAAGGCGCTCACAAGGCCGTGGTCTTCAGCCAGTGGGAAATGATGCTGGAAAAAGCGTCGGAGCGCCTGCGGCAACTGAAGATCGACCATGCATTCTTGAGTGGCCGCATTCCGGGCAAAGATCGCAAGGCCATCCTGCACCGATTCCAGGAAGACCCGGCTTGCAAGGTGCTACTCAGCACCGACGCGGGCGGCACCGGCCTCAATCTCCAGACGGCCGACACGGTCATCAATCTCGAAATCCCCTGGAACCCTGCGGTGTTGGAGCAGCGCATTGGCCGCGTGCACCGCATGGGCCAGAGCAAGCCGGTGCGCGTGATTTTGCTTGTTACCCGCGGGAGCATCGAAGAGCGCGTGCTGCGGACCATCGAGATGAAGCGCTCGCTCTTCGCGGGCGTCTTCGACGGGGATACGGATGAAGTAAACTTCGATTCGGTGAACCGGCCCGCGTTCCTGGATTCGGTGCGCGAGCTAATCGGCGAGCCAGAGCAGCGGGAAACAAGAAGACAGGGGGATAATGAGACCAGGAGGGAACCGGGAGAGCAAAACGGCGATGCCCGCGCGAAGTTGCTACTGGCCGGCGTGCAATTTCTCGAAGTGCTCGCCGATGTGATGGCACACGAAGGCGCGAATGGCGTGCCGACGGAAGTTTCGACGCGCGCCGGGGCGGCGGTGCGGCGGATATTGCGAGGGCTGGAGGACAACAATGGCGAGCCAGGAGCGTAAGCGACCGGAGGACACGGCGAGGGCGCTTCCTCCAGTCGCTTACGCTCCTGGCTCGCTCGCTCCGAAAAGGAGGTGTTGCAATGTCTGACGATTTTCCAAACGATGCTCCTCGACTGCATGTTGACACATGGCACGCCCGTCGCAAGCGTGGCCTTGCCACCGTTGGCATTTTGCTGTTATTAGCGCTTCCGGTCGCAGGATTCGTCATGGTCGCTGTCGACCGCGTTCGCGAAGCTGCTGATCGGGCGCACTGAAGCATGTCGCAGATCGCGCTGGCCATGCATAACTATGCCGATAGTAATGATGACCGGTTGCCGCCTGCCGCCGTGTGCGGCGAAGATGGAACACCTCTGCTGAGCTGGCGCGTGCTGCTTTTGCCGTACATCGAGCAGAATGATCTCTACAAGCAGTTCCATCTAGATGAGCCGTGGGACAGCCCGCATAACATCGAATTGCTTCCCAAAATGCCGCGTACCTATGCCGCGCCGGGCAGCAAGGCGAAGAAGTTGCCGCCGTATCATACCGTTTGCCATGTATTCTTTGGCAAGGGTGCGGCCTTTGAAGGCAAGGAAGGGCTGCGGCTGCCCGGCGACTTTATCGATGGAACTTCAAACACGATTCTGATCGTCGAAGCGGGTGAACCGGTGCCATGGACGAAACCGGACGAAATCCTATTCGACCCTGATAAGCCAGTGCCTGAGCTACGTCGCATCTTTAGAGACGGATTCCGCGTCGGAATGGCTGACGGAAGCAGGCGGTGGATTCCGATGGACATCGACGAGAAGAAACTACGAGAAGCGATCAGGCGCGATGATGGCGTCGGTGGTTCAGAGTGGTAATTAAACACTGCTTGCGTTTGGCGCACCAAAAGCCAGTCAGAGCCGCGCACGGAGCGCAGCGCAGTAAGCGGCCGTCACTGGCTGGCCGCTTACTGCGCTGCGCTCCGTGCGCGGCCCTGAAAGTATCGCCTTGTTCACAGTTACAACTTAGAATTGCTTCATGCACATCACCTACCTCGACCACTGTTCCGTCATCATCACCGACATCGCGCGCAGCCGGCATTTCTATCGCGAGTTGCTGGGGTTGAAGGAAATTGCGCCGCCGAACACCTTTGACTTCGTCGTGCTTTGGTTCGACCTGGGCGGCGGGCAGACGTTGCATTTGCTGCTGAAGCCGAAAGCCGACACGATCAGTCCGCGGCATTTCGCGCTTGGCGTAAAAGATGCGCAGGCCGCCCGTGAGCATCTGCGCTTACGCGGCGTGGCCATCGAGGAAACGACGCCGATTCCGCATTGCGACCGCTTCTTCATCCGCGACCCGGATGGAAACCGAATTGAGTTGATTTGCTGGCTGAAGCCGTATGATCATGAACGCGATGGGCAGTATAGTGCTTGATCTGGCGAACGTCGAGCCGTCAGGCCGACGTGAAAGCCGCGCACATGTCGGCCTGACGGCTCGACGCTCGCCAACAATTGTCACCTTCCCGTAAACACCACGCCGCCGCGGCCGAGGACCATTTCCAGTTCCTCCAGCGACACTTTGGCTGGATTGACCTGGAATTCGTCGCGCACTTTCACCTTCGCGCGCCGGCCGCCGTGGTCGGTGACCAGCATTTCCACCCGGCAATCGCCGGGGGAGCGCTTCAAGATTCTCGCCAAAGCATCGATGGCTTCGGGGCCGTGCTGGCGCAGGTTCATGCGCAGCAACATCGCCGTGGTGAGTTGCCGGCGAGCCTCCTCAAGTGTGAAGATTTTCGACAGCACGAAACATGGCTCCTCGCGTTGCCGGCGGTCGAGGCAGCCTTGCACGAGCCGGATATTGTCATCAACAAAGTGTTCGTGGAAGCGGTCGAAATCATCCGGCCACATCAGGCACTCGGCCTGGCCGGTGAAATCTTCGAGCTTGCAGCGCACAAAGCGCTTTCCTTGCTTCGTATTCAGGAAGCGCACTTGGGAAAGCATGCCGCCGATCCGCACCTCGGTGCCATCGTCGAGAGCGTTGGCTTGCGCGACGGTGTGCGAGATGTAGCGGTTTAGTTCCGTCTCGAATTGTGCTAATGGATGGCTCGACAGGTAGAAGTCGAGCGCTTCCTTTTCATATTTCAGCCGCTCGGTCTCGTGCCATTCCGGAATATTGGGCAACGGCTCCACGGCCGATAGCGCAGCCGAGGAGTCACCGTCGGCCGCCATTACGTCGAAGAAACTGCGCTGGCCGCGCTTGCGGTCGTGCTGCTTCTCCTCGGCCGATTGGATCGCCTTGCCGAGCACGTGCAAGAGCGCGGCACGTTTCCCTTCGCTGAGTGAATCCAGGCCGCCGGCCTTGATAAGCCGCTCAATCGCGGAACGAGGCACCACGCGGTTATCGATCCGTTCGCAAAGATCGTAGATGTCTTTGAAGGGGCCGCCTTCATTGCGCGCTCGCACAATCTCATCCGCCGCCCCGCGGCCCAGCCCTTTGATGGCGACCAAACCGAACAGAATCTTGCCGTCCTTCACGGTGAAGTCGGCCTCGCTCTGGTTCACATTTGGGGGCAACACGTCGACGCCGAGCTTGCGGGCATCGTCGATGTGCTCCTTCATGATGTCGCGCTTGTTGCCGTCTTCAATTTCGCTGGTCAAAAGTGCGGCCATGAACTCGGCCGAGTAGTGCGTCTTCAAATACGCCGTCTGGTACCCCATGCGGGCATAGGCGGCGCTGTGCGACTTGTTGAAGCCGTAGCCGCCGAAGAAGGTGATCAGGTCGAAGATTTCGCGGGCGGTCGCTTCGCTTACGCCGCGTTCCTGCGCGCCCTTGATGAACTCTGCTTTCCGCGCGTCGATGATCTCGTGCTTCTTCTTACTGATGGCCTTGATGCACGCGTAGGCGCTGGAAAGCTCGATGCCGCCCAGGCGGTTGAGGATGCGCATCACCTGTTCTTGGTAGCACATCACGCCGTGCGTTTCGCCCAGAATTTCCTCCATAATCGGATGCGGATACGCGGGCTTCTCGCGGCCATGCTTGCGATTGACGTAGGCATCCACCATGCCGCCGCCGAGCGGGCCGGGGCGATAGAGCGCATTGGTAGCGATGAGATCGCGAATGTTATCCGGCTTCATGCGCTTCAGCAGTTCGCGAATGCCGTCGGATTCCATTTGGAACACGCCCTTGGCGTCGCCGCGCTGAAGCAGAGCATACGTCGGCTTGTCGTCGAGCGGGATTTTTTCCAGATCGATGGTTTCGCCGCGCGTTTTCTGAATGAGCTTTACGGTGCTATCCAGCACCGTGAGCGTGCGCAGGCCGAGCAGGTCGATCTTGAGCAGGCCGACTTTTTCAATGTCGCCCATCGTCCATTGCGTGGTGATGATGGCTTCGCCATTTTTGCCTCCGGAGTCGTCGTTCTTGCGCACGACGCGCTGGACGGGAACATAATCGATGAGCGGTCCATTGGCGATGACCACACCGGCCGCGTGGGTGCCGGCATTGCGGTTGGTGCCTTCCAGCTTACGGGCAATATCCACCCAGCGGCGGACATCCGGATCGCTTTCATACTGATTGCGGAAGTCGGGCGAATCCTTCAGCGCATCGTCGAGCGTGGTGCCGAGCTTCGACGGCACGGTTTTCGTGAGCGCATTCACGCGGTCCAAAGGGATGTCCAGCACCCGGCCAACGTCTTTCAGCGCCGCTTTCGCTGCCAGGCTGCCGAAAGTGGCGATCTGGGCCACGGAGTTTTCGCCGTACTTGGCTTTCACGTACGCCAAAATCTCGTCGCGGCGTTCCTGGCAAAAATCGATGTCGATATCCGGCGCCTCACTGCGATTCGGATCGAGGAAGCGCTCGAACAGCAAGTCGTATTCCAGCGGGCAGACGTTGCTGAGCTTGAGAACGTAACTCACAATGGCCCCGCAGGCGGAGCCGCGGGCATTGGCCGGAATGTTGTGCTCGTGAGCAAAGCGCACGAAGTCCCACACGATAAGAAAGTAACT
>DATGHS010000310.1:0-17127 GCA_035307785.1 Gemmataceae bacterium
CGCGATCCCTTATGCAACCCTTTCAGGGTTGTTGCTTGTGGATGACATCTTTTCCCAGGGTAGCCGCGAAGCGCGGCAACCCTGGGCTGTGATATTCAACCCCTTCGGGGTTGTTGGCGCTAATGCCAGCCTCAAAATGCACGGGCTGTCCGGCCTGAACGAAGGAGAGGCCGATCTTCACTTCTCGCCCGCCGGCACCTTGTCGCCAACCTTTTTTCCTTCCAGCCGCTTGTCGTCGGGGAAAGTCGTCAGCACCAGGCCTTTGAATTGCACCTCCTGGTTGACGTTGTTGGAATGCAGTTGCAGGCCGATGGGGCCTTCCTTGATGCGGTCGGGTTCGGGATCGCGCCAATCGACGACCAGTGTGCCGTTGACGATGAAGCGAATGCGGTTGCCCTGGGCGAAGATTTCCATGTCGTTCCAGTCGTGCTGCTTGCCGGCTTTCTTGGCGGGGTTCGGGTCGGCCTTCAGGCCGAGCCGGCCGTAGAGGTCGTACAGACCCCAGCCGCTGGGGAACATCACCAGATGGCCCTTGTAGGTGTATGGGTCGCCGTGGTCGGGTGCCTTGTCGCCCCAGAGCGCGATGCCGGAGTGCATTTCCGATTCCACCAGCTTCGCGGAGAAGGCGAGCGCGAAGTCGCCGTACTTTTTCTTCGTGAGAAGATAGGTGGAAACGGGCACCGGCTTGGTGTTCTTACCAACGATCACGCCATTTTGAATCGACCAGAGTTCCTTGTGGCCTTCCCAGCCCTCGAAGTCTTTGCCGTTGAAGAGTTCGATGCGCTCGGATTTGCCTTCTTTGGGCGGCACCTTCGGCGGCTCCTTGTCCTGGGCACGGAGCGAGAGCGTTAAAAACAAGAGCGACAACGCGGGGAGCAGGATCGTAGTGCGGTACATGGTCTTGGCCTCGGATGGAGTAACATGGCGAGCGGTGGGGTTCATCCCCGCCGGATGTCCGGCGCGGATGATCCGCGCCGCTAGCTTGAGTATGCCTATCGGTTTCGCGGTTACGGGGCAAAGTGGCTGCCCATCTTTGTCGCAAATATGCTAGGCTTCTGAGAAGACCGCGCGCAGAGAATACGCCGTAAGGACCCCACCTGCTCATGGATGCTCCCGCCAATGTAATGCCCACCACAACGCCGGCCCGGCCCCTGGCCGAGACCGACTGGCCGGCCTTCATCGACAGCTATGGACGCGTCGCACTGGCGTGGTTTCGCCAGTCGGGTCTGCCGTTGGAAGATTTGCATACGGTAACGGGCGACTTCCTCAAGGCGCTGAGTCGGGAGTTTCGCGCGGTAGCGGAAGAGCCCACGCTGAAGTTCCGCCCCTGGCTGCAATTCGCGGCCCACGCCGCCTGGTGCGACGTGCTGGAGAAAAAAACCGCGCCGGAAGAGCAGGACCAAGAGTCGCCGAAGTCGGCGCTGTTGGTTTCAATGGATGCTCACGACGAATTTTTACAAGCATTCGACAACGAATGCACCCGGCAACGCCGGGCGGAAGCGCTGCGGCAAGTGCAGTCGGTGGCGGAGCCTGCCGACTGGGAAGCTTTTTCGCAAGCCGTGCTGCAACAGAAACCGCTCGCCGATGTGGCAGCCGAATTTCAATGCGAGGATACCGCTATCCGTGCCGCGCTGTATCGAGTAGGCATGCGCTTGCGCGAAGAGTATGTGCGAATGGAAGAGATGACCTGATTTTCAAAATCCGAAATCCGAAACACGAAATTCGAAACAAATCCAAAATCAAAAATCCAAATGATCGAAACGGGGCGACACGTGTTTTGAATTTCGGATTTGGACATTTGGATTTGTTTCGGATTTCGGATTTCGTGTTTCGGATTTTGCAATGTCGGCAGCAGGATTTCCATCGATGTCCGAGTGCATGTCGGCAGATGAGCTCACCGCGTGGTTGACCGGCAAGATACTGCCGGCCACCGCGGAAGAGCACGAAGAGCATTTGCATTCGTGCGTGCGCTGCCGGCAAGTCTTCGATCAGCACACCGAGCTGCCTGATGCCGATGATTGGCATGGCGCTTTCCAGGAACCTGCGCCGCCATCAGCGGATGATGCCGCCTTCTTGGATAATCTGAAGCAAATCGAAGTATCGACGGCGGGAGGCTCCGGGCGAATCGGGGCCAACGGCGTGGCAGCCGAACGGATGCCGCCCGTCGTCAAGCGCAAATTGCCGGCGGTAAAGCTGCCCGAGATTCCGGGGTATGAAACGCTGGGCGAACTCGGCCGCGGCGGCATGGGCGTGGTGTACAAGGCCCGGCTCATCGCCCAGGACCGGATTGTGGCGCTCAAGATGATCCAGGGCGAGCCGTCGCCCGCCGACTTGGGCCGCTTCTACGACGAGGCCGAAGCCATTTCGCGGCTGCGGCATCCGCATATCGTGCAAATTGTCGAGGTCGGCCGACTGGATGACGGCCGGGTTTATTGCGCGCTGGAGTTCGTCGAAGGCGGCACACTGACCGACAAGGTGCGCAACAAGCCCCAAAGCGGTCGTTCGTCGGCCCAGCTGGTCGAAGCGCTCGCTCGCGCCATGTCGTATGCGCATAGCCGCGATATCATTCACCGCGACTTAAAGCCGGCCAACGTGCTGTTGCATAGCCGCAAAGCGCTGCTTGATTTACCCGAGGAGCCGAATCATCTTCCCACCGATTGGGATTTTCGCCGCTTTATGCCGAAGATCAGCGACTTCGGTCTGGCGAAGTTGCTTGACCGCCGCGCCGGGCACACTGCCAGCGGCGATATTCTCGGCACGCCCAGCTACATGGCCCCCGAGCAGGCTGAAGGGAAGCCGTACCCGATCGGACCCACCACCGATGTCTATTCCCTGGGCGCGATCCTCTACGAAATGCTCACGGGCCAGCCGCCGTTTCTGGGCCCCACGCCCATGGAAACGCTGTTCATGGTGCACACACTCGAGCCCGTGCCGCCGCGCAAGCTGGTGCGCGATGTGCCGCCCGCCCTGGAAGCGATCTGCTTGAAGTGCCTGCGCAAACGGCCCGAGCAGCGCTATCCGAATGCGGAGGCGCTGGCCGACGATTTGCATCAATTCACGGAAGGCCAGCCAATCAAAGCCCGCCGGCTCGCCCTCGACTTGAGCTGGCGGACCCTCAAGAAGCGCGCGGCGACCGCAATCTATGGGGTGCTTGTGTTTGTCTTCGCGCTCGTGGCCGGCGGCGCGCTCGCGTTGAATTGGTTGCGGAACCAAAATGCCACAGGCGAACGCATCCGCACGATTCAGCAGGAATCGAAGGGGCTGGAACGTGAACTGGCACAAATGCGGCTGGAGCAAGCGAGCCAGAACTTTGACCGCGGCCATACCATCGACGGCTTGTTTGACTTGGCAGCCATGACGAAAGCGCAACCGTACGGCAACGAATTCAACAACGCCATTCACTGGAACTGGGCGCTCTGGCAACGGGAAGTGCCGATCCTGCGGAATATCGCGCCGGTCCAAGCGCAGCTGGCTGCGCTTGCTGCCGATGGCAATTCGGTTTTGCCTTGCACGACCGAGGGACAAATCGCTCTTTGGCGGCCCGCCGAAGCCGATCTTGTGGAGAACATGCCAACTGTCGAGGACGGCTCCGCGATGAGACCGGTGGAGGCGCTCGACCTATCGGCCCATGGACAGTGGGCAGCGGTGCTGACCAACGGACGGGTCTTGGTGTGGAACCGCGAGAAAAAGAAAACGCTTCTCCTGCCGCCCGCAGATGGCAACGCGAGATTTGTGGCGCTTTGTTTCGGCGCCGACGGAAACCTGATCACGCTGCGCTCGGATAAGAAATGGCAACAATGGAAGTTGGAATCGGCGAAACCCGAAGGCAAGCCAATGGGCGAAGGCGTGGCCGCAGCTTCCATCTCCGCCGCGCCGGATGGCAAGACTCTGCTCTTGCGTGATGGGAGCGGAAAATGTTGGCTTTCCAAGGCCGAACCAGGCAGCGCGCCGCGCGAGCTTGCGTCGCCGGCCGCCATTCTCCACACCGCCTGGCTTCGAAACGGCGAAGAATTGGCCGGTGTCTGTGCCGATGGCAAAGTGCGCGTTTGGAATGGCAGCGACATGCGCCTGGTGCTGATGTTGCCAGACGCGGGGCCACACACGACTCTCGTCAGCGCAAGTGGCGATGGCCGGCAGATTCTAACCGGCGGCCAGGATGGCCGGGTCCAATGGTGGGATGCCGCTTCGGGCCGATTGCGCGGCGTACTGCCGCTCGGCCAGCCAGTCACGGCCCTTGCCATGGCAGTCGATGGCCGATCGTTTCTGACGTTGGACGAATCCGGCACGCTGCGGCTTTGGAATATGCCGGCGGGATGGGCAGCGGCATCCTCCCTCAACGGACCGCAGCTGGGCCACGCGGAATGGAGCAGCGACGGCAGCCACGTCGCCTCAGTTTGCCTGAGCAATCCGTCCTCGGTAAAGCTTTGCAATGTCGAGCGAAACGAGACGTGGAATATCGCTCCCACTGGCCCCGGCGAATCCTTTCGAGCAGTCTCGATCTCGCCTAACGCGAAGTTTCTGCTCATCGGCGGCGCGGCCGGGCCAGAGGGGAAGGCACAAGTTTTCGACTTGCAGGGCAATTCGCAGGGTCCGCCCTGGTTGGACCCGGAGCCGTTCGTGGCGGTATGCTGGGGGCCCGGTGGCAATGTCGCGCTGACGGCGAGCGAGTCGGGGAAAGTCATTCTCTGGGACATCCCCAGGAGCAAGCCGAGCACCATTCCGATTTCTCCAACCGGGCCGGTCCGGGCGCTGGCGTTCGCGCCAGACGGTAAGACCATCGCCATTGCCGGCGAGGGAAAGGACAAATTGGGCGAGGTCCGAATGTGGTCGCTGGAGACCAATCAGCTGTTGGGGGAGCCGTTGCGGCAACCCGGCCGGATCGCCGAGGTATCCTTTGAGTCTGATGGCAAGTTCATCCGCACGTGCGACACCCAAAATGTCTTGCGACGATGGGAAGTGACCACCGATCAACTTACCATCCCCGCGTCCCCTCCAAGCGCTGGCGCGAAGCTTCTGGCCGGCATTGAAAAGGCGGCGCTTTGGCTTAGCGAAGACCGGACGCTGCGTCTCGGGGCGAAACCACTGTTCCGGTTGCTCCGCGGCGAACCCAGGGTGGCCGCATTTTCACCGGATGGCCGGCTACTGCTCACCGGCACGGGCGACGGCCTGCGGTTGTGGGATGTCGCCACCGGACAGCGGCTCGGGCCCGTGTTGCCGCTGGCTGAAGTTCACGGCGTTGCCTGGTCGCCATCGGGTCGCCATTTCCTGGCCTGGAACGATGCGGAAGCGAAAGTTTGGTCGCTTCCCGACATCGCCTCCGCGAATGAAGACATGTCCCAATGGCTGCAAATTCACCTCGGCCTGGAGCGCGCGACCGACGGGACGCCGCGCTGGCTCGCGCCGGCGGAGTGGCGCGAGAAGCGGTGGTAAGTCAAACAATTGCCTATTCTTACATTGACTCGTTGCAAAATGACGGCGAATGTAAAATGTCATAATGCAGGTTAGGTACTACCTTGACTCGGATACCCGGCTACCGGACATCCATAATCACGGTGTGACGGAAGCAGAAGTCGAACACCTGTTGCGGCAACCCGGACCAGTTCTTAAAGGTGAGCGCAATTCGCGTTTGAAGGCGGGGCAAACTCTCGCTGGCCGTTATATTCAGGTTGTGTATAGTCCTGACCCCGGTGGTCAAAGTGTTTTCGTGATTACTGCCTTCGCGCTTTCCGGTAAAGCTCTGATGGCTTATCGCCGGCGACAGCGCAGGAGAAGGCGATGAAGAAATCGGCTCCGTCCCGAACGAATTCGCCCCGTAAAGCGGGATACAAATTCAAGCAAAAGCTCCCGGCCGGGTGGGGCGGGCGCAAGATCCGCGCGGTGATTCAACACTATGAGCAGATTCCTGATGATGAACTCGCGCGCGAAATCGAATTGGCGCCCGAAGTCACTGACGAAACGTTGATAGCCGTACCGACTGAGTTGCTGCCGGCAGTTCGCAAACTGATAGCCAACCATCGTAAAAGTGCATGACTCGTTGTTGGGAGCGACGCAATGAATATCGTGCATGCCCCGTTGCTTTTCGCTACCCTTCTTGCCGGCCAAGACGCGCCGCGGCCGAAGATTGACATCAGCAAAGAGACCACCTACGTCACTGGTCCGCTCGACAAGGATGGCTACGTCGATTACGAGGCTGCCCTCAACGACCGGCTCGGCAAGGGCATCACGCCGGAGAAAAATGCCAATGTCCTGCTCTGGAAAGCGTTTGGCCCGAAGCCGGGTGGCGAGCGCATGCCGGAGAGATTCTTCAAGTGCTTGGGTATCGAGGAACCGCCAGCCGATGGAGCTTATTTCATCTTTCTCGATACATTCGTGGAGGCTCATCTCAAGCTCCCGCGTGACGAAATTATGCCCACTTGGAGCGAGCGCCTTCAGGCCAGCAAGGAACCGTGGAGCGAGAAGGATCATCCGCGCATCGCCGAGTGGTTAAAAATCAATGAAAAGCCGCTGGCCATCGTCGTGGAGGCGTCTAAACGACCGAATTATTTCAACCCGCTGGTTTGCCAACACAAGGAAAATGGTCCTGGCTTGCTGATTGGCGCATTGCTTCCCGGAGTGCAACGATGCCGCGAACTGGCAGCAGCGTTTACCGCGCGTGCCATGCTTCGGCTCGGAGAAGGAAAAGCAGACGAGGCATGGCAAGACCTGCTCGCTTGCCACCGCTTGGCTCGTCTTGTCTCCCGAAGTGCCACATTGATCGAAGGCCTGGTCGGTTTTGCCATCGAACAGGCCGCATGCAACACGGACCTCGCGTATCTTGAGCATGCCAGGCTAACCAGCGCGCAGATTCAGAATCGAATGAAGGATATGCAAAAGTTGCCGCCCATGCGGCCCGTGGCCGACAAGATCGACCTTGGTGAGCGCTTCACGTATCTGGATGCGATTCAAATGTTCCACCGGGAAGGCTTGAAAGCGCTGGGAGTAGATGTCGCCAGTCTCACCCCAAAACAAATCAAGGCATTGAGGATGATAAATTGGGAAGATCTATTGCGTAAAGGCAACCGCATCTATGATCAAATGGCTGCGGCCATGCGGCTTAAGAATCGAAGCGCCCGCCAGGAAGCTTTCGACAAGATTGATGGGTTCTTTGCGTCCGCAAAGAAAAATGGAGCCACAAATCTTGACGATTTCTTGAAGCTACTTTCCGGAGAGTTGCCGCCCGACAAGTTGATCACCGAAAAGCTCGGCAACATTCTCATCGGTCTCCTGGCGCCTGCCGCGCGCAAGGTGCAAGATTCCTTCGACCGCTCCCAACAAGTGCAGCAGAATCTGTTAGTCGCGTTTGCCCTGGCCGCGTATCGCGCCGACCACGGCAGTTACCCGCCGAAGCTTGACGATCTCGCGCCCGAATATCTGGCAACGGTTCCCAACGATCTCTTTTCCGGCAAGCCACTCATTTACCGCCCGTCGGAGAAGGGTTACATCTTCTATAGCGTGGGCATTAACGGCAAAGACGACGGCGGCCGCTTTCTGGGTGACGAACCGCCCGGAGATGATCTCGGCGTGCGAATGCCGGCGGCGGATGCCAAGCCGAAGAAGTGATGCAAAGAGTCACCTTTTTGTCCGCCACGCAAATTCATACCGATATACCCGTAGAACGGAATTAATTCCGTTCTACGTTTCGTGGGCGGTTTTCATCCGATTCAAGCACCCGGGAGAGGACATATGCGTCGCGTCACAAAGATCGGCAGCTTTGCATTCATCAGCTGCGTTTGGCTTCTGGCAATCGGCGCAGCACAGGCCCAGCCCAAGACCGGCTTCGTGCACAAAAAGTTCGAGCGCTCCGGCGGCGAAGCCGTGGATTATGTCGTCTTCGTGCCGCCCAGCTACGACGGCAAGAAGGAATTCGGCGTCATCCTCTTCCTGCATGGCTCCGGCGAGACCAAGGGTGAATCGGGGAAGCAGCCGGTGGACGTGGGCATCGGCCCTTATATCCGCAAGCACGAAAAGACCTTTCCTTTCATCGTGATCTTCCCGCAGGCCGAGGAGAAGGGCTGGCGGCCCAACGGGGTAAATGGCGAATTGGCCCTGGGCATGCTCGACGCCACGCTGAAGGAATACAAGACCGACGCCAATCGCGTGTATCTGACCGGCTTGTCGATGGGCGGCTTTGGGACGTTCAATTTCGCGGTCGCCCAACCGGATCGTTGGGCCGCGATCGTGCCGATTTGCGGCGGCGGCAACCCTGAGAAGGCGGACAAGATCAAAGACATTCCCTGTTGGGTCTTCCATGGCGGCGCCGATCAAACCGTGCCCGTGGCGAAGTCGCGAGAGATGGTCGAAGCGCTGAAGAAAGCCGGCGGCAGTCCGAAGTTCACGGAGTTTCCCAAGGCTGGGCACAACTGCTGGGATCAGGCCTACAGCACGCCGGCGCTGTGGACCTGGCTGGCGGAGCAGAAGAAGAAGTAATTTAGTGCCGCGACATTTCGGCCAATCCGATAGCCGGCGCGAGCAGCGCCGGCTAGTTTTGCTTTCAGTATCCGGCCGAACCGCAGCGGTGAGTTAGCCCGAAGCACCAGCGACGAAGCGAGTCAATGCCCTCGCTAGCGCTTCGGGCTAACCGGCCCACCGAATGAAAGGAGCGCGGCATGGCAGAGCGTGAACTAGTGGAAGTTTACCGACCCAGGAACAGCCTCGAGGCAAGCTTGCTCGCACAGACTCTGAACGAGATCGGCATTGAAGCGCACGTTCAGGAGGGTTTGCATCCGGAGAGCGCCATGGAGCCGTTGGTGGGCACTGCGCTTTGGTCCTATGCCCCGCGCATTTTGGTATTTGCAGACCAGGCGGAGATGGCCCGGCAAATCCTGTTGGGATGGGAAGAGCAAAAGCGGCAAGAGGAGGCTCGCGCTTCCGAAGGCCCGCCCATAGACGTTGTGTGTGAAGCCTGCGGCAAGAGCACTTCCTTCCCGGCCTCCCAGCGCGGTAGTGTGCAGAACTGCGGCCATTGCCATGCTTACGTCGATGTCGGTGAAATCGATTTCGCAGAGGAATCGTTCGATTTCAGCGAGGCCGATGCGCCGGACGAGTAGGGATTTTGTGAGCCGGGAGCGCGAGCGACCGGATAGAGACTCGTGTCTTTATCCGGTCGCTCGCGCTCCCGGCTCAATCCTTGCGCTCCCGGCTCAATCCCAGGGCGATGCGATGACTAGGGCTTATTGCGTATCTGAACCTCTACCTTCTGTACTTCCATCTCGTTCTCCGGCCAGCCTTTGGCTTCTGCCACTTTGGGCCAGAACTTGCGGTAAAGCACTCGCGCCCGCACTCGTTGTACCGCCGCCGGAAACAGCCACGTCGCCACATCGGTTTGTCCGGGCAGCAGGCGCGTGTCTTCCGGCCGGGAATCGGCGCGCCAAAAGGGAACGGGGCTTTGGCCGTTGAAGTCTTTCAGCAGTTTCGCATAAAGCCGGCCGGGTTGGCCGCGGACATCGCCGGCGATTTTCGGCAGGTGCGGCCCGGCGAGCGGCTGCAATTCATTGTCGGCTTCGTCGCGCGCGGCGACCACTAGCACTAAATGCCGGTCCACGAAGCCCGTTGGCACACGGTGGCCCACGCCATCGGTCTGGATGCTTACCGCCACGCGCTGCTTGTCGCCGTCGGGCTGCGTCTCGATCTTGAGCTTCAAGCAGCGCCGAAGCATATCGAGCTGGCTGTCGACGAAAAAGCGGTGGTTGCCGAGTCTAGCGGGGTCGCGGTCGATGCCGCCGTGACCGGGGGCGATGTTCGTCATTTGCCCGGTGGGGGCCATGTGGCAATGCTGGCACTGTTGGCCGCGCTGCCGGGCGGGGCTGGCCAGCCATTCGCTGTAGGTCGTGTACACCGGCACGCCGAAGACCGTGCCTTCGTGGCACGAGGCACAATACCGGCTGTCGCGCTGAAAGGCCGAATAAGTGTCTTCGTCCCGGTCCACGTCATCGAGCGGGCCGAAGAAAAGCTGGCCTTGCTTGGGCCGAAGGAGTTTCAAACCGTAGCGGCCATGCGTGAGGCCGACTTCGCCCTCGTCCGGCCCGGCTATCTTGTGGCAATAATCGCAATGGACGCCGCTCAAGCCGGAATCAGACTTCACCATTTGCCGCATGTCGTAGCCAAGCTCCGCCGATGGCTTGGCGGTGGGAGCATGACAGGCGGCACACACGCCGGCGCCGTCGGGGTGTTCCTTCAGCAAGCTCCAGCCGACGTTCGGCCGGCCCTGCCAGTCGGTGCCTTCGTAGAGATTGCGAAAACGGCGATTGGTTGCCGAGCGAGCATGGCCGCTGCTTTTCCATTGGTCGTAAATCTGTGGGTGGCAGTTGCCGCAGTTGTGGGTTTGCTCGGGATGCGGCGCGGGGTCGATCCAGGAATAGCCGTCGTTGTCGGTGTCGGGGAGTTTTCGCAGGCGGATTTGCAATGGCCGGACGTCAGCGGAGATGCCGGCGATGAAGTAGCCGTCTTTCCAGGCGGTAACATGGCCGAATCCTGCGGGAAGTGCGAATGCGCCGTCGGCATGCGTGAGGACGTGCTGCGAGTCGCCTTGGTAGCGAACTATTGCGCCTTCGATCGGGCCGGAGTCAGAGAGGACGCGGCCGGTGAGTTCAGCCAGCAACTTATTGCCGTGATGCGACGGAAAGATGAAGCCAAAGACGAAACGAAAGGCCAACTCTGCAAGCACAAGTAGAAGAAGCGCCGACAATAGCAGGATCAAGATACGGCGCATGACGGAGGTCGAACAAAGTGCTGGCGGTTACATGTCAGCCACACCAACCCCGAAGGGGTTGAAGATCACAGCCCAGGGTCGCCGCGCAGCGGCGCACCCTGGGAAACGAGGGCATCCCAAGTCCACAACCCTGAATGGGTTGAATAATCGGCCGGGTATTCAACCCTTTCAGGGTTGACCGCAAGTATTTCACGTCTTTCCCAGGGTGCGCCCCTTCGGGGCGACCCTGGGCTATGTTATCCGACCCCTTTGGGGTCGCTACCGAGTTCGCATTCGCCGCTGAAATTCCAATTAAACCGGCCACAGAAGAACTATCAATCCGCTTCTTCCAGCGATTTCACGGCCGCGTCCAGGTCGGGCTGCGTTTCGATCAGTTCCGTGATCTTGCAAACCTTGAGCACATCGAAATTAATCGGAGCGATTTCGCAGAGCCGCATGTGACCCTTCTCGTCGAGGAGCAGCCGGCGGATCATGTTGAGCTTGCCGATGAACATGCTTTGCAGGCAGTCGAGCCGTTCTTTGCCCAAGGCCAGGGCCAGTTTTCGGCAGCCGTGCTCGGCGATCAGTTCGGACACTTCTTCACCGAATTGGTGCAGATCCGCCTCGGTCATATTCCGTTTTTTGAGCCGCGCGCAAAACACCTCGCCGCGTTTGGACACGTCGATCTGGTGAAAATTCATCTCCATAATCCGACACTCCTCCCCACACGTTCCGAGTCTCAGGATAGCGTTTTTTGCCTGTTTTACCATCCCGGAAGAAGACGAGTTTCAAGCCGGCAATGGAACGCCGGTAGCGATTCCGGCAGCCAGCACGTATATTTTTCAATAGAGGCAAAAAAAGCAAAGAACCACGCAGGCACGGATGGCACGAATCGTTGCCCATCCATTAGCAAAGGCAAAATCTATGTCGGCGCAGACAATGACGGAAAAAATCCTGGCACGGGCGGCGGGCCGGGAGCGAGTGAGTCCCGGCGAAAACATTTGGGCGAATGTCGATGTGCTGATGACGCACGACGTATGCGGTCCCGGCACCTTCGGCGTTTTTCACAAGCACTTCGGCAAGGACGCGAAGGTCTGGGACCGCGATAAAGTGGTAATCATTCCCGACCATTACATCTTCACGGCCGACGCGATGGCGAATCGCAATGTCGATGTGCTGCGGAAGTTCGCGGCCGAGCAAAACATCAAGAATTTCTACGACGTGGGTACGACGCAGTATAAGGGCGTCTGCCACATCGCGCTGCCGGAAGAGGGCCATACGCGGCCCGGCGAGGTGCTGCTCGGCACCGATAGCCACACCTGCACGGCCGGGGCGTTTGGCGAGTTCGCCACCGGCATCGGCAACACCGATGCCGGCTTCGTGCTGGGCACAGGCAAGCTCTGGCTGAAAGTGCCGGAGACCATGCGCTTCGTCTTTCACGGCCAGTTGCCGCCGTATCTGATGGCCAAAGACCTGATCCTGGCGGTAATCGGCGATATCGGCTGCGACGGGGCCACCTATCGCACGATGGAATTCGACGGTGACGGCGTATACGCGCTAAATATCGAAGAGCGCATGACGCTGTGCAACATGGTGATCGAAGCCGGCGGCAAGAACGGCGTGATCGCGCCGGACAAGGTGACGCTCGATTACGTGAACAAGCGCAACAAGAGCGGCAAAAAATTCGATCCGGTCTACTCCGACAAGGATGCGAAGTTCGTTTACGAGAAGGTGTACGAAGTGGCGAAGCTGGAGCCAGTGATTGCGAAGCCGCACAGCCCGGATAACCGCGCGTACGTTTCCGAAGTGAAGGGCACGAAACTCGACCGGGCTTACATCGGCTCGTGCACCGGCGGCAAGCTCACCGACTTCCGGGCTGCGGCGGGGATCTTGAAGGACAAAAGCGTGCGCATCGACACGTTTGTCGTGCCGGCCACTAGCGAGATCGCAGCGGGACTGAAGGCCGAGCGCATCGGCAACCAGACGCTTGAAGAAGTGTTTCTGCAAGCCGGGGCCAAAATCGGGCAACCGTCGTGTGCCGCGTGCCTGGGCGGGCCGTCAGACACCTTCGGCCGACTGAACGCGCCGATGTCGTGCATCAGCACCACGAACCGCAACTTCCCCGGCCGCATGGGGCACAAGGAAGCGCGCGTATTCCTGGCGAGCCCGCTGACGGTGGCCGCAAGCGCGATTAAAGGCGAGATTGCCGATCCTCGGGAGTGGTTGCGGTAGAATAGAAATTGAGTATTTCGAGAAACGGAGAATAGGTCATGACTGCGGTGATAGCTCCTGCCAAGTTGGCCGACCAATTGAGGGATTCCGCGGATCTGATAGAGGTGCGCGATGAGGCCGGACAAACGATTGGTTATTTCCTTTCGCTTGCGGTGCCGAACCAAGAGGGAATGCCAAAAACGCCTTACTCGATTGAAGAACTGCAACAGCTGCGACAACAGCGAACTGGCAAACCATTGAAGGAGATTCTCGAGCGCTTGGAGCGGACGTATCCCTCATGAATTTCGCAGTCACTTGGACGCCGGTTGCTGAGCAAGAACTGGCGGTAATTTGGATTGCAGTACCAACCGCCGGGCAGTGACCGTAGCTTCGGCGCGAATCGATGCGGTCCTTTCGCGCACGCCGAATTCCGTTGGCACATCGCTTTTCGACACGGTGTATAGTCTTGTCATTCCTCCTCTTGGAGTCGAATACGAAGTGATCGACGCGGATAGGCTCGTGTATGTGTTGTCGGTTTGGGAAGTGAATTGAGCGCCTACTATATGCGTATGCTGATGATCTCAACGACGATTTGGGCATTCTGAATGAGTCTTGGAAAACTGGCATCCACATAACCTACCTGTCCCAATTCGGTCCAATCTTCGCTCGGCGCATCCTTCGATTTCAACAAGATCAACTTCGACGCCTTCGCCACCACGGCTACCCTTGCGGCCAGTGAGTCGCTCGTTACCTGCCAATTATGCGATAAGTGATCGGGCCGGCTTTCGTCGCCGCGAGCGAAACGGTACATGTCGAGGATGGGCGTCGATCCGCGCCGCCAGCAGGAGCGGGCGGCGTTCAGGCCTTCGACCACTTGCGTGCTGGGGACGATTATTTGCAGGAAGCGCGCGTTTAATGCAAGGGCACGAAGCGCGAGCCAGTGCGAGGTTTCCTCGCCCAGATGGTGGCACTGGTCGAATTGGCGAATGACGTCGGCCGTCGGTCCGCCGCCGGGGATCAGCAATACGTTGCTTCCTTTAAGCGTAGCCAGAAAGCTCTGCAAGCGGCTCGACAACTCCGGCCAGTCGAAGAGGCTGCCGCCGACTTTCACGACCACGGGCGGGTCGAGCCAGGGGTGGGCCACGGTAGTGGAAGAGGGAGTTATCACATGTGTTGCAATGCCGCAAGCGGCTAGGAATTCATTTCTTTAGCCAGCACGGCCACGGCGTAGGCACAGGAGGCCTGCGAGACCTCGGCGCCTATTTGCCGGCTCAAGGAAACATATCTTGCCCCGTTACCAAAGGCCGACGACGCCACCCATGTCGCCAGGAATTCGCCGGAGCCGGACAAGATCACCGTCGACGGAACGTCTGGCAGGCGGCTAGCCACATTCAAAGCTGCCTTGCGCAAGATCTCGTGTTGTCGATCCGCCACCATTTCTGCCAGGCGAACGATCACCGGTTCCGGCGTGATTTCAATATCGCCGCCCATCATCCGGGCCAGGCGAGCCAACGCATAGCGGCGTGTGGCCGGGCGGCCATCGGCCGTGTCGTTGTCGTTTTCGTTCTCTGGCATTCTACCGAGGGTCAGATTAACGTCTTGCATCGTGGCGAAGAACTCGGCCATCCCGTCGCTGCCGAGGAGAGCGCACACTGGTGTGCGGCGGACGCCGGTGTAGACGAGTTCGCCGCTGAGCAGGCGCTCGGTATCCGTGAAGTTTCGGGCTGTGGGCCGTCCTTGCCACATAGGAATGATATCGCTTGTGGTCGAACCGACGTCGATCAGAATCGCGCCGCCTTCGCGGGCAAACCTTCCGGCGAAGGTTGCCAGAGCCAGCCAGTTGGCGGCCGCTACCTGCAGCGTGCGCAGCCGCGCAGTTGCGACGTCGGAAAAATTGCCCGGGGTTTGCCAGACGAGAATCGGCGACGAGCCGGCCGCCGATTCCACCGCGTTGAGGATAGCATTCACTCCCTGGCGCTTGGTCTCGTAACAATCGCAAAGTTCGCCGGTCATCGTGACCGCCAGGCGCGCAAACGGCGGCAGCGCGTGGAGCAGACCCTGCATTTCCCCGACCAGCCGTTCGGGATGCTTCCACAGCGCGAAGGGGCGCGAGCTTGCAACACCTGAAGTGGTAGCCGCCTTCAGGTTTGCGCCGCCGATGTCCAGGCCGAGCACTTCATCTACCATGCGAACGAATATAGCAATCGGCGCCGTGGCGACAATTTGGGCGGAGTCGGCAGCCAGCTCATTTTCCGGTATTTGCCAGAAATGGCCGTGGCCCTACCCGATTTGCCAATAATCTCGCTTGCTGCGGCCGAAAACAGTAATGTCCTTCATGAATCTTTCTTGACAAAAGTTCATCTGACAGATAAAGATTCCATATAGAGGGATTAGACGGATTATTACGCCCATTCCTGTCTGTTCCGTATGAGCGATCCCCGCTTCAACAGTATTCACCTGGACGCGAATCCGCGGCGCGAGCAATATCGCCAGGCGCGGGCTCGTTTAATGGGAGCGTGCGGCTTTCAGACCTTGGCGTTTGACCGCGAGCGCCTGGAGGAAGAAGACCACGGCCCGCACACGCTCATTGCCAGTCCGGATGAGAAGCCGGTTGATCTCAAATTCTGGCTCGTCGATAACGATGGCATGTACGCGCTCAAGCCGGGGCTCAACAGCATCGGCCGCATGCCCGACAATGACGTGGTGCTGGCGGACCCCAGCGTTTCGCGCCGGCATTGTGCCATCGTCGTGCATCAGGCCCGTGGTTGCGAAATCCACGACACGGCTTCGAAGAACGGCACCTTCCTGAACGGCAAGCGGATTAATGGGCCCACGCGACTGGCCTGCGGTGACGTGATCAAAATGTGCGACCGCGAAATCATCTTCCAAACGGGCGAAACGCCGCCCGGTGCCGATCATCCCGGCCACTGCCCCACCATCGGATAACTTTCCGTCATCCATCCAGGGGGAGTACCTATGCAGGAGCCCCCGTTGCGTGCTTTGCTGATCGAGAGCAGCGCGGTCGCGCGCACCGCCATTCAATTCCAGCTAGAGCAACTTGGTTATTCCGTTGAAGCCGCCGGCGGCGACACGGAACTATCGGCGATCATCGAGCGTCCCAAGTTCGATCTGCTCTTGATCGACGCGCAAATGGATGCCGAAGTCGGTTGTTCATCATTTCCTGCTTTCCGCGAGAGCGTTCCCACCATTGTCCTGCTTTCCGAGTTGGATCCGCCTGAAGCAAGAATGAGATTCAAGAACTATTTAGTGAAGCCGTTCCAGCGTGAAGCGCTGGCCAAGGCTCTGGCTGCGGTGCGAATGAAGGATGCACCGGCTTCACTGGTGCAAGCGGACGACTTGTTGACTCGCCTCGGGGGGAACCGCGAGGTATTGAAGCAAATGGCTGAATTACTGCGTAAGCAAGCCGATGCCTGGCGCGCGGAAATACGGACCGCGCTGGCGCAGCGCAATGGCGAAGCGCTGCGCCGGCTGGCCCATCAGGCCAAGGGCTCGCTGGCAAACCTCTCCGCACCGCAAGCGGCAGCGGCCGCGCAACAACTCGAGGACATTGCGAGCCAGGGACAATGGGAGGGCGCCGACGCGGCGCTCTCGAAACTCGAATTAATGGCGGAGCAAGTAGCGCGCGAACTCGCGGCCATGTAACACGCTTTTTGCCATTTCCTTCTCAAATCATGCGACCGCTAAACTATAATCACCGGCATGCTTGATTTCAGCGATCTTCAGCGCGATGCCTTGCAAAAGCACCTTCGCCGGAACATCGAAGGCGAAGTGCGCTTCGATGATACTTCCCGCCGGCTCTATAGCACCGACGCCAGCATTTATCAAATCCGGCCGACTGGCGTCGTGATTCCGCGCACGCAGCGCGATCTCGTCACCGCGGTGCAGATCGCCATGGAAATGCGCGTGCCGGTCACGCCGCGCGGCGGCGGCACCAGTCTTTCGGGACAATCCATCGGGCCGGGGCTGATTATCGATTGCAGCAAATTCCTGAACAAAATCTTGAGCATTGACCCGACAGCGCGTACCGTCCGCATTCAGCCCGGTTTAGTGCTCGAACAACTCAACCGCGAAGTGGGCGAGTACGGCCTGCAATTCGGTCCGGATGTGTCTACGATCAACCGCGCCAACTTGGGCGGGATGATCGGCAACAATTCCGCCGGCTCCCGTTC
>DATGHS010000311.1:0-37338 GCA_035307785.1 Gemmataceae bacterium
TGCGGCACGGCGACGCCCTTGGGCAGCAACGTGTCGCGCTTCTCGGCCCCTTCCACAATGAGCGCTTCCACGGTGATGCTGAAATCCAATTCCGTTTGGCGCTGGCCCACCATGACGGTCAACGGCCGAGTGATTCGGAAATTGCTGATCCGGTGCAAGAGCGGCAAGCGGTAGAAGCGGTCGAGAAAATCGACAATGCTCATCAAGTCGCCGTGGGCCACCACCGTAAAGATAAGCTTGGTGTAGGGCGGTCGCTTCGACGGGGGCAAGTTGCTGCGCGTTTCTAAAGCCTTGGGCAGCACGCTGGTCTTGTCGGTGGGGAACAGGCTGTCTTTCAACATCCCTTCCAGCAAGGCCTGGTAGCGTTGTTGCGACAGGGCCTGGTCGGCAGGCAAGCTGAGCTTCTGCATCTCCTTCAAGCGCGGCATGGCTTGCACAACTTCCGCCCGAGCCAGTTCCGACTTGCTCACGTCATCCTGCAACGTTTTGATGCGCAATACCCGCGGCGCAAGGAATTGCGAATTCAGCATGAACGCGCCGGCGCCCAGCACGAAGAAGAGCATGACGCCGCCGAGAATGAGCACCTTGATGCGATCTTGTGGTTTCATGGTCCACCAAATCCTCCGAATTCGAACATTCCGGCGCCTTCATCCGTTTGCCGCTTGGGAGGAGTGGCCGTGAAGCTCAGGATATATTCATCGGGTTTGCGCTTTTGAATATCTATCGTGCCAGAATATTCGCGGCGGAAGCGTTGGCGGTCGCGGCCGGTGTTCGGCTTCATTGAAAACGCCGGTATGCGGTAATGCCGGTCGGTGTTCATTTCCGCGCGCAATTTCGTGAGCGGCTGATCGTCGTCGGTGGTGATCAACTTGAGTGCCATCTTGGCGACGTACTTGGTCTTGGCACTGGCACTCGCACTGGGAGTTACAGTGGGAATTGCGCCGGCGCTGTGTTCCTCCAGCGGCGAGGCATTCAGGTCCATGACATTTATTTGCCGGATCATGTTGCCGTCCATCCGGGCCGTCATGTCGTACAGTTCGTCGAGCCAGTTGATGTCCTGGGCACTCCATTCATCCAGGCCCTTGACGATTTTCATGTCGCCATCATGTGAGCGCACCAGATTATCGATTTGGGTCTTTTCATTCTGCAAGCTGGTTATCTGCCGATCTTTGGCCAATACCATCATGGTGCCGAAACCAATGAAGCCGAGAACCACGGCGGCCGCCAGGGCGCCCAGTGCGATAACCAAAGATTGATTGGCATTGCGCGGGGTTTTCGGCTCGCGGGGCTGCACGAAGTTGATGGGCAAGGTGGCGTCATTCGCCCGCAAGGCGAGCAAGCCGGCCGCGGCGGTAAGCCCGCCATGCGGCCCATCGGGCACCGCCACGCCGATGAGCGGTTCATAGCAATGAACCGGAATTTCCAGTGCTTCTTGCAACCGCTCGCGCAGGCCCAGGGGCGAGTCGGGCTCGGCCAGGTAAATGGCCTTTACCGGCGCGTCGGGCATGTGCGTGGCGTGGATGGCCAGGTTGCGGCGCAAGTCGCCTAGCAAGGCAGTGTCGCTGGCCATTGTTGGCGCTGCCACCGAGCGCGTGACGATGAGCCGGCCATCGCGGACAATGGCGAACTCACCCCACTTCTCGCCCCGGACCAACAGCCCGACAGCCGAATTGGCCGGGTCGGGGCCGGGAACTTCGCCTGCGCCAATTGCGCGCTGTAAGCCCGCATAAAATGCGAATGGCCGCGGCGTCACCCCGACGATCTTTAGCCCCGCCGCTTCGGCCATGGTCGTGTACACTTGCAGCACTTCGCGCCGCAAGGAGACGATCATGACCTTGTGATCGGTACCGGTACCGTTTTCGCCAAGCGGCACATAATCAATGGCGACATCGGCGCCGCTTTCGGTAAGTTCCCGGCGGGCCTGATTGCGGACGACGGCCGGCTCCTCGTGCGGCGCCACCGGCGGGATCTTCACGTCCTTCAAGATGACGCGGTCGCGGGCCACGCAAAGGAGCAGCGGCGCCGGGGCAATACCCGCCTCGCGCAGCTTCTCGGCCAGCCGCCGGCCGATTTCGGCAGCATTGCCGGCGCTCAGCGGCGGATCTTCCGCCCACAACGTGGCCTTTTCCAGCTTCAGGCTGGCGCCTTTGATATTCCCGGATACAACCTGAATGCGACTGGAATCTGCATCCAGGGCCAAGAAGCGTGACAAGGTTGCAACTCCTCCCCAAAGAGAGCCCACGCACTTCCGTGGGTGGGCTTTCAAAGATTTTTCTCACTGCGATTGCGGCAGGCCACGGCCAAGTTCCGTCAAATCGCGCACCATAACGATTCGCGGATAGCCGTTGTTGGTATCGATGACGGCCTCCATGCGCACGGCGGGGCCGCCCTGGTCGAAGTAGCCAAGCACTTGCACGCGATACACCTGCGTGCGGGCGGTGATGTAGCGCTCCAGCGCTTTGAGCTTGGTGATCGAAATATTCGCTTGGGTATAGAGCCAGGCCGGCGTTTGGTAGGTTGTGTCGGTTGGGTCCATCGACGACGTATCCGGCCGCTGCTCCAGGATACTTTGCACGTCGGTGTCGGTGAGGCCGGGCAGGGCGGCGAGCACCATCTGCGGGGCGGTGTTCACATTAATGCGGGCCGGCAGTTCTTTCGATTTCTGCGTGGTAGTTTTGTCCAAGAGAATAGGCAGATATTGCGATAGTTGCGACTTGTCATTCAGTGGACTATCCATGCGCACGGTCTGCTGATCGCGGCCGGTGCCGACAGTCCAGCTGACGTATGCGTTGACCAGGTCGTAGCGCGAGGCGAGCGACTTTGATTGCATCGCGTTTTGACTCGACCCCGATAAAACCTCGTTCACCTTGTCGCTGATTTCTTGCGAGGTGGCTGTCCGACCCGTTGCGCCTCCGGTGGTCATGCTTTGGATGACGACCGTATTCCCGCCCGGAAGGGTAGTCATTGTTGCCGTTGTCGTCGTGGTGGTGCTGCCGCCGGTGGTGCTGCCCCCGTTCTGCGTGCGATAAAGCACAATGAAATTAGCCAGCGCCTGGCTCAGTGTCGAACTCAAGCTCGAGTACGACGTCTGCGAAATCGTGTCGTTCAGATACAATCTCGGATTGCCGGTGTTGTCGATGTTCTGTTCGCGCGAGTAAACGGTCAGGTAGGCGGCCCAGCCGGGATTCCAGCCGGTACCGCTGTCTTCGCCGGAGTCTTGAATCCAGTTGCGATTGAGATCGGTGCCGAAGAGAAATTGCGGCGTCACGCCTTTGACCAACAATAATTCTTCCACGCTTTCCAGCGGTGCATTCTTTGCGCGATAGGGTGGCGAAAGACCCTGGTAATACGAACTCTCGGCGCCGTTGGGGCGCGGATCGTCGTCGCTGTCGATCCAGTCGATAATGGAATCGGCAATGTCGGCCGTCATGTTCGGGTCGGTGACGGCAAACGACATTAGCATGTTGTAGAGCACCGTGCCGGTTGGATCGATTTGCAAGACGGCATTCGGGTTGATTTTGCTGGCTTCGTCGATCAGGCCGTAACGGAAGGCCTGGGGATTGTTCTCAGCCGGGTCGGACGGCGAAAAGATCGTGAAGCGCCCGGTGCGGCCGGTCTTCGGGTCGGTGTAAACCAAGACACCCTGGAAGGCGCTCGGGGAATCCCACGGATTGCTATTGAGGAGGCCTTGAAACGAATTCGGATCGCCCAGGATGGCAGCCGTGTAATAGATGCCGGAATAAGCGAGCGCTCGGGCTTGCACGGAATTGGCGGAGCTATCGGCGGCGCGCAGCTCCGAAGTCACCATCTCGTTGTACTGGTAAGCTGCCAATGTTAACAGGAAAACGACCATCAGCACGGCAATGAGCACCACGGCCGAGCGCGCGGAAGCAGGTTTTCGCATCTTCGCCATCATGGAGACGTACCCGTACCGCTGGAACTACCGGATCCATTCTGTTGCGACTGCTGCAACTGCTGACAATTCACACCGCCCGGCGCTGCGGGGAAGGCAATCACGTCTTGCACGGTCTTGGTTTCGGTGCTGTCGGGAACCGCGAGTTCCAACGTAACCTGGATCGCCATCGGCGGCCCCATGGGCGTCACGCCATCGTTGCCCGGCTGCGAGCCATCCCAGCTATCCTGCCATTCGCTGCCGTCGTAATACTGAAACATCACCGATTTTACTTCCGCAGCCAGGACTTTCGTCACGGTGCTGTCGGTGTTAACAGCCGTTCCGTCTGGGGGGTTATCGACATCATCCGATGTGACCATGCGAGTTTCCTGCCGCACCAGGCCATCGCCGGTCATGAAATAGGAAACGCGCCAAACATCCGCAGCGTAGGGAGTTTGACCATTGCTCCCATTATCCGGTGGGTTCACAATGGACCGCGCCATACGTGTCTGGAAGACTGTGCACGTGGCGTTATCGCCCTGGACGCCGATCTGGAACAGTAACTGTTGTCCGGTTCCAACGACCGTGGAAGAAGTCGTGGCGGAGGAACTCGAATTGGAATTCGAATTCGCGGAATTGTTGGAGTTCGAGTTGTTCGAGCTATTCATGTTGCTCGAACTGGTGCTCGTGCTCGTGGGCAAGGTTGGCGCCAGGCTGGGGCCAATATCCTCGGACATTTTGGCGAGAATCGCGCGGCCGGTGCTGCTCTGCTGCATGCGCGTGCGCCCGGCCGACATCTCCTCAAAAATCATCTGCATGGCAGTGAAGACGGCGAATAGCAGAAACACGGCGATCGTAATGGCCAGCAGCATTTCCATCAGCGTAAAGCCGCTCCGGCGCACCTGCTTCCTCATGGCGACGACCCTCCATTGGTCTGCGCGTTCGGGTTTTGCACGGCCGGTATACTGGCGCTGCCGCGGATCGTTGGGTCGAGCACCATCTGAGACAAACTCTTTTGAAAATCTACATCGCCGGATGACGTCTTGTGGCTCACGGTGACCGTGACGTGCCACAGGCTCGGCGTGCTGTCCGACTGCGCGTCGAGCGACCAGTACCAGTTCGAGTCTTCATCGAACGATGTGTCGCTCTGGGATGAAAGTGGCACCGAACCAGACACCACGCCGTTCATCTGCTTTTGCATCAACTGATTGGCCCGGTTGGTGTGATCGACGTCGATAGCCATCTGGCTTGTCATGTTCATTAACTGCCCCAGGGCCACCAGCGACAGCAAAAATATCGCCACCGCCAACAGCACCTCGATTAGCGAAAAACCAGAGCGAGCGGGAGCGCGCGTCATTAGTCTTCTCCCGATGTGAGCATCTTCACATTCACCGTGCCAGTAAGGCCCCGCATACTGATTCTGATGGGCGCGCCACCCGCGGTCGGTTTGAACGTAACGTCCCAGTCATTGCTGCAAGCGCCGCTCGGAAGAAACAATAAAACGGTTACCCACGATCCGTTATCGGGCGTGCTGGCAACCACTTGCGAAGACACGCCCCCCGATGGAAACGTTATTCCGCCTGGAAGCGCGTCTTCGACCACGGTCGGCGGCGGCGCGCTGGGGTCGGTCGGCACGCCTCCATTGCTGGAATCGCCGCCCCACAGTTCGGGCAGGTCCGGAGCATACCGAAATTGCCCGGTTCCCGGCTGGATGGCGAACCGATAGATCTGTTGGTCTTCGATGGCGTGTGCGCGCGCGTCGGCAAACTTGGTTACGACAAAGTCAGCCGCCGCCTGAAGTTTCACGCCGGATAACATCGCCTCCAAGCTCGGATACGACAGCACCGTGACCATGACGATGATCATCAGCACCAGCAGCAGTTCCATCAGCGTGAAGCCCGAACGACGCGCACGCATGGCGGCCTCCCGATTACTGACCCGGCCAGTTGCCAAGTTCCTGATTGTTGCTGCCGGTCGTCCAGATATCAGGTTTCGCTCCATTGTTGTGCGGTCCGGCCGGGTTGTACTGGTACGGCTTCCCCCATTGGTCATTCAGCGCCGAGGCGTCCACGTAAGGCTGGCCGCCGTCCGGCGGCGTTACCAGCAGCTGGAGCTGCTGGGGCCATTCGCCGTATTTCAGCTTATATTGAGTACATCCGGTCTCGAGTGTCTTGGTGCCGGCCTTGGACAGGTCATTTTTTGCGTCGTCCATATAACGGAAGACGACGATCCCGCCGACGCTGGCCAGGATCAGAATGATCGCGACCACGACCATCACTTCCATGAGCGTGAATGCTTGCCGGCGCTGCGAAACCCTTTCTGGCTTTCGAATAATCATGTTGGTACCTCCGCGGACAGTACTTGGTTCAAGTTCTCATTAGGATAGTCCGCGTCCGCATGAGAACATAGTGAGAATCACGGGATTGTTTCCGATGTCTTTAGTGCATGCAGGGTGGCTTGTTCGCCCGAAGCGCAAGCGAGGGTGGTTTCTCGCTCCCTTGCTTGCGCTTCGGGCTAACACATCATCATTGTCCGTGAATCAGGCTACCCATCTTGAAGATCGGCATCAGCAGGCCGGCCACCACGGTGCCGACGACCGACGCCATCACCAGCAGCATCAGCGGTTCCAGCAAGCGCACGAACAGCTCTAGTTGCCGGGACGTGCGCTTATCCAGGCTGTCGGAAATCTTGATCAGCACGGTTTCGAGGGTGTTCGACTCCTCGGCCACCGCAACCATTTCCACCACGTCGTGCGGGAAGTACTTGCACGCTCGCAGCGGGGTGGCCAGCTTTTCGCCGGCGGTGATGTTTTCCGCCGATTGCGCGATGGCGTTGGTCAACACTCGGTTGCCCGTCGAATCCTTGGCGATTTGCAAAGCGCGTAAGATCGGAATCCCGTTCAACAGCAGCGTGCCCAAAATGCGCGTGAAGCGCGACAGCGCCAGGCTGAGGAAAATCTTGCCGGCACCGGGTACGCGAAGCCGAAGACGATCGGCCACCAGCCGGCCCTTCTCCGTGCCGAGCCAGGTGCGCAAGGCGAATAGCCCGCCAATAAGAGCAACCAGAAGCCCGGCCTGCATGAGGTAGCCGTTGGATATACCGACCATCAATACGGCCAACACCCAACCGCCATAAACGAGCACCCGGACAATTGTTTTCATACCTTGGGCGACGCTTGCGGCCCGTTCAAAGCGCATCATGCCGATCATGGCTACAATTGCCAGCACCACCCAGAGCACCCAACGGCCCATGAAATGGCTGATGCCGATGACCACTAACGTGAGCGTCGGCATTAGCCCCGCATCTTCGAGCTTCTTGAAAATCGGCTCGAACTTGGGCACGAAAAAGACCATGAGCAGAGTGAGAATCCCGACGCCGGCGACGGAGAGAAAGGCGGGATACGCCATCGCGCCGACGACTTTCGCCTTCAAGTCTTCCTGGTGCTCGGTAAAATCGGCCACACGGATGAGCACATCTTCGAGGAAACCGCCTTCTTGCCCGGCCCGCACCATGCTCACGGCGAGTTCATTGAAGACGCGCGGATGCTTCGCCATGGCTTGCGCCAGACCCGTGCCTTCGGCGACCTCGGCCCGCACTTCGCGCACGGCCTGCTGAAGGACCGGGTTGTTACCTTGCTTTTCGAGAATGTCGAGGCTGCGCAGCAGCGGTACGCCGGCGTGCAGCAGGTCGGCCAGCTGCGAGTAGAAGGTGGCCATGTGCCGGCCGCCAACTTTGCCGAAGCTGAAGCGCGATTTCGACTGTGCCGCAGCAATGCGAATCGGGAAGAGCCCCCGCGCATCGAGCATCGACAACGCTTCACGCTCGTTGTTGGCCGTGAGCGAGCCCTGACTGCGCTCGCCGGTCGCGGATAGTGCTTCGTAGGTGAAATCGGGCACGGTGTGTCTCCTGCTGCCGAATGCCCTCCCCCCTTGTGGGGGAGGGTTGGGGTGGGGGGCGGAAGGCTCTTTCACCCCCACCCTTGCCATCCCCCACAAGGGGGGAGGGAATCACTTAGTCAATCGCGCCTTTTACATGCTGCGGTTTGATCTTCAGCCATTCTTCCAGTTGTTGCTCAATGAACAAGGCCATTTGCTTGTCGGGCAGGCTTCCCAGCAGCTTCACCGTGCGCTCTTCCGCCATCAGAGCGTTTACGTTGTAGCTGGTAGACGTCGAATTTCTGCCTGGTGAGATCGACCTGAGCGCGAAGCCACAAGCGGCGCCAGGGCAAAAAGCGAGCGCTAACTAATATCCCCCGCCGTTACGCGGCCCACTTCATCAATGGTGGTCATGCCACGGAGCACCTTCCGCCAGCCGTCCTGCCGCAGGGTTATCATCCCCTTCTTCAGCGCAAAATTCCGGATGGCGCTCGCATTGACGCGCTGCACGACAAGGTCGCGGATCTCGTCGTCCGTCACCATCAGCTCGTGGATGCCGGTTCGGCCGCGGAAGCCACCTTGCCGGCACGACCGGCAACCGGCGCCCTTCCAGAGGGTGATTCGACCTTCTTTTCGCTGCTCTTCAGTGACAGGAAAGTCGTTGGGAAGTTCGACCACGGGGATGTCAAAAGCGGTCTTACAATCCGAACAGATGGTGCGCACCAATCGTTGGGCCATAACGCCTTCCACGGTGCTGCCGACGAGGAAAGGTTCAATGCCCATATCGATCATGCGGGTAAAAGCACTGGGTGCGTCGTTGGTGTGCAGCGTGCTGAACACCAGGTGGCCGGTGAGCGACGCCTGAATGGCGCTCTCGGCCGTTTCCAGGTCGCGCATTTCGCCGATGAGGATAACATCGGGGTCGTGACGCAAAATGCTGCGGAGCGAAGTCGCGAACGTGAGCCCGATCTTGCTGTGCACCTGAATCTGGCTGATGCCGACCTGCTGATATTCCACAGGGTCTTCGACCGTAATGATTTTCAGCGTCTCGTCTTTGATCTCGTTCAACGCGCTGTAAAGAGTGGTGGACTTACCGGAGCCGGTGGGTCCAGTCACCAGCACGATGCCGTGCGGCTTGTCGATCAGCTTCTTGAATATGGTGTAGACGTCTTCGAGCATTCCCACGTTGGCGAGGTTAAACACCATGCGGCCCTTATCGAGCAAACGCATAACGATGCCTTCGCCAAAGATCATGGGGATGATCGAAACACGAACGTCGATCTCGCGGCCTTGCACGCGCATTTTGATGCGGCCGTCTTGCGGCAAGCGCTTCTCGGCGATGTTGAGCCGGGCCATAATCTTGATGCGGCTGATAATCGCATTCTGAAAACGGTTAACCTCCGGCGGCAGATTCTGGGTTTGCAACAGACCATCGATGCGGTACCGGATGCGCAGCGCTTTTTCTTCGGGCTCGACGTGAATGTCGCTCGCCCGCTCGTTGGCGGCTTCGATCAGAACCTGGTTCACGAGCTTGACGACTGAGGCTTCCTGCGCTTCTTTCGCCATTTCGCTGTCGTCGGCCTCGATGCCTTCGAGCAGCTCTATCTCTTCTTCGCCGCGCTCTTCGACCAGGGCGGTTATGGTGTCGCCAGCCACCCCGAAGTGCGCCTTGATGAGCCGGGCGATTTCGCGCGGGCTCGCCAACACTGGGTGGACGTGCAAGCCGGTGAGGGTTTGCAGTTCATCGAGGGAATGGATGTCGAATGGATTGCCGGTGGCGACGACGAGGGTGCCATTCTCCCGCGACAACGGCATCAGGTTGCGGCGATGGACGAGTTTTTGCGGCATGGCCTCGAGCGCATCGGCCGCGACCTTGAGCGTGGAGAGATCAACGAGCTCATAGCCAAATTCTTCGGCCAGCGCGTTGAGGACGTGCTCTTCCTTCGCGTAACCCTTTTCAATGATGATTTCGTGGATCGGCTTGCCGGGGTTCGATGCGAGCGCCTCGGTAATGCGCGGCACGTCGGCTTCGTTCAAATAGCCTTTCTTGACCAGCTTTTGGGTGAGTTTCATGATGGCCTTGCTTCCGAGCGCCGCAGCGCGCAATACTGTGTGAACCAGGGTTACGATAGACTCTAATAAATTAATATTCTGTGATTTTCCGCGATTTCTTTCCAGTGCGAATCGAGGACAAGCCATGGTGGTGTTTTGGGACGAAGCCCGACAACGCAGTATTGAGGTGCCGTCGTGGGTAAACGACCTGGAATCCTTCCGGCGGTGGAGCGATGACAAAAGTTTTCCGGAAGAGGGACGAATTTATTACCTGGATGGAAAGGTATGGGTGGACATGAGCAAAGAGGAAATCTTTGCGCACGTAGGTGTCAAGACCGCAATTGCATTGGTGCTTGCGGCTCTGGTCCGGGGGGAACGAATGGGTCAGTTCTATACGGATGGCGTCTACGTCAGCAATGTGTCGGCTGACATTTCCAATAAGCCCGATGGGCTCTTTATTTCACGAGCCACTATCCGATCCAAACGAGTTCGATTTACCGAGGGTGTGCGCGGTGGCTATATCGAATTAGAAGGAAGCCCGGACATGGTGCTCGAAATTGTAAGTGATAGTTCGGTGAAGAAAGACAAGATCCGATTGCGCGAGAAATACTGGAAAGCGAGAGTCAAGGAATACTGGCTCGTTGACGCGCGCGGGGAAAACCTTCAATTCGAGGTGTACCGCCGCACGCCGCGCGGTTACCGACCACAACGACATCGAGATGGATGGGTGGAATCTAAGGTGTACGGCAAATCCTTCCGATTAGTCCGCGCTTTGGATGAAGATGGTCATCCGGAATTCACCCTTGAAATGAAATAACCTTCTCACGCTCTCGAATTCTCTCCAAAGCCCATGCCGCGGCTTCGCGAATCATCGGCTCCGGATCTGCAAGGGCCCGCTGCAAAGCCGGTAGCGCAGAGGCATCTCCTTGTTCGCCGAGCAGCAATGCCGCGTTGCGAAGCAAGCCACGGCGCTTGGTTCGCATCAATGCAGTTCCGCGAAAGTGCTCGCGAAAGTCTTCCTCATCCAAACTCAATAGCTCGATAAGATTCACCGACTCCGGGTCGCTCCGATCACGGCGATTCCAGGGGCAGACTTCCTGGCAGACATCGCAGCCGAAGAGCCAGCCATCAAGTTCAGAGCGAAACTCCTCTGGGATCGATAAGCGCAATTCGATGGTCAGATAACTAATGCACTTTCGAGAATCAAGCCAGCCCGGGCCGGCGAACGCTTGCGTGGGGCATGCGTCGAGGCACGCGGTGCAGGTGCCGCAATGCTGCGCTTCGTGCGGCCCGTCTGCTTCCAATTCCAAGTCCACAAGCAAAGCTGCCAGAAAAAAGTAGCTGCCCCGGTGCTTGTTGATGAGCATCGTGTTCTTGCCGATCCAGCCGAGCCCGGCTCGGCGGGCAAAGTCGCGCTCGAGTAGCGGAGCCGAGTCCACCACGCCGCGGCCTTTGCAACTGGGTACTTCCGTTTCGAGCCAGGAAAGCAGCTTGTTCAGTTGCCGTCGGATATTATCGTGGTAGTCTTCGCCGGCGGCGTAACGGGCGATCTTGCCGAGGATCGAAGAACCTAACGCCTCCGGCTGAACTTCGCTCTTAGGGAAGGGGGCAGGGGGATTAGGTTTTTCGAATTCTCGCTTATCCCCGTACTCCATTCCCAGCATCACCACGCTGCGAACCTCCGGCAAAATACTCGACGGGCTCTTTCGCGCTTCAGTATGCCGGCGCATGTAGTCCATTTCTCCCGCGTAACCACGGCCGAGCCACTCCGTCAGCCGTTCGAATTGGTCGGCCGCGGAAGCGCGGGCGATTCCCGACAGGGGAAAGCCAAGATCGCGGGCAAATTGCTTGATCGACTCTTCCAGTTTTGCCATATGTTCATTATCATTACCGCGACTCGTTTGCTCCAGTGAATAAAGCATGTCGCGGCGACGTCCGATCCAAGGAATGATCCGTTCCCACGGTGGGCACGGTTGTTGTAATGGAGTTATTGGAAAAGGGGTTCTCTTGATGCGGAATCTGTTGCGGTGCGCGGTGGCCGTTGGCGCCATGGTTGCGTTTTTGGTGGTCGCCCGGGGTGATGAATCATCGAAGAGCATTAAGGAAGTAATGAGGAGTGCCAATGCTCCGCCGGAAAAAGGCAAGCCATCACTGTGGGACAAGTTCTCCAAGGGAAAAGCCAGCGACGATGAAAAAAAGGAACTGGCTTCCCTCTATAAGGAACTGGCCGGTAGCAAGTGCCCCAAGGGCGATGAGAAAGACTGGACCAGACGGATTGATGCGCTGGTGAAAGCCGCCGAGGCCGTAAGCAATGGCGACAAGGGCGCCGACGCCAAGTTGAAAAAAGCCAACGACTGCATGGGCTGCCATACAATGCACAAGGGCAGGTAATCCGCATCTAGAAAGAATTCGAGCCGGCCTGTGGCCGGCTCGCTTTATTTTGGGACAAGCATGATCGATGGCAATCAGGTTGTCGAGGTGGTCCGAGCTTTAGGCTTTACCCATGTGCTCTGGATTCCCGATAGCGAACTTGGCAAATGGAATGACGCTTTAAGCGTGGCGGGCACGCCGCGCCTGATCCGGCCTTGTCGTGAAGGCGAAGCGACTGCGATTGCCGGCGGGCTCTGCCTTGGCGGCGCGCGGCCGCTAACGATCCTTCAATGCACCGGCTTCTTCGAGGCCGGTGACTCGTTTCGCAATTTCGTGCATGACATGAAGCTGCCGCTGATCTTCCTGATCGGCATCCGCAGCTATCGGGCACACCAGGAAGGTCGGTCCGCCGATACCTGCCCGGTCTTCACCGAGCCGATTATCAAGGCCTGGGACCTGCCCTATGCGTTATTGCCGGGCGATTTCAACGCAACAGACCTGGAGCAAGCCCTGAAGCGCTTCGTCAAAGGCCGCCGCGCGGGGGCGGTCTTGCTGGGAGAATAAAATCATGCCGATGACACTTGACGAAGCCCTGCCAATCGTGGCGACACAGCGCGGCGACCGCATTGTGATTACAACGATGAGCTCGGCCGGCGTCTGGCCGAAACTTTCGGACGCGCCGCTCGACTTTACGTATATCCCATCGAGCATGGGGCAGGGGCCTTCGCTCGGCCTGGGGCTGGCGACGGCGCAACCGGAGCGCGGCGTCATTGTCCTTTGCGGTGACGGCAGCCTGCTCATGAATCTGGGTTGCCTGGTGACGATTTCTCAACATCCGGCCAACTTGTGGTTACTGCTTATAGACAACGGCCTGTACGAAGTCACCGGCGGCCAGCCGGTTGCCGGAGCGCGGCGCACCGACTACGCGGCCCTGGCTCGCGCTGCCGGAATCAGCCGCGTTTACACAGTCTCTGAAAAGGCGGACTTGGAAAAAGCAGCGACGGAAATCTTCGCTGGCGCCGGTCCGGTGTTCGTTTGGCTGAGAGTGGAAGGCCGGCTCGGCCAGAAGACGCCTGCCGCGCCGCGACCGATGGCCGAGCAGATTCGGCGCTTGCGAGAGGCAATAAACGGGGTAAAAAGTGAGTGGTGAATGGTCGATGGCGACACCCTTATTCGGAGGACAGACATGTCACGTCTTTGCACCATCGTTGTTAGCCTGATCGTTTTCGCGGCAAGTCCCGCGCTGGCTGGCCCGGAGCCCGCGCAGCCCAAAGTTCCCAGAGAACTCTTGGAGAAGCGATTGGCAGCCGCGCAGAAAGTGTTTCAAGAAAATCTGTTCCGTTTCAAGAATAGGGAAGGACTTTCGTCCGAATTGTTTGGCTGGCCCGAGCGATGCCTCGAAGCAAGGCTGGCTCTAGCAGACAAGCAATCCGACCGGGTGAACGCATTCAAAACATATCTGTCGGAGACGCGCGAAGTCGAGCGGATTGCCACTAGCTATGCCCGCACGGGGCAAGGCCGCGAATCCGACGCTCAAGCCGCAACCTACTACCGCCTCGAAGCAGAGATCCGGTTAATAAAAGAAGGCATCGAAATTCCGCCCGAAGACAAGAAGGGCGCACCTGGAAAACCGTAAGGAATTCCGTTTACAGCAGACGATCCACAGAATCATGGAACGCCTTAACAAATACTTGGCCCACGCCGGCGTCGGCTCGCGACGCCATTGCGACGAACTCATCGCCGCGGGGCGCGTCAGCATCGATGGCCAGCGCGTGCGGGAACTCGGCACCCAGGTCGATCCGGCGAGCCAAAAGATCTTTGTCGATGATGTTCCCGTGCATGGCGAAAAGCTTGTGTACTGGCTCGTCAACAAACCGCGCGGCTATTTGTGCACGAATGACGATCCCGGCGGCCGGCCGAAGGCGGTCGATCTCATTCCGCATGTCGAGCAACGCGTCTACACCGTCGGCCGACTCGACGAGAATAGCGAAGGCTTATTGCTGCTGACAAACGATGGGGACTTAGCGTTCCAGCTCATGCACCCGCGTTTTGGCGTCGAAAAGACCTACTTGGTGCAAGTCGCGGGCTTTCCAACGAAAGAGGATTTGGAGAAGCTCCTCCGCGGTGTGTTCCTTGCCGAGGGTAAAGTTCGGGCGCATCACGTCAAGCGTTTGAAAACGCAGGGCCATAGCACCTGGCTTCGAATCGTCCTGGCGGAAGGCAAGAATCGCGAAATCCGGCGTATGCTAGCCAAGCTCGGCCACAAAGTCGTGCGCCTGCAGCGAGTGGCCATTGGCCCTGTGCAACTTGACCGGTTGCCGAAGGGGAAAGCGAGACGACTCAAGGGAGGAGAACTCGACGCTCTGCGGGCGGCCTGTCGGCCCATGAAAGCAAAATAGGTATTTTGGTTTGCATTTCCTCTACGGGATCGTAATCTCTTCACGACGGATCGTTCGCGGCCAGCGCTCGCCGTTTTGGCGGGTAACGGAGGTGTCGCGTATTGTCACCCCATGTCGCATTAGCAAAAGATGCTTTTTTTTGGGCACCGGAGCCGCTGGAAGCGCAACCGAATCATGAGAACATTATTTTTTTTAGCTAGCTTCTTGCAACTGTGCGACCGGCGCATTAGAATCGCCGTCGCTTCTTCGGCTTTCACTATCTACGAGGAGCAGCCATGAGCGAACCATTGGAAAACGCGCGCTCCGGCATCTCGCGCCGTGCCTTTCTCAAGGGCGGCAGCGTGGCCGCGGCCGCCACCGCATTAGGCACCGCCCCCCCGCAACTCTTGGCCGACGACCCGCCGAGCGCCCAACCGGCCGGTAACATAGTCGCCGTCGGCCCCGGCCCGGTGCAAATTGAACTCACGGTCAACGGCATGAAGATGACGACCAAGGTCGAGCCGCGCGTCACGCTGCTCGACGCACTTCGCAATCATCTCGACGTCACCGGCTGCAAGCGCGTGTGCGATCGCGGCACGTGCGGCTCCTGCACAGTGATGATTGATGGCCACACGGTTTATGCCTGCTCGATGCTTGCTCTGGAAGCGCGCGGCAAAGATATTCGCACCGCTGAATCGCTAAATGCCGACGGTAAGCTGGATGCCGTCCCGGCTGCGTTCGCCAAGTTCGACGCCCAGCAATGCGGCTTCTGCACCCCCGGCTTCGTGGTCTCGTTGCGGGCGGCCCTCGACAAGAACCCGAAAGCCACACCGGCCGAGCTGGAACACGCCGTTTCCGGCAATATCTGCCGTTGCGGCACCTACGAGCAGATGCGGCACGCCATCGCGTCGCTCTGCGAACAGAAGAAGGGAGGCTGAGCCATGGCAGCTAGTTGGCCCAAAAAGCGCCGTTTGATTGGTACCAAGATTCCTCGCATTGACGGACCGGCCAAAGCCACCGGTATTGCGAAGTATTCGTACGACATGAACCTGCCGAAAATGCTCCACGCCGCCGTGCTGCGCTGCCCCTACGCGCATGCCAAGATCAAGTCGCTCGATTGCTCAGCGGCCATGAAGATGCCCGGCGTGAAGGCCGTGTACGTGTACAACGTGCGCACCGACGGGGAATTCGTGACGGCTGACGCTGGCGCGAACGTGCTTCAGCTAAGAATCGGCGCGACGGAAGACGCCTATAACCAGGCGCTTAAGAAATGGGAAGAAGCCGCTGCGAAAGCGAAGGCCGATAAAAAGGATCCTCCGGCTAAGCCGAAGGAACCCGAGATTCGCAGGATTCAGCTTGGGCCCAACGACTACGTCTTTCGCGGTATCGCGGTCGTGAAACTTGCCGACCTCAAACCCAAGGACAAGGTAACCGTCGATGTGGAACGGGACGCAGTTGGCCGCGAGCTGTTCTATGCCGGTGAAGAAATAGTCGCGATCGCGGCGGATACCGAAGAGCGCGCGTACGACGCAATTCGCGCGGTAAAGATCGACTACGACCCCTTGCCGTTTCTCGTGCGTGAAGAGGATGTGCTCAAAAATCCGAACCTGAAAACGGTGGCCGGGGGGGGGACTGGCAACGCCATTCCGAGTGGGAATTCGACCAAGGGGAATGTCACTGCCGGATTTACCAGTTCCGATGCGGTTGTGGAAGGAACCTACGGCGTCAACGTCGTTTGCCATCAGTGTCTGGAAACTCACGGTCTCGTTGCGGAATGGACGCCCGAGGGCGGCATTCGCGTATTCTCTTCGACGCAGGCAACAGTGGGCACGGCCGGGGCCATCGCCAACCGCTTTCAGATACCTGCAACCAAGGTCAAGTGCGTTACTCAATACATGGGCGGAGGCTTTGGCAGCAAATTCGGCGGTGATTCCCAAGATTTCGCGGCCGTCGATTTGTCCCGTCGAGCCGGGGCGCCGGTCAAGATCATGTTTACCCGGGCCGATGAAATCACGACGGCGGGCAACCGCCCCTCGGCCTTTGGCAAAGTAAACATTGGCGGGACCAAAGACGGTAAGATCACTGCCTTCGAGATTGATGTTTACGGTACGACCGGCTCCGGCGGCGGCAACACCGTCAACCTCAACTTGTTTCCGTATGTTTATGTCGATTCGGTTCCGAATATTCGCCGCATTCACACCGTCACGCGCACGAATGCGGGCGGTGCGCGGGCCATGCGTGCGCCGAACCACCCGCAGACCTGCACGCTCACCGAGTTCGCGATCGACGACCTGGCCGCCAAGCTTGGGATCGATCCGTTGCAAATCCGCCTGGCCGGTCTTCCCGACAGCGATCCGAATGCGATGAAGAAAGCGCCTCAATCCTGGCCAGCGCTTCGCAACAGCATCTATAAGGAGGAAATTCGCCGGGCCGTTGAACTCTCGAAATGGAAGGAGAAATGGCATCCGCCCGGACAAGGGCCAGACACCGGGCCAATCAAACGCGGCATCGGCATGGCGCTCCACACATGGGGCGGCTTTGCGGCTGGGCCTAATGAGGCCAAGATCACGATCTCGCGCGATGGTTCCGTCACGGTCGAATCTTCGACCCAGGACCTCGGCACGGGCCAGCGAACCGTATCCGCCATTATGGCTGCCGAAGTGCTGGGCTTAGAGGTGAAAGACATTTTCGTCAAGATCGGTGACAGCAATCTGGGCATGTCTGGTGGTTCGGGAGGCAGCACCACCCTGCCGAGTCAGGGGCCGGCAACCTACCTGGGCGCCATCGCTGCTCGCGACGACTTGTTCTCGAAAGTAGCGCCCATGCTCGGCGCCGACCCGAAGAACTTGGAGATCGAACCTGGCAAGGTAGTGGATAAGACCAACAAGAAGAGTTGGACATGGAGAGAGTTCTGCGCCAAACTCGGCATGAACGAGGCCAAAGGCACAGGCGAATGGAGTCAAGCGAAAGCCAACGAGGACCCAAACAATAGCCTGAGCAATGGCCAGGTAGGCGGCGTGCAAGTGGCCGAGGTTTCGGTCGATTCCGAAACGGGCGTGGTCAAAGTCGTCCACCTCGTGGCGGTGCAGGATTGCGGTATGATTGTTGATTTGCTCACGACTCAGTCGCAGGTTGCCGGCGGAGTCGTGATGGGGGTGAACTACGCTCTGTTCGAAGAACGGATCATGGACCGCCAGACCGGCCGGCAAGTGAACCCCGACATGGAGTTCTACAAGCTCGGCGGGCTGGTCGATATGCCGAAGATCACCGTCGAAATGGTAGACATGCCGGAACGTGGCGTGATCGGCATCGGCGAACCGCCGACGATTTCGACCGCGGCCGCCATCGGCAACGCCGTGTTCAACGCCTTGGGCGTGCGCGTGCCGATCATCCCACTGACGCCCGAACGCGTGCTCGACGCCATTGCGAAAGGAGGGAAAGTATGAAAAACTTCACTTACTACCGGCCAACCACGGCCGAACAAGCGGTGGCGCTGCTCGATGGCACTTGGGGTCGAACGGAATTGCTCGCCGGCGGCACGGATCTGCATGACTTGCAGAAGGAATATGTTGCGCAGCCGGAAAAGGTTGTCAGCCTGAATGGCTTGGGGAAGGAATTTCGGCGGATCGGGGCGATCAATCCACCGGGCGCGTTTTCACCATCCATAACGATTGGGGGCGGAGTTACACTGGCGGAAATCGCGGCCAGCAAGGATTTGGCTGCCTATCCGGCGCTCACGACTGCGGCCGGACTGATCGGCGGGCCCCAAATTCGCAATATGGGGACGCTTGGTGGCAATCTCTGCCAGCGCAACCGCTGCTGGTACTTCCGCGACGAGCACGTGCAATGCCTGCTGAAAGGTGGCCGCAAGTGTTACGCTACCGAGGGGGAGAATCGCTATCACGCGATCTTCACCACTGGGCACCCGTGCGTGATCGTACATCCTTCCACGCTTGCCCCGGTTTTAATCGCCTACGGCGCCAAGGCAGACGTCCTGGGACCGAAAGGCAAACGCACGATTGAAGTCGAAAAGCTATTCCAGGCGCCGAAATCGGAAGCGCAACGGGAGCACACGCTAGCGTCGAATGAGGTTCTGCTGTCCGTTCAGTTTGGCTCCGATTCGCCGCAGTTCGGAAATTTCTTTAACGCCAGTTACGAAGTGCGACACAAGCAAGCGTACGACTGGCCGGCGGTGCAAGCCGCTGTCGCGTTCCACTTCAAACAAGGTTCGAAAACAGCCGAAGGAGTGCGCATCGTGCTTGGCCACGTTGCGCCCACGCCGCTAGTGGCCGAATCCGCCGCGAAGGCGCTGGAGGGCAAGGAAGTGACGGAAGCGACCGCCGCCGCGGCCGGCAAAGCTGCCACCGAGGGCGCAGCGCCACTTTCGCAGAATGCCTACAAACTGAAACTCGTGGAGGTGGCCGTGAAGCGCGCCATCCTGACCGCCGCCGGGGCCAAGCGATACTGGGAGGTGTAATTATGCCCGAACTACCGCAAGTCCGCCCGCAGCGTTGCATGAACTTCTGCACGAAAGCGATGATCGTGCATGGCGAAGGCTTCGGGGAAGCCGCCGACTTCGAAGCCGGGGCTTCCACCACCTGGTGCCTAAGTACCAGCAAGCCGCTCGGCCCCGATTACGGAGACGTAAGCCTGGAAGCTTGCTCCGACCCGCAGCGGAGCTGCTATCGGGAGTATTGATTAGAACAATTCAGTTACGCTAAATCCGGATGCGTTTCGCGCCGGCCGACAGTTGACGGCGGGCGCGAAACGCATCCGGTTTTTTTAATAGACCAATCTCTCAATTATTCCATTTCGTCTCATTCCGGGAACCGTGCGGCATGCTATAACATCGAATAGATAGGCACGCCTGTCCCAGGGGCTAGTGCGCGGTTCTATTGCAGAGGAACAGCGGAATGGCGGCAAAGAAGCTGGCGGTGTGTCCAGGCTGCAAAAAGGTCGTGAAGGTGCCGGTGGATGCCGGCGCCATGGCGGTGAAATGTAAGCATTGCGGCATGGTGTCGCAAGTCAAGCGCCCGGAAAAGCTGGCCGAACCGGCGGGGGGTAGCAGTCAACCCGCCGCCGTTGCGACCCAGCCTGCGAAAACTGCTGCAACGGTTCAATCGGCCTTGCCCGAGGTGACGGTCACCCGTCCCCAGCCAGTCCACGAGACTCCGGTGCCGCGGATCACCTCCACGTTTCCGGTCCCGGTGCCGCCGCCCATGCCGGCTTCGGCCAGCGGCTGGGAATCATTGCAAGATGACCCCACCGGCGAAGCGGATGCCCCGACCGTCGGCTCGGTGGGCCGGCGCAATTATCGCCGCAATCGTAGCCATACACCAATCATTGTTGCGGTCGCGATCCTGATGTTGTGCATCGGCGGCGCTTTGGCCGCCGCGCTACTCGCGCCCAAGATAAAGAAAGAAATCCGCGAGCAGGAAGCAAACAAAGAGAAGAACTTGCAACCTGCCGGCCCGACAGTCGTATTTAACCAGCCGGCGCCATTGAACACCCCAATCTCGGCCGCCACAGGCCCCAAAAAGACCGAGCAGCCCGAAATACCCGAGGTGCACAGCAAGTACCCACGGCGCTTGCTGGGGATTTGCGTTTCCAATTATCTCTACGCGAACCCCATCGCGTACGGAGGCCGAACGTCGCGCACTTCGCATGATTTCGGTGCGGTCCTCAAGCGGCTTTCCGAAAAGCTGCACATCGACAAGAGTCAGGTTTATGAACTTAGCGACGGCGCCAAGCCGATCCGCCAGCCAATCAAGAAAGTAATCGAGCTGAGTATCCAACAGTTCATGGAGACCTGCCGGCCGCAGGATCGCATCATCTTCATCCTCACGGCGCACGCGCTCGAAATCGACGGCAAGCCGTACATTGTGCCTATCGAAGGCGACCTCGAAGACCCGCGCGGGCTAATTGAACTCAAGTGGGTGATGGACCAGCTGGCTACATGCAAGGCCCAGCAAAAGATCTTTCTAGCCGACTTCAACCGCTACCAGAGCGTGGCCGGCGAGACGCGGCCGAGCGGCGGCAAGATGTCACCCAAGATCGAGGAAATGCTCAAGCACCCGCCAGCGGGCGTGCAGGTCTGGAGCGCGTGTTCGGCCGGACAATACTCCTACGAATACGACGACGCGACTTACAACCGCATGGCCCTCAACGGCGGGCTGTTGCTGAACGAGTTCTTCTACGCGTTCCAAACGGGCGGCGAAGGAATTCAGAAACCGGAAGATCCGCTGCCCATCGAACGGCTTGCCAAGAAGGTCGATGAAGACGTGTCGAAGGCCGTGCAAGAGATCGAGCACGCCGACCAGACGCCGTTCCTGGCCGGCGAGCCCAAGGCCGAGGCGGTCGCCTACAACGCCGAAGAACCGCTGCCGAAAATGTTCGAGATTCCCACACCCGAAAAGGCCTTCGAGAAGGGCGTGGTCTCGGCCAACGAAATACGCGACATTCTGCGCGAGATCGAGATCCCACCGATCAAAGTCGAGAAGGACAAAGGAGACATCGGCTTCCAGTTCGATCGCGTGCTGCCGTTCTCCGGCGACGTGATGGACAAGTTCAAGCTCGACAAATCCATTGAAGAGATCAAGAAGGAAGTCGAAGGCAAGCCGGAAAAATATCCGCTGCGCATGGCGGTGATCAACGCCGTCGAGGGACTGCGCGAACTGCGCGGCTCGGAAGCCGGTGAGAAGGATTTGCCCGACACCTTCGACAAAGCGCAAGACACCGATGCCCGGAAGGCCGCTTTCAAAAAGCTGCAGGAAAGCCCGGCCCGCGTGATGGCCAAGCTGCGCGATCTGCATGATGATCTGGAGAAGGCGGGTGAGGATCGTAAGGACGAAAAATCGAAGCGCTGGCAAGCGCACTACGACTACATCTTCGCCCAGGTGAAATTCCGCTTAGCCTACATGAACGAATTCAGCCTGATGGTAGGCAAGATTCGCAAGAGCGAATTGCCGGAGCTGGCCGAAGGGCAAACCGGCTGGAAGATTTCCGCCAGCGACAACATGTCAAGCTCCACCGAGTTCAAAGACATGGTGCGCGACGCAAAGAAGCTCCTGCAGAAGATTATCAAAGATTACCCCGGCACGCCGTGGGAAGTGCTGGCCAAACGTGACAAGAAGATTTCGCTCGGTCTGAAATGGGTGCCCATCGGCGGCGGCGACGGCGACGAAATGCCGGCGATGAAGAAGGAAAAGAAGTAGATTTGTACAACGCCGCAATCGGCAATTGTCGTTTGCGGCTCATTTCTCTTGACGTTCCATGCCGAACCGCAAACAATAGACGCAGTATCCAACCGACTATTCCGCTCCTGCTCCTCTGGAGGTGCTTGTTTATGCGCTATGCATTCCTGTTTGCCGCTGTTGCGGCGATTGTGGCCGTTTCCGCATCCGTCGCCGGCGAGATCACCGGTCAATACGTGGAAGCCCGAACCTGCGATGTCTACACCGGCCCGTGCTTTGCAAATGCCGATACCGGTCTCACCGGCCGGAATGCCGTCATGGCCTGGAAGATTGACAAGGGCTCGCTGGGCGATGTAAAACTCGACGGGCTATCCGTGGTGGCAGTCATCGCCGCGGGCGACACGCTGGGAACACGGCAAGTCCGCGCTGGCAAGGCCATCGTGATTGTGGATGAAAAAGCGTCCGCCGCGCAAAAAGAAGCGCTGGTTCAGCTGGTCCACAAGCAGGCCGGCGAGTTGGCCGACAATATCATCTCCGTGCGCTCCGCCCCGGTGGAATTCACGATCAAGGTTTGTCACGGCAATGGCTGTGCCGTCGTGGAAGCGGGAGATGCCAAGGTTGAGACGCGCTGCATTGACATGAAACACGACAAGGGTTGCGGAAACGAAACCGCCTTTTACCCCCCGCTGGCACGCGGGGTTAAAGCCACGCCGGCCGTCAGCACGGAACATAGTTTCACGGGCAAGGCCTTCAACGAAACCTGGCAAGACTCCGAACGCCGCGGAGCATACGTGGGCACATTTACGATACGCTAAGTTCGCCAGGCTTTGATTTTTCCGTACATAGGGCTTATAGGACTCTGGGGTCGTATAGGCCCTATTTGCTTTTCCGGAGCTAAACCATGCTCAAGCGCATGCTTGCCGTGCTGGCAGTATTCACCGTGTGCACGTCGGCCGCTTTCGCCGACGACGCGCCTTACAAGCTCAAGAGCGAAAAAGTCCCGCCGCCGAAAGAGCTTAGCGAGCCCATCCGCAAGCTGCTGTCCGACGACGCGCTGCAACTAACCGAGGCCAGCGGCGAAACCGCAATCACCTTCTGGTTTCGCACCGCAATTCCGGCCCAGGCTGCCGAGGAGCAGATCAAGAACGGCCTCACCTACAGGGAGGTGCCCGTGACCACGGTTATCGGCGCAGTGCAATTCGCCAAGCCCTGGACCGATTACCGCAAGCAGAAGATTCCGGCCGGCGTGTACACGCTGCGGTTGGCAATACAGCCAATGGACGGCGATCACATGGGCACAGCGCCCTATGGTGATTTTTGTTTGCTAAGCCCCGCTGCCAAAGATCAATCGGCTGACACCATGGAACCGAAAGCGCTTTTCGAAATGAGCGCCGGGGCGCCGGGCGGGACACATCCGGGCGTGATGTTGCTGTACCCCAACAGCAAGCCGGAAGCCGAACCAAAGTTGACCGCTAAGCCAAACGGTTCGGCGGTGCTGTACGTGAAACGCGCCGTCGATGCGGGCGGCAAGCAAGCAGCGCTGGGCTTTGGGTTTACCGTGGCGGGGACGACGACTGCGGAATGATTCCTGGTGGGGCACGATTTCATCGTGCCCGACGATAAACGGCACGATGAAATTGTGCCCCACGGGGCATTACTGCGGCGGAACGCCGGCCGGGCCGCCGGGCACGGTGGCCGCCTTCGAGTCCCTGGAGTAGCGCAGGAATTGATCGGAATTCGGATCGGACGAGGTCAAAATCACATCGGCCTCTGGAGCACCAATCGGAGCGTTGCCCTCGTGGCTGTCCTTCGAGCGACCGTTTCCCTTCACTGCAAGATTCGGCGGCAGCTTCCCATCGGGCGCCGACATGATAGCTGCGCATTTCACGAACAGGTTTTGCGTGATCGCGACTTGATTATCGATCCCGTCCGCATTCTTCGCCGGCCATGGCGCTTCCACAAAGAACGCGCTTCCTTTCACGTCGAAAAACGTGTTCGACTGCAATTTCATCTGCAAGTAAGTCTTCGGCGCCGGCTTTTGGAACACGACCGCATTCTGCGCCTGAAAAATCCGATTGCGCTGGAAAGTCACGTCCTGGGCCGAGCCTTTCACCATCAGAGCAGTCTTGCCGCTTCCGTCAACCACGCAGTCTTGAATCACGACATCCTCATTCGCTGGGATCGAGTAGGTCGTGCTGGCAAATAGATAGATCGTCGCTTCGCTGCTGGCAGTGCCGGAAGCCCGGACCCTGGTGAAGGTGATAGGGCGATCCTTTTCGCCCTTCGCATTGCTGAGCTTGATGGCAGACAGCTTGCAGTTGACGATCCGAACATCCTCAAAAGTGAGGCCTGGACAATGCGAATAAAGATAGATCCCGTTTTCGGCTCGGTTCTGGCCATCAAACGAAAAGCCCTTGATATGCACGCCTTCCACGTCGTTGAGTTGCAGCACAGCCTTGGTGCCGGTCTTAGGGTCCACGTTTGGCGGCAAGCGCCAGCTTATGTAAGTCCCCGGTGCTACATCGGCCTCAATGGAAATGCCTTTCGGCAAGCGGACGTTTTCCCAGCGTTCCTCGATGTCGCTGCGCACGAGAATCCGGCTTCCGGGCTTCGCTTTCGTAATGGCTTCCCACAGGTAGCGGTAGGCGCTGCCTCTTGCATTGGCGTCCACAATCAATAACGCCCCGTCGCCTTGCTCGGTCGTGTTGGTAGATGGTGTGTTCCTGGGTTTGCCGCCGAACACGCCAAGTGCGAACGCGGCCGCCACCGTCGCCACGCCAAGCAGCACCCCTGCCAGCGCCAACAACGCCCACTTCGGCACGCCCTTGAGGGCTGCCGGCATGGGAGCGGCCACTTTTTTAGCCGACTTGGGTGCCTGCAGGGTGGCGCTGGGCGGCTTGTAGGTGGGCTGCTTGCGATCGGTGTCGCCCTGGGCGCGGGGATTCGGCGTCTCCGCGGTGAAAGCTGCCCAATCCTGATTCGGCTCATCGTGACTCGGCGGGAAGGCCGGAACGGTTTGCGGTGGCGGCGTTACGGCAATGGCGGGTTTGGAATTCGGGCGGGGAGCATCGCGCCGAATCGGGGCCGCTTCGGTCGGGCTCAGCTGTTTGGGCGCCTGAGCGTTGAGGCCTGGCACTGTAGGGCGGGATGAACCCAGTGTGGTTGCCGGCGGCGCCAAACCAATCTCCGCTTTGCTCGAAGCGGGGTGCGGAGCAGAAGGAGTGGATGGAATGGCTGGTCGCGGCGGCGGTGTGGCCGGGGCCGATATGCTGGGGCTCGCCATGGCCGCGGGACTGAGCTTCGGCATCTCGTCTTCCGGCGGCGGGGGAATCGGCGTGGTGATGAGCGGCGCGAGCGCCTCGGCTACTGCCGCTGGCGACTGGTAGCGCAGGCTCACATCCTTCGTCATCATCTTTTCGACGACTGCCACCACCTCCGCCGGTACCTCTGGCCGAATTTGGGGTATCGGCTTCGGATCGCGCGTCTGGTGCCAGATGAGCTTTTGCGCCACCGTGCCTTCGGTGAACGGCGGGCTGCCGGTGAGGAGGAAGTAAAAGGTAGCGCCCAGGCTGTAAATATCAGCACGAATATCCACGTTGTGGCTGTCGATGGCTTGTTCCGGGGCCAGATAATCGGCCGTGCCGAGCACACTTTCATCGTACTTGCGAGTCAGCAGGTCATCTTCGTCGTGGAAGAAGCGGGCCAAACCCATGTCCAGAATCTTCACTAGCCCGTAACGATCCACCAGAATATTGCCTGGCTTGATGTCGCGGTGAACGAGCCCGGCCGTGTCGAATGCATGCTGCAGTCCCTTGGCCGAATCGTACATGTAGTGGCAGGCGCGCAACGGGCTCATCGGCCCCGTTTTCTTGATGATCTCCTGAAAGTTGCTGCCGTCGACATACTCCATCACCAGGAAGTGCAGATTGTCATCCTGGTCAATGTCATAGGCGCGAACGATATTCGGATGGTCGAGTGCCGCCACGGCACGGGCTTCGCGATAGAAGCGTTCGAGCGAAGACGGGTCGTCAGCCTTCGCGGCCGGCAGCACCTTGACTGCGACACGCCGTCGCATCATCGTATGTTCGCAGAGAAACACCTGGCCCATGCCGCCGGAGCCGAGGCGCTCGAGAACTTTGTAGCGGCCGATCTTGAATCGCTTCCATTTTCCCAACAAGAGCTGCTCGGCCTGGAAAAAAGTCAGAAAGCCATCGCGAATCATCAATCCGGCGAGTTTATTCGGTTCACTTGGAAGCTGATTGGCGGATTGGAGCTGCTGAACATAAGCGGTCAGGCGCTTGTCGTCTTCGACAATGCCGCTACGGCGTGTCAATTCCAGGAACTCGGTCACGGATGAGGGCGCTGGCATCGGCCTTCCTTCTCGAAGCGTCTCAAGGTTCTCAATCTGCTGCGGGGCGACTTCTGCGGCCCGGCATCGTTTGCCAGGTGGGCTTCCCGCATTTTGGTCTCCGGACCGAAGGCGACGGCTTCCAGAACGCTTTTCTCAACATATGAGCGAATCGAGCGCGAGGATGGGAAATTATGAGATTTCGTCTCTTCTACAGTATAGTTCACTCATTGGCTTTGTCAGTCCCAAACCGGCTTTTCCGCTGGAGTCTGACAAGCCGCGCCAGCGAATGCAAGTCGGGGGCGCGAATTTTGCGGTTGCCGGCACAAACAGTTCGCAAAATCGAATGGCGAGCTTAGAATTTGCTTGACGCAGAAATGAAAGTGTCTCCAAGATTCTCATATTTCGCAGGTCAGGCTTTCCAGCCTGACCGTGCGGTTGAATGGTCAGGCTGGAAGGCCTGACCTACGGAGTGAGTGCCCATGATTGCTCTGCCAATCCAAACGGTGCGCGCGGTCTGCCCGCATGATTGTCCGGACACCTGCAGCATGGTGGTACAGGTGCAGGACGGCAAGGCGATCGACCTGCGTGGCGATAAGGAACACCCCTTCACCCGCGGCTTTTTATGCCAAAAGGTCTCGCGCTACCTGGAGCGCGTGTACCACGCCGACCGACTCAAATATCCGATGAAGAGAATTGGGCCTAAAGGGCAGGGGAGCTTCACGCGCATTTCCTGGGACGAAGCGGTTGCTACCATCGCGGAACGCTTTCGTCAGATAACGGATTCTTCCGACGGGCCGCAAGCAATTCTGCCTTACAGTTACGCCGGCACGATGGGCAAATTGCAAGGTTCCAGCCTGGACCGACGTTTTTTCCATCGGCTCGGTGCGTCGCTGCTCGACCGCACGATCTGTGCTACGGCCGGGGCAGCGGGCTGCGACATTACGCTGGGGACCCGAGCCGCCGTCGATCCTGAAGCAGTGATTCACTCGCGCTACATCATCAACTGGGGCTCGAATACGAGCGTCACGAATATTCATTTGTGGTCGATCATGCATCAGGCCCGCAAGCGCGGGGCGAAGCTTGTCACCATTGATCCGTACCGCAGCCCCACGGCGGCCCGTTCCGACTCGTGGCTGCCGATCCGACCGGGCACGGACGGCGCATTGGCGCTGGCGATAATGCATATCATTTGGCGGGAAGGTTGGCAGGATGACGATTATCTGGCCCGCTATTGCCTGGGCGGCGAGCAGCTGCGTCGGCGCGTCTTGAGCGAATATCCGCCCGACAAGGTTTCTGCGATCACGGGATTGTCCGTCACGGACATTGAAACCTTGACGCGCGAATACGCGCTGTCGCGCCAATCCCGTGGCGGTCCCTCGCTGATTCGCTTCAACTACGGTTTGCAACGGCACCGAGGCGGCGGCATGGCCGTCCGCACTATCTCATGCTTGCCGGCCATCCTGGGCGAATGGCGCTATCCCGGCGGCGGGGCGTTGCTTAGTACCAGCAAGCTTTATCCCTTCGACAATGCGGCACTGGAACGGCCGGATCTGATTCGACCCGGAACCCGCACGATCAACATGGTGCAGTTGGCTGAAGCGCTGCACGGCGAATTGCCGGGACCGCCGGTGAAGGCGCTTTATGTCTACAACTCGAATCCCGCGGCGGTTTGCCCCGATCAGTCGCGCGTCCTGACCGGCTTGCGCCGGGAAGACATGTTCACTGTGGTGCACGAACAATTTCAGACCGACACCGCCGACTATGCCGACATCCTGCTCCCCGCCACGACTCAGTTGGAACACTTCGATATTCACAGCTCCTATGGGCATCTGTACGTGCAGGCAAACGAGCCAGCCATCGAGCCGCTTTTTGAAGCGAAAAGCAATAACAATGTCTTTCGGCTGCTGGCCCGCGCGATGAATATGGAAGCTGAGTTGTTCGAGATTTCGGATGAGGAATTGGCCCGACTGGCGCTTGGCGAGACAAGGCAAGACGCCCTTCGCCCGCAAGACGATCCACGGTCTCGCTTCTATCAGATCGATTTGGATCGGCTCACAGAAGAAGGTCCCGTGCGCATGAATCTGCCGCAGGATTACGCGCCATTTGCCGACGGCGGCTTCGGCAACCCTTCCGGCAAATGCGAATTGTATTCACCGCAATTAGCGAAGATGGGTCTCGATCCGCTGCCGAATTACACGCCGCCGGCCGAGGATCCACAGACCGCGACCGACCTCGCGGCCTGCTACCCGCTTCAAATGCTCAGCCCGCCGCATCCGGAATTCCTGAATTCGACCTTCGTCAACATCGAGGCGCTGCGGAAATCCGCGGGGGAGCCGACGCTGGAGATTCACCCCGACGATGCAGCAGCGCGCGGAATCGCCGACGGCCAAAAGGTGCGCATCTTCAACGACCGCGGCTCATTCCTGGCCCGAGCTAAAGTTGGTCAGTCGGTGAAGCCTGGCGTTGTGGTCACGCTCGGCATTTGGTGGAACAAGTTCTTGCCCGAAGGCTCCAATTGCAACGCGACCGCAAGCACTCGCCTCACCGATTTCGGCGGCGGCGCGACGTTCTTCGATAACCTAGTGGAGGTTCAACCGGCGCCATGATAAAGTTGCCGTGGCGGAGCTTTTCATCTGGCCAACCGGGGCCAGGGACGGACGGCGAGCATCTTCGATAAAGTCGAAATCGTCCCTGACCGCTAAACATCTCAAACTCAGGCGGCGAGGCTTCGCTTTCCAAAAGTATTAGCCAATACACAAGTTCGGGCATTGGTTCGCCGGATCGAACTTGCCCAACCGGCCGGTCCAGGAGCCACGCCAGGATCAAGCCGGCGTCGGGTGCCGTGGTGCTCGCGGCCACCGGATGAGCGTCTTCTCGGATTAGCGCCGCCAAATTCCCCAGGGACGGCAGATCGCGCCGATTCTCCAACCCACGCGGCAACTCGCGCACACCCCAAAAGCCAAGCGACACTGTCAGGTGCAACAACAACAATATCTGAAACAACCGTAGACGCCGGTTGCCCAAGAAGTCGAGCCCGTGCCACAGGCACACGAACAGCGCCGGCAACAGAGGTGCAAAATAGCGGCCGGCCTGGTCCCAGGGCCAATAGACATGAAGCGCGAAATAAAGCGGTAGACTGAATGCCAATACGTCGGCGCGTTCGTGCAGCCATTTCCACCAACCCCGGCAAATTAGCCCGAAAACCGGAACGTAGACAAGCAGATTCCAGTCGCGCCAGTTCCCGTGGCTCACGAAAGCGCCAAACATTCCCGGCACTGTCAGCCGGCCGACTTCACTGATACGCACCCGCAGGCCTTCCAGCAGGCGCTGCGGCAAGCTTTGCTTTGCCTCCACCAACCGGTGGTTTAGCAGCATATCGAAATTGCTGATTTGCCCAGAACGGCTGGCGGTCATTTGCTCGTAGAGCAACAACGCGCCGAGCGCAAGCACAGCCGGAGTCACAATGATTGAGAGAATGGCAATTGCCTTTCCCGGGCCCGCTGCCCTACGCCGTACTGCGATCAAAAGCGATAGGGCCAATCCGGCGACGAACAGGAACCCGGTCGGCCGCACGGTCACGACTAAGAGAAGCAGCAATCCTGCAAATAGCAGCGGACGCCGGCCAACATTCGGCAATTGGTCGCGAATGACGCGGAAAGAATTCGCCAACGCAAACAACAACGGCATGAACGCAACTTCACTCAAATCGCGCCGAAAAAGCGCCAGGACCACGACGTTGACGAGGGTCAGATTCGCAATCAAGTCGGCCGGGACGTCGAGAAGGCCGTTCGCCCATTTCCGGATGCCGAAAAGAAAAGCACCAGCGAACAGCGCGCGCAAGATCGACAAAAGCAGGAACGGATTGGCCACATGTAGCCGCAGAATGGGCGCCATCAGCACCGGATAGCCCACGCTATACATGGGATGCGGCGAGCCAAGATTATGTGCCTCGGCATCGCACGCCAGACTACGACCAATCGAAAGATAGCAAACGGAATCGGGCGTGGGATACCAGAGGGGGCTGATGAGCAGCAGGCTCACTCCGGCTACGGCTAACCAGGTGCGATTTGGCCATCGAAAAACTGGAGTCGTGAAAAGCTTGTTCAGGAATGGTGAATGAACCGTAATTGCAATCACGATCAGCTCCGGCATCCATGCCAGGGCTTGCGGCGCTGCCTGCTGCAACGCCGCAAGCGGCGAAGGAATCTATTCTTTTTCCAGGGGCGTGATCCAAAGGTAAATCGTATGTTCCCGCTCCGCGTCACCCGGCGGAGTAACATGAACGACCTTCTTTGGTTTCACGCCCTTCATGTCGAAATCGTGCGACACAATCCGCGAGCCGGGTTTCAACTTCTCCAACTGCGGAATCAGCTTCACGTTGAGGTCGGGCAGCAGGTACAGCGTGATCACCGAAGCCTTACTGAGATCCAGTTTGAAGATGTCTTCCTGCTTGATCTGCACCAGGTCCTCGACCTTGTTCTTCTTCACGTTTTCATTCGAGTCCTTGATCCGCGCCGGATCGATGTCGAAGCCGGTCGCCTTGCAGCCATATTTCTTGGCCGCGGTAACGACGATGCGGCCATCGCCGCAGCCCAGATCGTACACCACGTCGCCTTTCTTGACATCCGCCATTTTCAGCATCTCGTCCACCACCGCCTGCGGCGTGGGAACGTAAATCACATCTGGTTCCGTCTTGGGTTTATCGTCCGCCTGAACGCCCTCGCGCGTGGCAAGCCCAATCGCCACCGTCATCCCGAGTAGAACAAACCCCAACCGTACACTGGTGCGACGCATGGTAGTTCCTCAACGATAGGATGGTGATTGCAAAGCGAAGATGATTTCATCCAGAAACGGCTGCAGTGTCAAGAAGAAGCGGGAGTTTTTTGGCGAACGGCGGCCGCCGGAGGTACCGACCAACGTCGGATCAAGCTGGCGACTTCCATTGAAAACACGCGCTGCGGTTCCATTGCAACGATCCAATAGCGGCATTCGCCAGAATTCCGCTGTCGCTAACTCGGAATTCTGACGAGTTCCGCTGCGCGGCAGTTGCAAGTACCGCTCGCTAGTTTTCAAATGGGTGGAATGGCGGCATAGAGCCGGTCGGCAGAGTATTTGACTGCCATACTGCCGTGATTTTCACCGGGATAAAATCGGAGTTCCGCATTGGGCAGAAGCGCGGCCAATTTTTCCACGGTGCTGGGCGGCATGAACGTGTCCGTCGTGCCGTGCATGATTTTGACCTTGGTGCGCACGTCCGGCAACCAGCGCGACCAGGGACCGCCTAACTCGACAATGTAATGGACCACCGGCCCCGTCCCTTGCTGCACGGCATTGCGTGTGTGTTCCATATTGTCGCGTGTTAGTGCACGTTCCTGGGGAGAAGGAAAAAGATAATGGATCGGGTGTTTCAAAGCGTGGTTTAACGCACCGCGCTCGGGGTGGTGCAGATAACCGTCGGCATATTTTCGGATCAGGAGTCGCGCGACTAGTGGGTCGTGTTCAGCAAGATGGGCACCTAATTGAGGGATACTATGCTTCGAGTCAAAAAGCTCGAGCGGGCATACCGGCGCCGTCAACGATACCACGGCCACGCGCTCGGGCATGGCTCGGGCAACCGCCAGCGCGAACGGAGCACCGTCGGAAATGCCGGAGAGGCTGAAGGTCTCGATGCCCAGCGCGCCAGTCAGTGCTGCTATGTAGTTGGGCCAGGTGAGAAAGGTGCAATTGGGATCGGGATCGGATTCGCCGATGCCGGGCCGGTCCGGCGTAATCAAGCGGACCCCAGGAAGGCAACGCAAGGGCGCAATGAAATTCCGCGAGTCGATCCGCCCGCTCATCAAACCGTGATGATTGATCACGAACCAGGTGGCATTCGCATCGCCGACTTCGCTGTAGGCCAGCCGCCGCTCGCACGGCAGGCGCAGGTAACAGAGGTCGTGGTAAACGAAATTGAAGGCACAAGGCCCGTAGCGTTCTTCCGACAACACCGTGGACTTAGGCAGGGCAGAGACGGCGGCCGCGGCCAGCGTGCCTTTCAAGAATTGCCGCCGTGAAAAAACACTGGGGGCGTTGGAACTATCGTCCGAGCTTCCATGCACGGGAGCCCCTCCAGTATGCTGCGCAACGACGGTTGAGCGCGTTGAGCGATTCCTTCCAGAGCTGTTCGGCTCTGAAACGGCGGAGACTTCAACCAAGCTGGGGGAAGTTTATCGGACTTCGTCTGACCGGCCGAAAGCGTAAGGAATCTCGCGACGAGACTGGGATTGCCCGGAACGCGGCGCGCGCCGGCATTTCCGAAAATGCCGATTATGACCTCTTTGCTTGTCACGACGCAGCGACGAGTGCCGTTCGCAGGTCCTCTTGCAGATCGCCGGCGTCTTCAATGCCCACGCTGAGCCGAATCAAGCCATCGTCAATGCCGCGGGCGGTGCGAATTTCAGCCGGAATGCTGGCATGCGTCATAGTGGCCGGGTAGCAAACCAGTGATTCCACGCCACCCAGACTTTCCGCGAGGCTGAACAAGCGGGTGTGCGTAAGGAATCTTCGTGCTGCCGGACCGCCGCCGCGAATGCGAAAAGAGATCATGCCGCCGAAATCGCGCATCTGCCGCCTGGCCACATCGTGGCCGGGGTGCGTGGAGAGGCCCGGGAAGAAAACGCGCTCAACCTGCGATTGCTTCACCAGCCAATCGGCAAGGACCCGAGCATTGGCGCAATGCTTTTGCATGCGCACGGCCAAGGTCTTGAGACCTCGGAGGGTGAGGTACGCGTCAAACGGCCCCGGCACGCCGCCAGCTGCGTTCTGATAGAACTTGATTGGTTCTAACAAGTCATGCCGGCCGATCACGGCGCCGCCGATGACGTCGGAATGTCCGCCCAGGTACTTGGTAGTACTATGCACGACGATGTCGGCCCCGAGATGCAATGGCTGCTGAAGATAAGGCGAAGCAAACGTGTTATCCACGGCCAAAATCGCGCCGTGCTTGTGAGTCAGTTCCGCAATCGCCGCGATATCGAGGATCTGCAGCAGGGGATTAGTCGGCGATTCAATCCACACCAGTTTCGTCGCTTTTGTCGTGATGGCGGAAAAGCCCTGGGGGGAGGGATCATCGGTATAGCGGGCCACTAAGCCCCAGGGCTTGAACACCCGTTCGAGCAAACGAAAGGTGCCGCCATAAAGGTCGGCCGCAGCCGCCACCTCGTCGCCGGGGCGAAGCATCGAAAGCACGGCTGTACTGGCTGCCAGCCCGGAAGCAAAGGCCAACCCGCGTTCACCGCCCTCAAGGGACGCGAGGCAGCTTTCAAGCGCGGTTCGAGTCGGGTTGCCGCTGCGGGAATATTCGTATCCCTTGTGTTGGCCCACGCTAGTTTGCGTGTAAGTGGAAGTGGCATAAATTGGCACCACCGTCGCACCGGTGGCCGGATCGGCGTCCTGGCCGGCGTGAATGGCGCGGGTGGCAAAACCCCAATTGGCATCATCATGCGGCATCGCGGTCCCTCGAATATACGGTGCAATCGGCAAAAATAACTGTCTATTCTTCGCCTGAGATTAACTCTCCGAAAACTAGCTGTTTTGACCAGTCCCGCTCGTCCCACTTAATCGTTGCAAACGGTCGCAAAACGCGGAAAATCGCGCTTTTTATCGAACTTACGCTCATGGTCGCGTTGACACTCCGCGCGCGGAAACGTAAACTTGGCCCGGAATCTGAATGTTAATCGTCCAGAACGTTGGCCCCACGGACAGCTGCGCCCGCAAAGTTCCTACGATCGTTACAACCGGTATTTATCTCAAAACAGGTTGCCGCATGCTGCAAAGTCACACCTTCTGGCAGGCGCGAGAACTCGACGAGGGGTTTTACCCATCGGTCCTGGAGAACCTGCGTGGCCTGCCCGTGCACACGTTTTTGCCGACGGGCTATGAGCCGAATTATCCGTATCCGCTCGTGGTATTCTTCCACGGCCACGGAGGCAATGAAGAACAAATCTTGCGCTGGGCGCCGAACTTGAGCCGGCGCAATTACATCTGTATTTCGCTGCGCGGCCCCGAACCGCTCGGGCCGGGAGTCGATGGCGAGCCAGGCTTCAGCTGGGCGGCCGATGGCGTGGGCGACTCGTTGCTCGAAGATTACGTGTTTCGGGCCATCGAACAAACCCGCCGCAGCTACCACGTGCATTCGGAGCGCATTTACCTGGCCGGCTTCTGTGAGGGAGCAGAACTGGCTTATCGCATGGGACTCACCTATCCCGAGAAGTTCGGCGGCATCATTTCGTTGAATGGTGTCCTGCCGCGAAGGAACGGCCCGCTGTTCCGCTTACCGGAAATTCGGCAATTACGCGTTTGGATTGGCCACGGCATCGCGAATTCGATGGTCCCGCTCTCATTGGCGCGACGTGATTTTCGCTCGCTTTACATCGCTGGTGTCGATGCCCGCTTTCGGACCTATCCCACCACGCACCGCCTGCATTCCGACATGCTACGCGACGTGAATCGCTGGATTATTGATTCGATTGAATCGGAAACCTGAAAAGCGTAAGCCCACGGACGGAAGTCCGTGGGCTTTCGCATCACAAAATAAACTTGCTCAAGTCTTCGCGCTGCAAGATATTCGTCAGTTTGCCGCGCACATAAGACGCATCAATCACCAGCTTCTTCGAATCAACCTCCGGCGCTTGGTAGCTGATCTCTTCGGCCACACGCTCCAAAATCGTGTGCAAACGGCGGGCGCCAATATTCTGTTGGCTGCGGTTCACTTCGAATGCAATGTCGGCAATGGCCTCCACGCCGTCGCGAGTGAATTCGAGCTGCACGCCTTCGGTGGCCAACAACTCCGCATATTGCTTCGTGAGCGAATGCTTGGGCTCGGTGAGAATCCGCAAGAAGTCATCGCGGTTCAAATCCGTCAATTCCACTCGAATCGGAAAACGGCCCTGCAATTCTGGCATCAGATCCGATGGCTTCGACGCATGAAATGCCCCGGCGGCAATAAACAGAATATGATCGGTTCGCACCGGTCCGTGCCGCGTGTTCACCGTCGTGCCCTCCACCACCGGTAGCAGATCGCGCTGCACCCCCTGGCGCGAAACATCGGGGCCGGCCGTCGAAGCCGGTCCGCAAATCTTGTCAATTTCATCCAAAAAAATGATCCCTTGATTCTCGACCAGCTCAACCGCTTTTTCCGTCACGACAGCGCGATCGATGAGGGCCTCCGTTTCCTGCTCTAAGAGGACTCTTCGCGCTTCCCGCACCTTGAGTTGCCGTGACTGCGCGCCACGTGGCATGATCTTCTCGAACATCGATTGCAGATCCACATCCATCTGCTCCATACCGAGGTTGGAAAAGATTTGCACGGGAACATTTTTTTGCTCCAAATTCAATTCGATCATTCGATCTTCGAGTTCCCCGGCTTCCAGGCGAGCCTTCATTTTGTCGCGCGTGCGCTGCCGCCGTTCGTTTTCGTCCGGGTTTTCATCGGGCTCCCAGGTGCTTTTGCCGGGAAGCAAGAGATCGAGCAGTCGTTCCTGCACGCGCTCTTTCGCCTGTGCCTCCACCAGGCGCCGCTGTTCTTGCTTGATCATGCCGATGGCGATTTCCATGAGGTCGCGAATCATGCTCTCGACATCACGGCCGACGTAGCCGACCTCGGTATACTTTGTGGCTTCGATTTTCAGGAATGGCGCACCGACCAATTGAGCAAGCCGGCGAGCGATCTCGGTTTTCCCGACGCCGGTCGGGCCCATCATGATGATGTTCTTCGGTGTCACATCTTTGCGCAATTCCGGTGGCAGTTGTTGCCGCCGCCAACGATTACGGATAGCCACTGCTACCGCGCGCTTAGCGGCGTCCTGGCCGACAATATACCGGTCCAGCTCGGCGACAATCCGCTTGGGAGTAAGGTCTGCCATTATGTTTCTCGTGAGTGGTGAGTGGTGAGTGGTGAATGGTAGTTTCAGAACTCACCACTCACCACGCACCACTCACTCCTTATATTTCCTGCACCTCAATGCTTCGGTTCGTGTAGATGCAAATATCTCCGGTAATCTCCAGCGCTGCTTTCACAATTTGCGCTGCATTCAAATTCGAATGGGTCGCCAAGGCTCGGGCCGCCGCTAGCGCATAGGCGCCGCCGGAGCCGATCGCCGCAATGCCATCGGAAGGCTGAATCACGTCCCCGGTGCCACCCACAATGAGCAGGCTTTCTTTATCGATGGCCACGAGCATCGCCTCCAGCCGGCGAAGCAAGCGATCGGTGCGCCAGTCTTTGGCCAGCTCCGTCGCGGCCCGCGGCACGCTGCCCTGATAATCGCGCAGCTTGGCTTCGAACCGCTCCAGCAGCGCAAACGCATCGGCTGCAGCGCCGGCAAAGCCCACCAAAACTCGCCCATCGTACAGCGGCCGAATCTTGCGGGCATCGTTTTTCATCACGATGTTGCCCAGCGTCACCTGCCCGTCGCCGCCGATGGCGCCTTGGCCTTTATGGCGCACCGCAAGAATTGTGGTTGCATGCATTGGAGTCAATTCAAGCTTCCTCCCATCAACCATCGGACGCGCTTGGGCGCACGTCTCGTGCTTTGAATGCCGCTGTCTATCCGATATAATACACCAGTAATCGCAACTGGCTCTCGACTTTGGCAGGCAACCATATCCGGCAATCATTAATGAAGCCCATTCGCATTGGCACCCGCGGCAGTGCGCTGGCGCTCTGGCAGGCCAAACATGTTCAGCAGCGCTTGCAGCAAATCGCAAACGCGCGAACGGTCGAGATTGTGATCATCGAGACCCAAGGCGACCGCGATGCGAACACGTCGCTGGCGCGAATCGGCGGCGAGGGCGTCTTCACCAAGGCAATCCAAGACGCCGTTCTGGCCGGGACCGCCGATATTGCCGTCCACTCGATGAAAGACCTGCCGACCGCGGCGGTACCCGGCTTAATGCTGGCCGCGGTCCCGGTGCGCGCTTCGGTCTACGATGCCTTGGTGTCGAAGAAATATCGTCGCTTCGACGACTTGCCAAAAGGCGCCCGGGTCGCCACCGGCAGTATTCGTCGTCGTGCCCAGCTCTTGCACCGTCGGCCCGACCTTTGCCTGGTCGATATTCGTGGCAACCTCGATACGCGCCTAAGAAAGTTGGCGGAACAAGATCTGGACGGGCTGATCCTTGCTGAAGCAGGTTTGGACCGGCTTGGTTTGCAAACGCACATATCCGAGCGATTGAACGTAGAATGGATGTT